>JASJFX010000068.1:0-33638 GCA_033791845.1 Lysobacterales bacterium | reverse complement strand
GTGGACGCGAGCCCATCACATCAGGATTTCTTGATGGCAATGAAAGGAAGTTCAAAATAGTGAATTTGGTCGTTGAGTCCCAGAACCCTTTCCTGGTTCAGAACCCGCAAGAGTTCATCGTAGAGTGCCGAAAAAGCAGGCCCGGGTGGTTCACCAAAGCCGGCAAAAGCAGTGAACTCACAGCGGCGATGTGCCCCTCTTTCGTCACACTTTTTAAGAATTCCCTACTGATCAAGTGCCCATCGCAGGTTGACATTGGGGTACCCAAGGGTGAAACCAGAATCAGGATCAATTGCAATCCGGAGCAGATGGAGATCGACAGACATGATCTTGTCAGCCAGATGGGTCCGGTTTTTTCTGATTACCTAAGTTTCAAGATTGGCATCAAGGTTTTTCTTCACACCGATGAACCCTGTTTGCCGTTGTTTCTGAATACATTTCCCTACACACCAGAGAATGTCAGCGGTCTCAAGGCAATGGAGGGGATTTTACCTCTGAATGATAAACTGAAACAGAAACTCAATATCAACATGATCATTCACCAGCAAGCGTTCAAGGACAAGCTGGTCAGCGGCGGTGGTGTATACGCTATCCGGCCTGGCACCCCGTTGGCATTGCTTTATTTCCCGGGAGGTGCGCCTACCATGGAGTTCAGGGATTTCGATCCGAAAGTTCCTACCGTTGAGCAGTCCCGGCATATGAAAGGTAGTTACCTTGCCAGGATGAAGGGCTGGTTTAACAGCTAATGTCACTTTGAATGTTGGACTCGCCTTGCTGCTTGATACAGCTTGGTATTTTATTCATGTATCGACCTTCTTCTGAAAGGACTGTTAACTGGAGATCATATGAAATTTTTAACCGTGTTAATCGCTTCAGCAATATTTTTTTCAGCTTACGCGAATGGCGCCCCCGGGCAGGAAGATTCAGAAGGCTGGAAAACGGTTTTCTTAGATGAGTTTGATACCTTCGACACTGAAAACTGGCGCGATCAGATTTTATGGGTGAATGAAGAGGACCAATGCTACGTCAGGGATGGGAAGTACAATACCCGTGAAGTCAGTGATGGCACCCTCAAACTACGCGTGATCGATCTGGGCAAAAAACAGCCGTGTGACAATTTCGACAAGACCGGCAAAAAACATCACGACACGCAGTATGTTGCCGGACGTATCTCTTCCAAAAATCGCAAAGAGTTTGCCAGGGGGCGTTGGACCGCACGTCTGAAAGTTGAGAACAGTGGTCAGAACGGGATGTTTCCTGCCTGGTGGTTGCTCGGTGCCTATAACAACGAACCGCCGGTAGAAGAACCCGATGAGACGGTGTGCTGGCCGATGACCGGGTCTGGTGAGATCGATATCTTCGAACACCATAGCGATGGTGGCCCCAATCACTATGCTGCCCGGACGATCAAGAATGAAGGGGAGTGCGGTAAAGGTGACTGGCAGGCCTTGATGCTGGTGCGGGAAGCCAACCTTGCTGAGTACCACGAGTACGCCGTTGAGTGGGCCGGCAAAGACATCATTTTTCGTCTTGATGGTGTTGAGATATATCGCAACGAAGGTATAGCTGATGAACTGCCCGAGCCAATGTTTGCAATCCTCAACTTTGCAAAGATCAATGATGCTGCGATGACGCAAAATTGGGAAATGGAAGTTGATTGGGTGAAATACGAGGCCCGGCAGTAAAAAAGCGACCCAATTCACTCCGTACGCAGCCCCGCTTCTGAAGTTCAAAAGTCAGTGAATTGGGTCGCTTTTAATCAAGCACAGGCAATCCTATGAGCGAGGTGTGTGTTTGCGTGCGAACATGTAATTGTTGAGCACGCTCTCGACCCACTCCTGCTTACCACTTTCCAATGCAGTTTCGGGGTTGGAAGCCGCGATATCGCGCAGGTCTGACAGGCTCAGTTCACCAGCTTCAAATTGCTGACCGGCCCCTTCATCAAAACTGCGGTAACGCTGGTTTTTGAATGTTTCGATTTTACCCTCGCCGTTGATACGCTCAGCAATTAGCAGGGCACGGGCATAGGCATCCATACCGCCAATATGAGCGAGGAAGAGGTCTTCCAGGTCGGTTGATTCGCGTCTTACCTTGGCGTCGAAGTTGAAACCGCCGGAGCCGAGGCCACCTTGCTTCAACACGATCATCATATTTTGTACACAGTCGTACATATCCATCGGGAACTGGTCGGTATCCCAGCCGTTTTGCGGGTTACCACGGTTGGCGTCGACTGAACCGAGCATGCCGGCATCAACCGCCATTTGCAGGTCGTGGGCAGAACTATGCCCGGCAAGGGTTGCATGATTGGCTTCGATATTGAGTTTGAAGTCTTTTTCCAGACCATGCTGCCGTAGAAATCCAATCACCGTTTGTGAGTCCACATCGTACTGGTGGTACATTGGCTCCATTGGTTTGGGCTCGATCAGGAAGGTTCCCCTAAAGCCGATGGAACGACCGTAATCACGCGCCATCGTCAGAAAACGCCCAAGATGATCCAGCTCCTTGGCGGTATTGGTGTTCAGCAGACAGGCGTAACCTTCACGGCCACCCCAGAAAACGTAATTTTGCCCACCAAGCGCAATAGTGGCATCTAGAGCCGCCTTAACCTGTGCGCCGGCATAGGTGACCACATTGAAATTCGGGTTGGTGGCGCCACCATTCATGAACCTGGGGTGGGAGAACAGGTTGGCTGTGCCCCACAGCAATTTCATACCGGTGGCTTCCTGGCGTTCTTTTGCCAGGGCAACCAGTGTTTCAAGATTGCTTTCGGATTCGGCAACGGTGTCACCCTCAGGCGCCATATCGCGGTCATGAAAGCAGTAGAACGGCACATCCATCTTGGTGAAAAACTCAAAGGCCGCGTCCAGTTTATTACGGGCATTGACCATCTTGTCAGCACTTCCGCCCCAGGGATGAACACGTGTGCCGGGGCCAAATGGGTCTGCACCATCGGCACAAAATGTATGCCAGTAGCACACGGCAAAACGCAGGTGTTCTTCCATGGTCTTGTCACCAACCACCTTGTTGGCATCGTAGGCTTTAAAACTCAGGGGGTTGTCCGAACCGGGACCCTCATATTGAATTTGGCCAATACCTGGAAAATATTCCTGCTGTCCAACAAATAGTGTTCTGCTCATGTTCTGTAACCTCAATAATTTCAGATACGTTTGTTAACGCTTATTCAAAACCGGAGTCAATCAAACCAGCTGCTCATGTGTAGAGAGGTGTAATCGTACGCACGGCTTGCTGGTAATTGCCATACGCTTCATTATAAAAACTCACGGCGGATTTTTTGGGCTCGCAGCACAGGGCCTCGTTATGGTTCAGGTGCCCATCCACCAGCTGTTGTAAATCACTTTCGTCAGCACCCTCGAGTATGCTCAATGCCTGTAAGGCCGCGCCAAAAGAAGCACCTTCATCCTGCTCCAATATGGTTACGGGTGCGTTACAGACATCCGATACGACCTGTCTCCAGGTCATGCTGCCGGCACCACCGCCGGTCAGACAGATCTCAGAGGTCTCTAACCCTAAGTCACGTAACCTGTCTACACCGTAACGGAGGGCAAAAGTTGCACCCTCCATCGCGGATCTGAGCAGGTTTTCCGGGCGGGTATTCTGAGAGTCCAGACCAACGATACAACCCTTTGCACTGGGCAGGTTGGGTGTTCGTTCACCATTGAAGAAGGGCAGGGTGATAACACCGTCTGCTCCTCGTGGGACTCGTGAAATCCGGTTTTCGAATTCTTCGATATCTGCACTCAGCAAGCCCCTCATCAATTCGGTCGTTACCGTGCAATTCATTGTGCACAACAAGGGCAGCCAGCCACCGGTAGAGGAGCAGAATGCCGCAATTTCCCCTCTCGGGTCGATGACCGGTTGATCGGAATAGGCATACACCGTGCCGGATGTTCCCAGGCTCATGGTGATTTTGCCCGGGCTCACGTTTCCGGTTCCAATCGCTCCCATCATGTTGTCACCACCGCCGGTGGATACGGGAATGCCCTCGGGCAGACCTGTCTTTCCTGCAGCATTAGCATTGATATGGCCAATGATGCCGGCTTTAGTGCGAAGTGGCGGCAGGTATTCAGACAGATCCCGATCCGGGTCAACGGCACTCAACATGCCCGTTGACCAGCTTCGTTCCCTGATATTGAGCAGACCCGTACCCGAGGCATCACCGGCCTCCATGCATCGTTCACCTGTCAGGAAATAGTTCAGGTAATCATGTGGAAGCATTATGCAGTCGAGCTGGTCATACAGAGCGCCACCCTCTTTTGCGAACCAGCGGATTTTGGATGCGGTAAAGCCGGGTGCGATCAGATTACCTACCTCGTCGACGCATTTTTTTTCACCACCGTAGGCGGTCATTATTTCATCGCATTCAGCCACGGTGGATGTGTCACACCAAAGTTTTACAGGTGCCAGTACCTCACCGGTTTTTCCCATTGGCACAAAACCATGTTGTTGCCCGGAGACACCAACAGTCACAGCCGAATGGCGAATGCCGGCATCAATTTTGCCCATTACCTCGGTTAAAGCATTCAGCCACCAGTGGGCATGCTGCTCTGCGGTGCCGCTGTCGTTCTGATACAGATCAAGCGCCGCACTTTCAGATGCAACAATTTCACGTGCTGAGTAGTCATAGAAAACGACTTTCAAAGATTGGGTTCCGAGATCAATACCAACAACGGTTTTCATGGTTATTTAGGTACGCCTGATGATTGATGTAAACGTTTACATTATACACGGTTGGCGTGAACACTCAAATTGAAAATGAATAAATCATGTGTAGATATGTCAGAGCTTCACAAGTACGCCAGTGTTTTTCTACCCCTGGGCAAATAGCGTACTTAAGTCGATAAGACATACCACTGTTCGGCTGAAGCTGGTGTGGGTACCCGGTATCAGGTCCGTTATGTTCAGGATGAGCGGTATGCCGCGGGCGCAGGGATGCGCAGGAGCGGCTGCTTTCAAATTAGCACACTGTTAGGGAAGTCGAGTCCGAGCCCACAGGGAAGTGCTTGTGGCGTGACCTGGTACCGGGTACCCACACCAGCGCCCCTCGACAATGAAGAAGTGCTCTTGAATAAAAGTCTTGAGCCAATGGTGGAAATTAAACTCTAGCGGAGTTACTCCCGGTACTCGAACCAATCAAAATCAGCATACAATCCGCAACCGGACAGATCCTGACAACACAAACCCACAAATGCCCCGGTGAAGCACGGCCGGAAGGGACCGGGGTAACCTTCAACATATTCGTCTGACAAAATACTGCCATCAAGCACCGGCCCAATTTTTTGCCATTGGGTATCACCGGGCTCGTTATCAAGCGCGTAATAGAACTGCAGCCTGGCACCATTGAAGTCCGCTTTGAGGAAAATCCTGTCGGCACCGCTAATATCGACGGGTTCACCTGCCGGCTCAGTCGCTTCCAGTTTGTCGCAACTGATGATGCCGAGGTATTTACCCGTGCCGTCATCATTACCGTAAACATACAGATAATGGTAGTGGTTGGTATTGTAGTAACACACAAGCCCCGCCATTTGCTGGAAACTGACCGGCTTAAACTCCAGGCATGTTGTCGTCACGGTGTGATGTGCCTGTACCCGGCGAGCCACCAGGCTCTGTTGAAAACAGGAGCCAAGAGATTCACGGCCGTACAAACGCAAAAAGCCCGGTCTGTCTGTCTGGTTAACCCAGTCATCTGTCATGGGAACACGCAACGCCTGAAGATTTATATTGATGTCTGCATTGTCAAAATCCAGACGCGCGGGTTCGGGTGCAAAACCATAATCCGGCCAGTCAGGCGCTTCGACAATTTCACGCGGCACGTTGCCACCACAGGATAAATACAACCAGCCATCACGCCATTCTACTTTTTCAATACTGGTTTCCCGCCCCGTGATACAGCGTCCGCGTTGGGTTAGTGGGCGACCGGTCAGGAAAACGGTGAACCAGTCACCGTCTTTGGTTTCCACCAGATCACCATGACCGGCTCGTTGCAAAAAGTTTTCAGGAGTGTTTTTTGCCGTGATGATGGGGTTTTCGGGGTGTACTTCGTAAGGGCCGGTGATATCCCGGGAGCGTGCAAGTGTTATGCAGTGTTCGTAACCGGTGCCGCCTTCTGCTACCAATAAGTAGTACCAGCCGTTGCGCTTGTAAATATGCGGGCCTTCCGTACGGCCATGTTCCGTACCCTGGAAAATATTGTGAATCTCACCGACGGCTTTATTTTGTTCGCAATCGTATTCCTGCAAAACAATACCGCCAAAGAACTTGTTCTTGCGGTGATCCACGATCATATTCACCAGCCAGGTTTTTCCATCGTCATCATGAAAAAAAGAAGCGTCAAAACCGCTGGAGTTTAAATACACAGGCTCGGACCAGTCGCCAAGTATGTCATCGCTAGTAACAACATAATTGGGTGTGTCTTTGAAGGGGCCGTCAAATGAACGTACATTTACATACAACAGGTAGAACGTTTTGTTATGTGGTTTGTAGCTTATACAAGGGGCCCAAACACCACAGGAGTCCGGGACACCCAACATATCAAGTTGTGAGACCCGGTTTAGCGGGCGACCGACCAGTTGCCAATGGCGTAAGTCGCGGGAATGATGGATTTGATAGCCGGGAAACCACTCGAATGTGGATGTCACAACATAAAAATCATCTTCAACACGCAGTATTGAGGGATCGGGGTTGAATCCGCGAATGATCGGATTCTGAATCGTTTTACTCATATGACTCGCTCATGAGAATTTTGCGGGTCTTCTCAGATGCCTGCCGTGGTTAATTCGCCATTTACCAGGCGATAAATACCCAACGGGTTTTCATTTTTCAACGCTTCCGGCAACAATGCATCAGGTGTTCCCTGGAAGGCGACAAAACGTGCGAAGCGAACAATGGCGCCAACACCCACACTGGTTGAGGTAGAAACGGACGATGCCGGGTAGGGGCCGCCATGCTGTTGTGACGGGCATACTTCAACCCCTGTCGGGTAACTGTTATAAATAACACGGCCGACTTTTTGTTCCAGTACATTGAAAAGTTTTTCGGCCAGTTCCATGTCTTCATCGGCGTGAACACTGGCGGTCAGGTTGCCGTTCAGGTTTTCAGCGACTTTCATTATCTGTGCTTCGTTTTCGCATTCGACATACACCGTCACGGGTCCAAAAACTTCCTCCGAAAGAGCTTTATCCGCGAGAAAATCTTTACCGCTGGTCTTAAAGACGGCGTTCGGCGGTGTCATGCTGCCAGCTTCAAAGTCTGCCCTGTTTAACCATTCAAGCTGCGGATGATTGTTCAGGTTTTCGAGACCGGCCTGCAGCGAGGCGGCAATCTGGGGATTGAGCAGGTAACCACGCGGTGCCTCGGATAGTTTGGTTTTCAACGTGGTTTCAAAAAGCTCGCTGGCAACTGATACCACGATTCCGGGTGAAGTACAGAACTGGCCGGTACCCATACACACCGAACCACTCAGTCCGGTAGCGATACTTTCAGCCTGTGCCTGCAGTGTGTTGGGGCCGACAAACAGGGGGTTGATGCTACCCATTTCCGCAAATACCGGAATCGGTTGGGGACGCGCCGCCGCAATATCCATCAATGCCCGGCCACCACGCTCTGAACCGGTAAAACCTACGGCCTGAATAACCGGGTGTTTTACCAGGCCGGTACCCAATTCATTACCCATGCCTTGTAATAAGGAGAACACACCTGTGGGAACACCGCATTTTTCTATCGCCCTGGTGATGGCATGTGCGAAAAGTTCTGATGTTGCAGGGTGGGCGGGGTGACCTTTAACAATAACGGGGTTACCTGCAGCGAGGGCAGATGCCGTATCTCCACCCAGCGTACTGAAGGCGAAAGGGAAATTGGACGCACCAAAAACTGCAACGGGTCCAATGGCTTTC
Organism: Lysobacterales bacterium; assembly: GCA_033791845.1. Lineage (GTDB taxonomy): Bacteria > Pseudomonadota > Gammaproteobacteria > Xanthomonadales > SZUA-36 > SZUA-36. Next base: position 25,728 of record JASJFX010000068.1, on the reverse strand, counting down.
ATCATGCGACGCAAATCGGGTTTCGGTACAGGGGCGCGGTCGGGTATGGCGGTATCAATACTGGCCTGTACCCATTCACCATTTATCACCAACTCGGCAAAGGCTCGAAGTTGACCACAGGTACGACCACGTTCGCCGGTCAGTCGAGCCAGACCCAGGCCGGTTTCAGAGTCACACACTTCTAAAAGCTGATCGCCCAAAGCTTCAATTTCGTCGGCAATGGAATTGAGGAAAAAACCAATGGTCCTGCCATCCAGGTTACGGTAAATCTGAAATGCCTTGCCGGACGCCTTAGCCGCCTTATCAATGTCACCGGCACCACATGAAGCAAATTGATACATGGACGTTTTGCTATAAGGATTGAATGACTGGAATTTTGTGCCTTCCGGACTCACCCAATGACCTGCAATATAGGATTGCCCTGTTATGTCTATCATGTGTTCTTTCCTTGAAAATTTTATGGATCAATTAAAGCAGTATGGTAGCAACTTCCAGTACCTTATGTATTTGGGTTTGCTGGATAATTATCAGGAAACAACTTAGGCTGAATGGTCAAACCTATTAAAAGAGCATGGAGAAAATATCATGAGTGGCGAGAAAACATACCAGGGTAGTTGTTTTTGCGGGGCGGTTGAATTTACGGTAACCGGTGAGCCCGCGGCCATGGGTTACTGCCACTGTGAGTCGTGCCGGCACTGGTCTGGTGGCCCCGTCAATGCGTTCAGCTTGTGGAAACCAGAAGCGGTAAAAATCACCAGGGGCGCTGACAATATCGGCAGCTATAACAAGACACCGCAAAGTGATCGCAAGTGGTGTAAAACCTGTGGCGGTCACTTTTTATCTGAACATCCGGGTATGGGGCTCACCGATGTTTATGCTGCGGCCATTCCAACATTTCCACACCGACCTGCTGTGCATGTAAATTATCAGGAGGCAACGCTGCGAATCAAAGATGGCTTGCCAAAACAACGGGATTTTCCTGCAGAAATGGGTGGTTCAGGCGATATCCTGCCGGAATAGGCATACAAGCCGTTCCAGTTGAATAATGTACGGTTTGAGAATAAGAGCAGCAGTACCGGAAGATTCGGAAAGCATAAGCAAGCTGCTTTGTGGACTTGTTGAAAAATTTATTGCCAAGGAACTTTCATTGCAAGGCAGAGATTTTCTACTCAGCACGATGACAGTGGATGCGATAAGCCTGAATATACAATCAGGGTACCGTTACCATGTCGCTGAAGTTAAGGGGCTGCTCACAGGAGTTATCGCTGTCAGGGGCAATGCTCACCTGTATCATTTGTTTGTTGCAGAACAATTTCACCGCAAAGGAATCGCAAAAAAACTCTGGCAGCTTGCGATGAATGAATGTCTGCGTGATGGCAACACGGGTGAATTTACAGTCAACTCCTCTGCATACGCATTGGGTGTATATAAAAAGCTGGGTTTTGTTGTTCAATCAGGCCCACGAGAAAAGTATGGCGTGGTTTTTTATCCAATGAAATTAATCGTCCAAAGTCAGCTTTGAACCCGCAGCGACCCGTGTCCCATGCACGTATCATCAGTTTGACGTGCCTGGCCATGATTGCATTCGCCGGCAATTCCCTTCTTTGCCGACAGGCGCTTAAACATACCGCCATTGACCCGGCGAGCTTCACAGCCATTCGCCTGATTTCGGGTGCGTTGATGCTGTGGTTGCTGGTGCGAATGAAACAATCCGCCCCGGCGGGCGAGGGTGGCTGGGCATCGTCATTCGCACTTCTGGGCTACGCCATCTGGTATACCGTTTTACCTGCCTTGAAAAATACCAGCGCAGCCACGGTGCAACTCAGTGTTCCGGTCATTGCGGCACTGGGTGGTATTGTTTTCCGGGGCGAACCCATTACGCTGCGATTGGTCCTGGCATCTGTTGCTATACTGGGCGGTATCGCACTGGTGATTGTGCAAAAACGATAAACTGTTTTGGCTCATAAAAAATACACTCTGGAGGTTCTATGGGGTCTGGCAAAAAAGTTACTGGAAGCTGTTTATGCGGAAAGGTGAGTTACCAAATCACCGGAAACATAGGTGTGTTCCAATATTGTCACTGTTCCCGTTGCAGAAAAGTTACCGGCAGTGCACACGCGGCAAACCTGTTTGTATCGCCTGATCATTTCAACTGGCTGAGTGGTCAAGAACTGGTGGGCAGGTATGATCCGGTTGACACAAAGTATTTTGCAACCTGTTTCTGTAAAAACTGTGGTTCTTCATTGCCGTGGTTATCGAAAAGCGGAAAAGTGGTCATCATTCCAGCCGGTACGTTGGATGAAGACCCGGATATCAGACCAACGCTGAATATTTTTTGTGGGTCAAAAGCGGCCTGGTATACACACGTAAGCGCACTGCCGGAGCATGATGAAATGCCTCCCCGAAAACCCTGAAGCAAGACAGATAGCGGTGTGATTGATGGCCTATGAAGGGCTTTGTTTATGTGGACCCGGAAGGGTTCGAATCAGATGAGGAATTAATGTCATGGGTTCAATTAAGTCTGGATTTTGTTATGACGCTTCCCCCGAAGTGATACCAATGGCTATCAGGCCGCGTGGCGGTATCAAAAACGGTTGCAGACGATATTCCCGGTCGAATTTTGCAAGCGTGCTGAGCTTCGTTCTGATGCTGGCTGTTGCAAGCATCCCTCTGGCAGGTATGGCTCAGCAGGCAACCAGCACCACTAACTATGAGGATTTACTGGTCCTGTTTGAGGACTGGCGCGAATTTGAAAGCCCGCCCTTGCTCGATGGTGCGCCTGACTACACGGCGGAAACAACCGCCCGGCGGCACCGGGAACTGAAAGCCTACCAGGCCCGTTTGATGTCATTTGATATCGAAAACTGGCCGGTAGCTCAGCAGGTTGACTGGCACCTGGTACGGGCCGAGATGAATGGCATGGATTTCAATATCCGTGTCCTAAAACCCTGGGTTCGCGATCCGGCCTATTACACCTCGGTCTGGACCGATCAGAGTGACACGCCAGCCCACGAGGGCCCCACACATCATGCACTTGTGGAAGTGTGGACCTATGAATTCCCGCTCAACCCACAGGCCGAGGCCATACTCAGCGCGCAACTGAAAACCATCCCACCGCTTTTGCAACAGGCACGTATCAACCTGACAGGTAATGCCCGCGAGCTTTGGGTTGCCGGTATCCAGAACCTGAGGGATCAGGAGATTGCACTTGTTGAGCTGGCCGTCACAACTGAGGCGGCGGGTGATGAATTCAAGGCCACCCTCGAGAACGCAAGGATCGCAACTAACGGCTTTATTAAGTGGCTGGAGACGCAATCTCCGTCAAAGACCGGACCGTCCGGTATTGGCAAGGAAAATTACACATGGCAGTTGCGTAATGTACACCTGGTACCGCTCAGCTGGGAGGAAGAGGTCGCTTTGCTTCAGAGGGAACTGGATAGAGCCGTTTCCATGTTGGTGCTGGAGGAGTTCCATAACCGCAAACTACCACCGCTGGTGCCGATCGCCAGCCCCGAAGAGTATGCGCAACGTGCCGATCAGGCCGTTATCAAGTTTTCCGAGTTCCTGCGTAACGAAGACATACTGCCGAAATATGACTACATTGAACCGGTGTTGCGCGCCCATATGGGAGAGTTTGTACCGCTGGAATCGCGAAACTTTTTCTACACAGTTTCCCACCATGAGCTGCTGGCATTATGGACCCACTGGTACCACTGGTTCGACCTGGCATTGATGGAAACACAACCGCACCCAAGCCCTATCCGCCGCGAGGCCCTGCTCTACAACATTTTCGATAGCCGCTCGGAGGGCATGTCGACAGGTTTTGAGGAAATGATGATGCACGCGGGCTTGTATGACGACAATCCGCGTGCACGTGAAGTTGTCTGGATCATGCTGGCGCAACGTGCGGCGCGCGGTCTTGGCTCCCTGTATGCGCACGCCAATATATTCACCATGCAGGAAGCACGGAATTTTCATGTTGCCCGAACCCCGCGTGGCTGGATGCGTGATGACCTCGATCTGCTGGGTTTTGAACAACTGCTCTACATGCGTCAACCGGGATATGGCAGCAGCTATGTCACGGGTAAATACCTGATCGAACGGCTACTGGCTGAAATGGGCCGGCTATCGGAAGAAGAAATCGTCTTATCTGACTTTTTCGGACAGGTAGATCAACAGGGCGTGATTCCCGTGTCATTGATTCACTGGCAACTAACCGGTGATGGCGAGCAGGTCAGGTCGTTGATGGAGTAAGACAATTGGGGCCGGAGTAAGTTACTCCGATAAATGAGGTCAGTTCCACTACTGTCCCACTTAATCCTAGCCCGCACATTTCACCAGTATGGCCCAGGCCAGCCTCTCGACCGACTGGTGAAATGTGCGGGCATGGCCTGGACAGGTTTGTCGTAACAATTTCCGGCTTCGTCTTCGTGTGGGGGCGCTGGGGCGAGGGGCTACTGCCAGGACTCGCTTAAACACGTCCTGTGGCGCTCGGACTCGACATCCCTGTCTTGTACGGTCCTGACAGTAACCCCTCGCCCCAGCTTCAGCCGTAAGCGTGCACACCTGTCTGGAACCATTGCCCTATGATTATCCACACCACCTTGGCGTCCACACCGATAGTGAACCAACTTCCAAATGAAACTTTTATTTTGCCAACCCGGCTAACCTAATTCGAACCCCTCCCGTCTATACTTCTGAAATGACCCAAATCGAACAAAAAATCATCCGCAAGGCAGCCAAAGGCGATCGTGCAGCGTTTCGTCAATTGGTTTTGGAGCACAGTCATGCGATGTTTCGCCTGGCATGGCGTCTCAGTGGTGATGAACACGCGGCTGAAGATATCGTACAGGAGGCCTTTATCAAGGCCTGGCGCAAGATTGGTGATTTTAGAATGGATTCCAGTTTTAAATCCTGGCTGCACCGGATCACGGTCAATACGGCCATGGATTACCTGCGTAAGCACGTCAGACGCAAACAGTTCGAAACAGCAGAGCCGGAATTTGAAACGCTCGATCGGGCGGCACAGGTACCGGATACGGGTACGCAGATCGACATCAGCAGACAAACACAGGTCGCCATGATGGATCTGAGTGAGGCTGAAAGAACAGCCCTGCTGCTCAAACATTACGAAGGCCATTCCATCCAGGAAGTTGCCCGGATCATGGAAATAACCACGGGCGCCTGTAAACAGAACATTTTTCGCGCAGTCAAGAAAATGCGCATTGCATTAAGACCACTGGTGGCAACATGAAACATATCACTGACGATGACCTGACCCTGCTTTTTTACGGTGAACACGATGATCCGGCGCTGGCCGTGATGGTTGCTGAATCAGAAGAGCTTTCGGCCCGCTATGATGCCTTGTGCGCCGAACTCAAGTTGGTCGATGCTTATCAACCCCCTCAGCGGCGTGACGATTATGGTGCAGATGTCTGGCAACGGATTGAGTCACAACTGGGTGCACCAAGAGTAGGCGCCTTCAGGCGAGAAACGAAGGCCGGTGGCCGTTTGAGTGACTGGCTGGCCTCCCTTGTTCAACCAAGATTTAGCCTGGCCGGTGCACTTTCTGTCGTCCTGGTAGCAGCGCTGGCATTTACGCTGGGCCGTAATGGTGGACAGGAAGCGATCAATAATCCCATCACCCCGGCGGGAGCGACCCCGGCGATGGCAATGGCGGATATAGACTCCAGCCGACTTCTGACCCACTCGGTATCTACCCACCTGGAGCAGGTCAACCTGGTGCTCACCCAGTTCGTCAACAGCTCGGAAACAAGCTCAAACGAAACCGAATACGCCACTGACATGCTGGTTGCCAACCGTTTATACCGGCAGGCAGCGGTTCAGCAGGGCAATCAAAGACTCGCCGCATTCCTGGCCGATCTCGAACCATTACTGATCGAACTGGCCTACCAGGCCCAGTCAGGCTCACCGGCAACCCGTGAACGCATGCAGCAGGAGGTCAAAGACGGCCTGTTGTTCAGGGTTCGCATCATGAACAAGCAACTGAACAAACCCGAAATATCGGTATAAGGACACCACTATGGCATACAGAAACTATTTGAGAACCCTGACGCTGACCGCTGTGCTTGTTGCAGCAACGGCGTTGGCACAGACACCCTACGATGAAGGCCAGAAGGCACTGCGTGAACAGAACTGGGTGGTTGCTGCCGATTATTTCAAGCGGGCGGTCAAGGAAGACAAGGAAACCGCAGACGCCTCCATGTACTGGCGTGCTCATGCACTGTATAAAGCCGGACGCAAAAAAGAAGCCGAGCGTCAGCTCAGTACCCTGGAGCGCAAGTATCCTGATAGCCGCTGGGTAAAAGAAGCACGGGTATTGCAAATTGAACACGACAGCGCGCCGGTACTGGCCGATGTAGCGGATGAACCAGGTATGGACGAGGATTTACGCATGTTCGCTCTGGCTCAGCTTATGGATCGTGATCCGGAGCGTGCCTTACCGCTGGTACTGGATATGCTGAAAAGTACTGGTTCGGAAAACACACGCAACGATATGCTGTTCATGCTGGGTATGAGTGATGATCCCAGGGCACAGGAGGCCATCGCCCAGATCGCGCGTGACAGCAAGGATCCGGAATTACAGGCGAATGCCATCCACATGCTGGGCATCTCTTCCAGTGAGCCCTCGATCGACCTGTTGGCAGACCTGTACAAGGAATCCGATAGCATCCAGGTCAAACAGGCCGTTATCCAGGCCTACATGATCGGCGATGAATCGGGGGAGCTGGTTGAAATCCTGACGGGTCTTCTCAAGACAGAAGAAAGCCCGGAAATGCAAATGGACATCATCCGCACACTGGGTTTGATGGACGCGACGGATGAATTGAAAGAGCTATATCCGACGCTTAAAGACAATGAAACGAAGGCGGCTGTTCTGGAGGCATACTTTCTGGCCGGTGATACACAGATCTTACGACAGGTGCTTGAAACAGAGACAGACCCCGCATTGCGTAAAGCGGCTATCCATGGCATCGCGATGGAAGACGACGAAGGGGCGGCAGACTTGCTCGAATCTGTATACGACAACGCGACTACGATTGACGAAAAGAAGGTCATCCTCGAATCACTGGTGATGATGGATGATGCGAAGGAACTTGCGCTAAAGATCGTACGTACTGAAACCGATGTTGAGCTTCAGCGGGAAGCGATTCACATGCTGGGTGTGATGGAAGCCACCGAGGAAATGGGAGCATTGTATGCAAACATTAAACAAATGGAACTGCGCAAGCAAATCCTCGAATCCATGATGATCGCCGATGACATCGATGGACTTCAGAAAGTGCTGCAGTCCGAAAAGAATGAAGAGTTAAGGGCCCAGGCCATCCAGATGCTGGCTGTCAGTGACGATGAAAACGCCGCCGAATACCTGGTCGGACTTTACCCGCAGGCCTCACGCACGGAAAAGAAGGCGGTCATTCAATCAATGATGATCATGGAGAATGCCGAGGGGCTGATCGAGCTGCTTAAAGCCGAGACCGATCCTGAACTCAAACGAGAAATGCTGCAGATGCTGACCATCATGGATTCGGAAGAGTCCGACCGGTACCTGTTCGACATGCTGGAGAAAAAAGGATGAAAACCAAGTGGTTGAGTTTAGCCCTGATAGTTCTGAGTGGACACAGCTGGGCCCAGACAGGTGAGTTGTATAACGCTGAAGTGACCGAAAATACCCCGGTCACCAATCCTGCAAAGGTGATGAAAGAAGCAGAAGGACAGTGGCTGGCATTCAGCTTACCGGCCTTGGAAGGAACCCGCTCGCCGTGTTGCTGGAAAGGCAAGTGGAGCGGTATGGGTGAGGCTGGTTGTAGCCTGGAAAGCAAACACCAAAGCTATGGAACAAGATCCGACTCGCCGTTAGCAGAAAACGTGATCGTCATCAGCCGGGTTCGCGATGGAAAGGTACAGGATCTTCGTGTGGTCGGTGAGTCGTGCCCGGTGGATGCGAATGGTGCAGGAGTGATCTGGATCGATAGCGTTGATGACCGTGCCGGTCTGGATTGGCTCGAGGCTGTAGCCCGTTCAGGTCAGGATGACGCCGCTCTGTTCGCCCTGGCGCTGCACAAAAGCCCGGAGGCGGGTCAGCGACTTTACTTGTTGGCGAAAGATACCGAAGGTGAATTGTCCGAGGAGGCCGTTTTCTGGCTGGGGGAGAATCGCGGCGATCAGGGTTTCAGGATTCTGAAGCAATTGCTGGCAGAACTGCCCGTGGGTGATGAGCGGCGAGCAATAAATTTTGCGCTGGCGCAGAATAGTACAGCGGCCGCCGCAGACCTGTTGTTTGAAATTAGTCAATCGGACTCAGATTCCGAGCAAAGAGGCGAAGCGATGTTCTGGCTCGCTGAAGGGTACCCACAGCAGGCAAAGGGCTGGTTGTTGGAACTAATAAAAACAGAGAAGGATGAAGATGTTCTGGAGCAGGCTGTATTTGCGATTTCACAATTGCCGGACGGCGCAGGTGACCAGGTATTACTGGAACTTGCAAAAGATAGCCAAGCATCAAGGGCTGTACGGCGCCAGGCCATTTTCTGGCTGGCACAGTCCGATAATGACAGCAGCGTGGCCGCATTGACGGAGCTGCTGACCCGCTAAAGATAGTTGGGGTTTGTGAAAAGGCTAAGGGTCACTAAGGTGGCCCTTTTTCATTGGGAATACCAAAGCGGTATACTGGAAATCTGATAAAAACGGGAGCTAGCGATGGATATTCAAACACTCACTTCATTTTTCATGTGGTGCACGATTATCAATACCGGGTTTTTGGTTTTTCTGGCACTGGTTTATCTGCTGATCCCAAATGTCACTTATCGCCTACAAAGCAAGTTTATTCCCATTTCACGGGAAACCTTTGACATTGCCTCTTACTCATTTATGGGTGTTTTCAAGGCATTGGTACTGGTCTTTTTTGTGGTCCCCTGGATCGCACTGCTTATCATCGGGTAAAGGGGGTCAGGGCACCAAGTGACGTACCACAACGTGTTAGATTTCTGGTTCGAAGAGATCAAACCGGTATCATGGTGGAAAAAGGATGATGCGTTTGACGCGCTTTTGGTCGAACGCTTTTCAGAGGTTCACGCGCGCGCCTGTCGCTGCGAATTGTTTGAGTGGCGCAGGGAACCGGAAGGCCGCCTGGCAGAAATCATCGTTCTTGACCAGTTTTCACGAAACATGTTCAGAGATTCTGCACAGGCTTTTGCAAACGATACCATGTCGCTAACATTGTCACAGGAGGCCATTGCCTGCGGGGCAGACCAGGCGCTGACGCCGGTGCAGAGAAGCTTTCTCTATATGCCGTTCATGCACAGCGAATCGCTGGAGATCCACAAAGTCGCCGTGGAGTTGTTTCGCAGGAACGGTATCCAGAACAATCTGGATTTTGAATTCAGTCACAAAAAAATAATTGAAAAATTTGGCCGGTATCCGCACCGGAACAAAGTGCTTGGCAGGCAATCAACCGCAGAAGAAATTGAGTTTTTGACCAAACCCGGTTCAAGTTTTTAAGGCAGTATAATGACCGCATAGGTGCGATCGGGAATATGTCCAAATGGAAATGCTTTCCGCATTAGATGCGACTTTCATATACCTGGAAAGTGAACACAGCCCGATGGCTATCGGCGGTGTCTATGTTATTGACGCTAACGATACGCCCGATGATTTCTCTTACCAGGCCTGGTCTTCACTGGTAGAAAGCCGTTTGAAACTTTCTCCGGTGTTCCGCCATCGATTGGTGGAAGTGCCGCTGGATCTGTCTTTTCCCTACTGGATCAGGGATCCCGGGTTTGATCTGGACAATCATTTACCCCATCTTGTATTGCCGGAACCGGGCGGAATGGCGGAACTGATGCAGGTAGCAGCAGACACCTGGGGCCAGATGCTCGACCGTGAACGGCCATTATGGGATATCACTTTCATTTCGGGCATCGATAGTATCCCCGGTATTTCAAAAGGTTCATTCGCCTTGATCACCCGGGTACACCATGCCGCGGTGGATGGCAAAGCCAGCACGGAAATGATGACCGCGCTGCTCGACATTACAGCTGAAATCCGGAAGGTTGAGGGCAAAGATGATTGGAAGCCTGAAAAACTGCCGTCTACCTTGAATGTAATTACCCGTTCCTGGTCCAAAGCGGGACAAAAAGCACTAGACCTGGCGGAATTTGCCGGCAAGGCTGCGGTGGGTGCGGCGCATCTGCAGGGTGACAGGTGGTTGAGAAGAATTGAACCTCCACCAAGAATATTGAGCGCTCCAACAACCCCATTCAATCAGGCGATCGATTCACCCAGAACATTCTGGGGTAAGAATTTTGACTTCGAGCGCATCAGGGCAATCCGTAAAGCCGTACCCGGTGTCACTATCAATGACGTGGTGCTCGCAGTCTGTGCCGGTGGTCTGCGCCGTTACCTGTCGGAAAACGACGAGCTGCCCGTCAAGCCGTTGGTGGCAATGGCTCCGATTTCTGTCCGGGGCGAAGAGGAAGGCACCGGTAACCAGGTATCGGCGATGCTGGTCAGCCTGGCAACCGATGTAGACAACTCGCTCGACCGCCTTGTGCATATCCGTGCAAACACCCAAAGATCGAAAATTCACGCGGGTGCATTGCCGGCTAACAGGCTAACCGAGTTTGTACCATCGGAAACACTGGCAGCAGCAGCACGGGTCTATACAAGAACCCGGCTTGGTGGATACCACAGGCCGTTCTTCAATGTAACCATTACCAATGTTCCGGGGCCACCGGTTCCGCTCTATGTTGCCGGCGCCCGTATCCACAGTGCCTTTGGCATGGCCCCCATTCTCGACGGGCTGGGGTTGATCCTGGTGGTGCTCAGCTATCATGGCAGAATATCGATCGGCATCAGTTCCTGCGAACAAATAGTGCCAGACCCTGACTATATGGCAGAATGTATGGAAGGTTCCCTGGAAGAGCTGGAGCATGCAATAAGCCAGGCGGGATCAGCCCTTGAGATCGCCGGACAACCAATGGTTGAAAAAGCATTGTCTGAAGACGCCGATCCTTTGAAAAATTTTCGTGATGCCGGTCGGGCACTGGACAAGGCCATTGATTCACTCGGGGATTAAATGAGTAGATTAGAAGCAAAAGAAAAAGACCTTATTGACCATTCACACCGGCCTTCCAAGCTGTTGTTGATGGCCGAGGGCAGGGCGGTCTACGATGCGGCCGCCATGGTACCGATGCTGGCTCTGAAGAAGTTTTTGCCCCAGGGTGATAATCATCCGGTGCTGGTATTCCCCGGTTTTCTTGCCAGTTCACGTTCCACCCGGCCATTACGCCAGTATATTGCCGACCTGGGTTACCGGGCGCACCGGTGGAAACTCGGCTATAACATGGGATACAGCTACAAATTGCATTATGGCATGCGTGACCGGGTGACCGAACTGGTTGAACGGTATGGTGAGAAGATCAGCCTGGTGGGTTGGAGTCTCGGCGGTGTTTATGCGCGTGAGCTTGCACGCGAGATGCCGGATATCGTTCGCCAGGTAGTGACCATGGGCAGCCCGTTTCGTGGTCATCCAAGCTCCAGTAATATCGACAAGATATTCAACATGTTCACCGAAGTTCCGTATGACGAGATGCCGCAGTCATTTCTTCAGCACATGGCGCACCCGCCGCCGGTTCCCACCACTGCACTGTACACACGTGGCGATGGTGTCGTTGCGTGGCAGTCTACGGTCGAAATATCTGATCGACGTGACGTGGAAAACATCCATGTCGGAGGTGCGCACCTGGGGCTTGGTTTTAATCCGAGGGTGTTGTTCGTCCTGGCCGACCGACTGGCCTTGCCGGAAGGGCAATGGAAACCTTTCAAACCGCATTTTTGTATGAAACCATTGTTCCATAACTGGTATCCCGATTGGCTGGTACACGGTAATGAGAACCCCCTGGAAGTCAGCAGCTAAGCTGCAAAGAAACCAGCAACACACCTTGTTCGGGATTCGTCGCTAAAGTGAACAACCAATAACACAATGACTACGAACAGGAAACCCCTTGACCGCGCGGGATTGCTTAAACTGGCCAGTGTTGCCTCCGTTGTAACCGCCGGTTTTCTGATTGTCGCCAAGCTGGCGGCCTGGTCTGTAACCGGTTCTGTCAGCCTGCTTGCATCACTGGTTGATTCGGTGATGGACAGTATTGCATCGCTGATCAATCTTTTTGCCATCCGTTATTCATTACAGCCTGCCGACGAACACCATCGATTTGGTCATGGCAAGGCCGAACCCCTGGCTGGCCTTGCGCAGGCAGCATTTATCGCGGGTTCCGCTATTTTCCTGGTTTTTCACGCCATTGACCGTTTGCGTTACGACCACCCACTGGAGCAGGTCGGTATCGGTATCGGTGTGATGGTGCTGGCTATCGTTATGACAGTGGGGTTGCTGGCCATACAGCGCTATGTCATCAAAAAAACCGATTCCACCGCCATCCGTGCTGATTCGCTCCATTACCTGACCGATTTATTAACCAATATGAGTGTTTTGCTGGCGCTTTATCTTTCTACCCTCGGCTGGACCTGGGCAGACCCGGTATTTGCCATCGCGGTGGCTGTTTATATTTTTTACAGCGCTTTTCATATCGGTCAGGAAGCTTTTCAGCAACTCATGGACCGGGAGCTACCCGAAGAGATTCTCCAACAGATCCAGGCAACCGCTATGAGCCATCCTGAAGTGACGGGCACACATGAAACGCGAACACGCCAGGCGGGGCACACCCGTTTTGTACAGCTTCATCTGGAACTGGATGAAAACCTGCCATTAAAGCAGGCACATGCAATAGCTGACCAGGTAGAAGCTGAAATCCTCGAGTTTTTACCCGGTGCGGAAGTCCTGATCCATCAGGATCCGACGGATGATTCCATCAAAAGTTGACTAGCTTAGGGTCAGCCTGAACCACGGCCTTCAAGTATTTCCCGATCTCGTCCCAGGCCTCAACAGCCTGTGGAATCTGCGGATCAAACATTTGCCAAATGTGCACCATGTCAGCCCATGTCTGCAATTTTGCCGGTGAACCGCAGGCGCAGGCTTTAAATACATAGCGACGGGCGTCATCCAGTAACATCTCCGCTTCGGAGGCTTGTACCAGGGTTGGGGGCAAACCTGAAAGATCCCCCAGCAGGGGCGAGGCGATCGGATTGGCAGGGCGCACCCTGTATTTCCACACCACCCACCAACTCTTGATAAACTGCGGTATCCGGTTGAGTAGCTTGAGGAAAGGTTTCAGCATGATATCGCTGGATTCGTTGGTGCGGATACTGGCACCCGTAAAAGTGGTGTCGGTTAAAGGGGATAATGCCACTGCAGCTTCAGGGGCACGCAGCTTCTTGTCGCGTATCCAGGCAATCAGGGACAGGGTGAGGTTGCCACCGGCAGAATCACCGGCAATAAACAGTTGGCGAATTTTTTCCGGTCCACCGGGTCCGTTCTCAAGAATCCATTGATAGGCTGTCCGGCAGTCTTCGACGCAATCGACGAGTTTATGTTCCGGCATCAGCCGGTAGTCGATGGCCAACACGGCACTGCCCGTTACTTCCGAAAACTTACTGGTAATAGGGCGGTGGCTTTTTGGACTGCCCATAACGAATCCCCCGCCATGAATATATAGCACCCGCCGGGCTGAATCGGCCCCGGGGGCGATCACCCACTCGGCCGGTACACCATTCGCATCGGTTGATACAAACTCGCTTGCGTAGTTACGACCTGCACTTATATCTTCAAAAACCAGGCGGGCAGCTTTCAGGTTATTTTTGTGCAAGCTTGTCGTGATGCGCCTGGTAAGCTCCCGGACGGCCTTAACAACTGCGAGCTGATCTGCAGTCGGACCCCCGGGATTGGAGAAGATGGTGTGTGTATCCGGATCATCGGGCGGTGTATACCTGGCGGCGTGTCCACCACGAAGATAATATCGTTCAAAAGCCCAGGCAATGAGCGCAAGCAATAATAACCAGATCAATACATTCATTGCTTACTCCCGGAAACAAAGTAAAATTAATACCACACGATCAGAAATTCTATTTTAAGTTAAAATCGTTCGCGGAATACAACGGGTTTAATCGGTATCGGGAGTTCGACAAAGTGACCACAGAGCCTATTAAAGAACCGATTTCCAAGGTTGATACTGCCTGGTTGCGTATGGAACAGCCCACCAACCTGATGATGATCAACGGTGTCATCATGCTGGACGAGAAACTTGAATATACAAACCTACTCAAAACAATAGAACAGCGTTTCCTCACATTCAGGCGCTTTCGTCAGAAAGCTGTCGACAGTGCCAGGGGTGCCCACTGGGTGCTTGATGAGGATTTTGATATTCGTCTGCATGTCCGGCGTACGGCTTTACCGGGTGCGGCCGATCGGGAAGAGCTCGAGCTGCTGGCATCGGAACTGGCCAGTACACCGCTGGATAGCTCACGCCCACTGTGGCAGTTTCACGTGGTAGAAAACTATATTGATGGACCGGTGATCATTGTCCGTATACACCATTGTATAGCTGACGGTATCGCCCTGGTCCAGGTGTTTCTGTCACTGACCGACCCAACACCCGAGGGTCGGCCTTCTGCGCGGAAACCGGATACCTGGAAAAAACGCCGCGCGGACGAGGCCAAGGTATTTCAACGCCTGCTGGATCCGGCCCGTGAAGGACTGGGTTTTGCCACCCACCTGGGTCAAAAACTAATCGATGAAGGCAGTAAAATTCTACAGAATCCCGCAGTTGCAGGTAATTATGCCGCGGAAGCCGGTGAGATTGTTCGTGAACTGGCACACTCCCTGACCCTTGAGAACGATCCGATCACCCGCTTCAAGAAGCGTCTTGGCACCCGCAAGCAAGTTGCCTGGGCAGAGCCCTTGTCGCTCAATGAAGTAAAGTCAGTAAGCAAGGCCTTTGGTTGTACGGTTAACGACGTACTCATCGCTGCGGTAACGGGCGCCTTCAGACAATACATGATTTCAGCCGGTGATGATCCGGACAGTCTGAAGGACATTCGCGCCACCGTACCGGTCAACCTGCGACCGCTGGAACACGCACTAGAGCTTGGTAACCACTTTGGTCTTGTATTTCTGTCCTTGCCGCTGAGTGTAGATAATCCGCTAGATCGTTTGTATGCGGTCAATGACCGTATGAATGAGCTCAAGTCTTCAAAACAGGCTGCCGTGACCCTGGGTTTTCTGGCGGCACTTGGATTAGGGCCTTCAGCCGTGCAAAAGCCGGTGTTGGAAATACTCAGCCAAAAGGCCACTGCCGTGCTAACCAACGTTCCGGGACCACAGCAACCGTTGTACCTGGCTGGCTCACAAATGAAGGAAATGATGTTCTGGGTTCCACAAAACGGCAATATCGGCCTGGGAATCAGCATTCTCAGCTATAACGGCAAGGTGTTTTTCGGCTTGATCAGCGACTATCGCCTGGTGTCGGAGCCCTCTGCCATCATTTCCCGTTTCAAGGGGGAGTTCGAAAAACTTCTCTACCTGGGTTTGATGCTGCCGCTGGACGGAAGACCTGACGGGAAGAGCGCAGAAAGTCTCCTCAACAATGCATTGGAAGAAGATTCCTCAGAGTCATAAAACCCCAGCTTGCGGTTTACTCCAATTCCGCCAGGGCTGCCTCGACGTCCAGTTTCTCCATGGCATCGTGAGCTTGCAGCTCGCTGGCCTTTACATACAAATCTGAAACTTCATCAATCCGGTCATCGCCGAACAGCAGATAAAGACCGTTGCCGTATTCAATATGCGCAATGGGTGCCTCCGGGGTTAGTTCAAGCGCACGATCGAAGTGTTCCAGTGCTTTGCCGGCGCTTGCGCCATAGGTCATCTTGCCAAGCATCTTGCCAACCTTGTCAATGATCTCCGCATGGTACATACCAAGGGCGGTATGCGCCTCGGCATGATTGGGCTCCAATTCGAGAGCGTTTTGCAGGCTGCTTTGAATTTTCCCGCCCAAACCCTGGCTCAAAGCCTTGACGATAGAAATGCTCTGGCTATAGCGGCCCAGGTTGAATGAGTGAAAATAATGGCTGTTCGGATCGTCAGGTAAGGCCTCGATAGCAGCTTCGGCCCGCTCAATGGCAGAAAGGAAACAGGCTTGCTCTGTTGCATTATCCGGTGCCAGGTAAGTAGCGTAAATTCCTGTTGCCTTGTTGGCGGGGGCATGTGCCAGCAGCCCACATTCATCAGACAGTCCAACAGCCTTTTGAAACTCACCGGAATGGAAACAACGCCACGCGTTCTGAACTTTCTCTGCCAGCGCTGCAACATCACCGTCAAAAGAATCCGGTGCCGCATCCGGGGCTTCTTCCAGCGTTCGCTCTACCCAGTCAGCATCCGGGAACTCAACACAATCCCCACCATGGAGGGCGGGCCAGGCGTCTTCGAGACTGCCGTCTTTATACAAAAAAGAAGAGTTATCGTGAGGAAATTTGTTCCATTTGGACATAGGTATCACCGCTCATGTGTTTCTAGTGTGTTTACTCTAAATATTAAGCCTAACATCTGTCCATCATTCATTAATACTTACAGAACTAAAGGAGTTCGAGATGGCTAACAAAACATTAAAAAAGAAAGTACAGGCGAAGCCGGCTATAAGCAAGCTCGCAGATCCCGTCATGGAGCCGGTAAAAGGTATCTGGTTTGCAGGACTGGGCGCCTTTTCGGTTGTACAACAGGAAGGTGAGAAACTGATCGACATGGGCGGCAAGCTCTTTGACAAGCTGGTTGCGGAAGGCGCCAAGGTGGAGAAAGAGTCCATCGATTTGGTTGAAACCACGGTTGATGATATCAAGAGCGAGGTCGAATCAAAGATCGATGTAGCACGCCAGCAGGCCAATGAAGGCTGGGACAGTCTGGGCAACGTATTTGATGTACGTGTATCCGATACGCTCGAGCGTCTTGGTATCCCGACAACAAAGGATTTGAACAAGCTCTCCGGACGCGTTCAACAAATGTCCCGTAAAGCTACCAATAGCTGGAAAGAGTTCGAAGGTATATTTGAAAAGCGTGTTTCAGGTGCACTTGAAAACCTGCATGTTCCAGGTGCTGATGACCTGAGCAAGCTGGCGGACAGTGTGCAGAAAGTATCCCGTGAGGCAACAGAAAACCTGGGCAAGCTGGAAACAATGCTCGAGAAGCGCGTTTCCGGTCTGATCAGTGGTATTGAGTCCACGACTTCAGCGGAATTCAAGAAGATCAACTCCGATCTCCAGGGTGTATCCCGTCAGGTAACTGATAACTGGGGCAAGCTGGAAGATGTTGTTGAAGCACGCGTCACAAAGGTTCTGGGTGGTCTTGGATTACCGAGTAATGACGACATAAGCAAATTGTCTGCAGAGTTGAAAAAGCTCTCCACGCAAGTAGCTTCCCTGGAAAAACAGGTCAAGGCAGGTGCAGCAGTTAGAGCAAAGACAAAACCTGCAGCACGGAAATCAGCAGTTAAACAACCGCTGGTACCCAAGGCTGAAACCAGGATGACGGTGGCTGAGAAAAAGAAAGCCGCTGAGGCGATTAGCAAAATGAAACCGGCAAGCAAGCCTGTAACCACCAGTTAAGACCCCGTGGGGTGGGCATTATGCCCACCCTTGGGGAAGCAAAATGTTTCTAGGGTGTTTGCTCTAATTAAATTACTTAACATGAATACATCACACATTGAATGCTCATTTGAGCAAGGAGTTTGAAATGGCTAAGAAGACTTTGAAAAAGAAAGTTATGAAGAAGAAAGTACAGGCAAAACCAGTAGCAACTGAGTTCGCTGCACCTGTTGTTGATTCAGCACGTGAAATCTGGCTGGCTGGCCTGGGTGCATTTTCCGTTGCACAGGCCGAAACCGGCAAATTACTCGAACAGGGCAACAAACTGTTTGAAAAACTGGTTGACGAAGGTGTAAAGCTTGAGAAGAAGACCCGTACTGACGTTGGGTCTGCTGTAGGCGGTATCAAAAATGAAGTGGAATCCACGGTTGGTGCAGTTCGTAAACAGGCTGTTGATAACTGGGACAAACTGGAAAACATTTTTGAAGAGCGCGTTGCACGGGTACTGGGTCAGCTGGGTGTTCCTACCGCTGAAGATGTTAACAAGCTTTCCGCGCGTGTTCAGACCCTGGCCAGCAAGGTTACGGCAATGAACAAGCCCGCAAAGACAACCAAGGCTGTTGCCAAAAAACCGGTAGCTAAAAAGCCAGCGGCTAAAAAAGTAGCCAAAAAGCCAGTAGCTAAAGCAGTTAAATAGTCCCCCACTTCCCAGCTATGGGAAAGTTTAGGGCCAGCAACATGCTGGCCCTTTTTTATGTTCAGGATGAACGGTATGCCGCGGGCGCAGGGACAAGGTGAGGCCGGTACCCGGCCGAGAGGGTGGTCTGGGCCATGTGCGACGCGATTGTGTCAGGTTTGCACAGTGTCTCTATACCTGCCTGGCCGCCAAGGCCGCGTGGTCTCTTATTTCAAGACATGCCGTGAACCCATCCATGGGCGCGCGGGCTCGACGTCCTGTCTCGCACGGTCCCGAAACAAGACACCATACCCCCTCGGCTTTGTGGCTGTTCAAACAACAATGGATTCTGATAATGTAGTACCCCGACACAAAAAAACTTATAAATGACAATCAACACAAAAAAACAAACCAGGAAACACCATTCAGCCCTGCTGACAACCTGCTCACTCACAGTCTTCCTAATAGCATCCTGCACGACTGCCCCACAAGAGCATAAAGTGGATAATTACTGGGATGGCTACACCACGGTTGCCATATCTCCAAGTGGAAAAATAGTCGCGGCAGCCAACCGTTTTATCGTTGTCCTGTTTGATATTGAAGAACGCCGGCAGGTAGGGTGGTTCTGGGCTGTTGATCAAAAAGGGAAAAACTTCAGGCTACCGCGTACAGGTCTGGGTGACACACTCGACTTTATTGACGAGGATCACATCGTAACCACCGGTATGGGCGGAATAGCCACGGTCTGGGACATTCGAAACGGTCAAAAACAACTCCAGATTGACCCGCCCAGCAAGGGTATGTACGCCATCAGTCTTGCTTTCTCACCCACCACCAGCCAGTTGGCCCTGGGAACCTGGGACGGCAGTATCGTGACCTACAAACTCGATGAAAACAGGGC
The DNA here is from genome assembly GCA_033791845.1 of Lysobacterales bacterium. Classification (GTDB taxonomy): domain Bacteria; phylum Pseudomonadota; class Gammaproteobacteria; order Xanthomonadales; family SZUA-36; genus SZUA-36. Next base: position 6,607 of record JASJFX010000068.1, on the reverse strand, counting down.
CAGCGCACCCGGTTTTCTACTCACTCATGTTGGCAGGGTGAATGATGTGGTATTCAGCGCTGACGGCAAGTACATGGCATCAGCGGGAGATGACAAAACGGTAACGATCTGGGATATGGAAACCCGCAAACATATCGGCAGGCGTGATATCGCGAGTGAAGTTTCAGATCTGGAAGTGGTGAGCTCGCGTCGTTCGCTGGTCATTGCGGGTGACGATGTTGCCATCTGGAAGTTTCTGACCGAAGAGGAGGTCAAGGAACTGAAGGAAGACAAGGCAGTAGCAGAATGGGTGGGTACCGGCGCACTATACGCCCTGCAGGCAGGTCTTCTTTTTACCGGTCTGGGAGGTGGTATTTCCACCCATGATCCGGCTAACTGTGGCCGCTTCACCACGGTCTCACCGGATGGTAAATTCCTGGTTGATGTCAAACCCGGTCCGATGTCCAACAAGGTAACCGTTCTGGATGTGGATCAGAACGAGATCATGCGCGAGGTCGATGTGCCCAATGCCATCTGCGATCTGGAATTCACCGAGGATGGAAAACACCTGGTGCTGGCTGGAGACGGTGGTATGTTTCTTGTGGACACCAATACCTGGGTTTCAGTACCGATGCATCTGATTGTGGACTCTTTCAGTCGCGCACCGATGGTTTTACTGTCTGACCAGGGTCACATGGGGCTTGATGTCACAAGACACAGACCGGATTTTGCAATACCGGAGTTCAATAAAGCCACCGGTGATGCAGCGGACACCCCTTCGAGTGGACCCGATAACGCTGAGCTATCTGAAACCCCACCTGAAACCTCGGACCAAATACGGGAGTAAGAACGATGACCGCTATCAGTAATCCAACCACACCGGTGAGGAAAGGTGAAGATCTTGACTGGCCGGCCCTGGACAAGCATCTGAAGTCTGTGCTTCCCCATATCGAAGGTGAGGCGGAGATCAGCCAGTTTTCCGGAGGAAAATCCAACCTGACCTACCGGTTGAAATATGCCAATGATGACCTGGTGGTGCGCCGGCCACCGTTTGGTGCCAAGGCGAAAAGTGCGCACAGCATGATCCGCGAATACCGCATCATGACCGAATTGAAACCGGCTTACGCCTCTCTGCCCGAAACGCTCTACTACAGCGATGACGAATCCATCATAGGATCAGAGTTTTATGTCATGCGAAAGGTTGATGGTCTGCTGATAGGCAATCAGATCCCAGCAGGGTGGAACTTCACTGATGAAGATACGCGCCGGTTTTGTACCGGTTTCTGGGAAAAACTGATTGAGTTACACCAGGTGGACCCTGTTGCAGCAGGGCTTGGTGATTTTGGTAAGCCGCAGGGGTATGCAGAACGCCAGGTTTTGGGTTGGAACCGGCGGTTTGAAAGGGTTATTACACCCGATGTGGACGACTTTTCTGATGTGCGCGACTGGTTGGTTGCCAGCCTGCCTGTTGAGAGTGAGCGTCATTCGGTTCTGCATGGCGATTTTCGTATTGATAACGTTATTCTCGATGCGCAAAATCCCCGTAAAATCCTGGCTGTTCTGGATTGGGAAATCTGTGCATTGGGAGACCCATTGATGGATCTTGGTAATTCACTGGCGTACTGGATTCAGGAGGATGACCCGGTCGAAATGAGACAGTTGCTGGTTCAACCCTCGAATGCGCCGGGCATGTTGACGCGAAGCGAAATTCTCGACTTGTATCAGGACCGGACGGGTATTGATACGTCAAACTTTACCTTTTACCTGGTTTACGGCTACTGGCGTCTTGCCGTGATTCTGCAGCAGATCTATTTCCGTTTTTATCATGGCCAGACGCAGGATGTACGCTTCAGTACGTTTGGAAAAGCCGCTCAGCAACTGGGTCAGCACTGCCAGGCATTAATTTCCTCCTCGCAACCTGTTGCCTAATAGAGTCAGACCCCCTTGTAGGGTGCGTAATTTATTGCGCACCATCACTGCATCCGCAAAAAACCACATAGCCAACATCGGCGTAAATGTCGAAGAAATAACACAGGAACAGCAATTGATGCTTTTGTATTGGACAAAGCCCGGCGAACAGTTACCCTAGACATCACAATCAGCTTTCTGGAGCGCTGCTTTGAGTGGTCTACGACAAATTTTACTGATGACCCTGCTGCTTAGCGGCATGGGTGTCGTATCAGCGCAGGAATCACAAAAAGGCAACGAACTGAGCCAGGAATTGGTGTCGGCGAGAATTCAGACACTTAGAGATAGCGGTAGCCAGGAAGGTGCTGAAACCACGATTGGAAGCTACGAAGCGGTGCTCAATTGGCTCGGAGAAGCTGAAGTCCGCGCCGCCTCTGAAAAAACTTACTTGCAGGCGCAAATTGATGCTCCGGAGCAGGAAGCTGAAATTCGTGATCGCATGGAAACCATGGAATACCGCTCGGCCGACATCGATCCGGCCTCGGCTGCGAAACTCTCGAAAGAAAAGCTGTATAGCCTGTTGGCTTCTCTTCAGCAGAAATTGCGTGAATCCCAAGCCAAAAAGAGCCAGGTGGATGAGAAAATCCTGTCTGAACAAAGCAGTGCGCCCAACATTCAGGTCCGGTTTGATTCGATTGATAAACGGCTCCAGGAACTACCCGGTACGCCTGTAACCATTGAGCCGGATCTGCAACCGTCACAGTTCGAGGCCACGCAGTGGGCCGCACTGGCTGAACGCAAGGCGTTGAATGCCGAGCGTAAATCCCTGGAAGCCCAGTTGGCCAGCCAACCTGCGCGCTACAGTAGACGAAAAGCGGGAAGTGAAGAACTCACACTTATTAACAATGGCCTGACCAATGAAATCGATCTCCTGGAGAAAGAACTTGCTTCAAGGGCGGAAGTTCAGGAGTCAGAAACCAGTATCAACCTGGATGAAAAAACACCGGGCTTTGGGTTCGTCCAGCAACTGGTGGATAACAACACGCAACTGCGGGAACAGGCCGCCGATCTGGACAAAACACTGACCGCTTTGAAGGCAGAAAATCAACAGATTGCAAAACAGTTATTGTCTTTGAATGACCGCTTTGAAGGGGTCAAGACACTCGTGTCACTCGCCGAAGACAGCACCTCTCTTGGCCCCATGTTGATGGTTCACTGGCACCAGGTTGATAGCTTTAGACTTGATGATGACAGCTCTGTCACGATGGGTGCAATCGGGGATCATGTGATACAGCGTACCCGCTATGAGGACACGCTGAACACCCTTTCCAATACGACAAGCTACCTTATGAAAGGGTTTGTTGCCGAGATTGGCAGCCCGGAACCTGAGCTCGATGATGAGTTGCTTGAAACGGCGAGAGACCTGGTTCGCTCGCAACGCGAACTCCTGACAGCATTGATCTCCAGTGAAACAGATTTGGTCAATACACACGGAGACCTTGAGCGGAATCGCTCAAAACTAGGTGAAAAAGTTTCAGAATACCGGGCATACCTTGGTAGCCGAATACTCTGGGTACCGAGCCACCCGCCACTTTCTACTGATGTTTTGAAAAATATCCGCCTGGAGACCGGGGCCTTCTTTACCAGGCTTTCCGAATTAAGTTTTACCAGTCTTACAAAGACCGGCGCGCTTGTTCTCGTTTTGGCCATGGCCCTGCTGGTGCTACGAAGGAAGATAGACTCGCGTCTTATCAGCATCAACAAAATGGTTGGCAGGGTTCGTGAAGATTCAATCCTCCATACGTTGCGGGCGCTTCTGCTAAATATCATTCGGTTCATACCATTACCCTTATTGCTGCTCCTGTTAGCAAACAGTGTGCAAAGTCCGGATTCGGATACCGCTCCCTATCTCGCAAAGGGCCTTCAGGATTCGATCAGAATTTTGTTGTTACTTCTATTGGTCCGTACTTCCTGTCTCGAATTTGGAATCGCCCGTACGCATTTTGCATGGCCAACGGAGTACTGTGAGAACCTGCAGCACTTAAGTAACCGGTTACTGATCTGGTGGTTCCCATTGCTGGTGCTAACAGCGTTTATTTTTCAAGTAGAGCTTAACTCGATCAGTGCGGTATTGGGCCGCCTGCTTTTTTGTGTTGCCATGATCGTCTTTACCTTCTTGCTTTACAGCTTTCTGGCCTCCAAATCGTTGTCGCTGAAAATCCACAGACACCGGCGCTTTTGGTTATTGGCCCTGACACTCATTCATGGTGTTTTTTTCATCGCATGCGCTATTTTTGGCTACCTTTATTCAGCCCAGATCCTTTTTGGAATGGTTTTTGATTCGTTGGCGGTTATTATTGTTCTAATTTTCACTTATGAGACCATGCACCGCTGGTTGCTTGTTGTCCGTCGACGCTTGCGATTTAATGAAATGCTGGCCGCGAGACAAGCGCCAAAAGAGGGTGAAGCCCCGGAGCCAGAGCCTGAAGAAGTCAATCTCGTTTCACTCAGTGAGTCCGTTTCCAGCCTGTTGAAGGTCGCTACGATAACCATTGCCGCCTTCCTGCTTTTCTTTATCTGGGCACCCATTTTCCGTGCCCTGGATGTCCTGGGCAGCATAACGCTCTGGACAGTCAATGACATGTCGGATGGTGAAGCCATTCTGACCAGCATTACTCTCGCATCCCTGGTTCTGGCGTTGCTGATTGGTACTTTTACAGTTGTTGCCGCGCGCACTGTGCCGCCATTACTTTCGCTGATACTTAGAAGCCAAAAGAACATCTCACAGGGAACGCGTTACGCTATGGTCAAGTTGCTGGGTTACCTGATAATCAGCATAGGCACCCTGGTTTTCCTTTCCACCCTCGGGCTCAGGTGGGACCGTTTACAGTGGTTGGTGGCAGCACTGGGCGTAGGTATTGGTTTTGGCTTACAGGAGATCATCGCCAACTTCATCAGCGGCTTGATTATTCTGTTTGAACGGCCTATCCGGGTTGGAGATACAATCACCGTGGGCGAGAGTTCCGGGCAGGTGATCCGCATCAGGATTCGGGCAACGACCATTCGCGACTTCGACGGGAAAGAGCTACTGGTGCCGAATAAGGAGTTTGTGACTGGTCGCCTTTTGAACTGGACCTTGAGTGATACCAGTGTTCGTATGACACTGGATGTGGGTATTGCCTATGGAAGTGACGTACGTAAGGCAGTTGCCATTTTGCAGGACGTGTTGGATAGCCACGAGTTAATTGCTGATAATCCTGCACCTGATGTGATTTTCAGCAAGTTTGATAATAGTGCGCTTAATCTGACCGCAAGGTATTTCTTCACCGATGTGCAACAACGCGGGTTTTTGCTCAGTGATCTGCACATGAAAATCAATGATGCTTTTGCAGAGGCCGGCATTGTCATTGCCTTCCCGCAGGTTGATGTGCATTTTGACCGGGAAGACAAAACCGAAACCTTGCCAGGTGAACCGCAGACCACTTGATAGTCGGGCCAATGCGCCCGGCAGTGAGCTGAATCGATTTAGCTTCGTCAGACTGCTGTTTCTCAGCCGTTCTAAGACTGCAACTCTTTTACATAGGGCCTCAATTCCTGCCGGGCGACCACCATTCTGTGCACCTCATCCGGTCCATCAGCGAGCCTTAATGTACGTGCAGCCATGTACATACTGGCCAATGGGAAGTCCTGTGACAAGCCATGGGCGCCATGCATCTGGATAGCATCATCGATGATGTCGAGGGTGATTTGTGGAACAACGGCCTTGATCTTGGATATCCACAGGTGGGCCTCCTCAACACCTTTTGTGTCAATAGCCCAGGCTGTTTTAAGGGTTAACAGACGTGCCATGTCGATGTTCATTCGGGCATCGGCGATCCTGTCGTAGTTTCCACCCAGTTTTGCCAATGGCCGGCCAAACGCTGTGCGGCTTATGGAGCGCCGGCACATCAGTTCAAGTGCTTTTTCGGCCATACCGATGGCACGCATGCAGTGGTGTACACGACCGGGACCCAGACGTCCCTGTGATATTTCGAAACCACGACCGGCACCGAGAATAATGTTTTCTTCAGGCACCCTGACGTCGGTGAATTTCATGTGCATATGCCCGTGTGGCGCATCATCCAGCGAAAAGACCTTTAATGGTCGAATGACTTCAACACCCGCCGCATCCATCGGCACCAGGATTTGCGAATGTTGCTGATGACGGGGATTTTCCGGGTTTGATTTAACCATCACAATCAGAATCTTGCAGCGTGGATCACCGGCCCCTGATATGTAGGTTTTTTCACCGTTGATCACCCATTCGCCATTTTCCAGCACGGCGCTGGTGCAGATATTGGTGGCATCGGAAGAGGCAACGCCCGGTTCGCTCATGGCGAATGCGGAACGGATTTCGCCGTCCAGTAAGGGCTCAAGCCACTGCTTTTTTTGCGCATCCGTTGCGTAACGCTCGAGCACTTCCATATTGCCGGTATCCGGTGCGCTGCAGTTGAAGGCCTCGGCCGCCAGGTGGGAGCGGCCGGTTTCCTCCGCCAGGTAAGCGTATTCCACGGTGTTGAGGCCATAACCCCGGTCAGAATCAGTCAACCAGAAATTCCACAGACCCTGCTCGCGGGCTGCGGATTTGAGGTCATCCAGGATTTCAGACTGACGTGCTGTCAGGGTCCAGCGGTCACCCGTTTCCACTTCAAGCAGAAACTCGCCATCGACGGGGGCCACA
>JASJFX010000067.1:0-42061 GCA_033791845.1 Lysobacterales bacterium | reverse complement strand
GTGTGTTTGTGGGGGGGACTTTTTGAAAAAGTCTGGGCGCGATGGGGGGCTTTTGTGTCAGCAGTCCCGTTGTGTGGTGTGTATTGCGATACGGGTCCCGGCCAGTTATGTGTACGGCATCGACCCGTCCGGCAGGGATGGCGACGACCCGTGAAGCACTTAAACAGTTGCGCTCACGGCCAGAGTTGAAAGAGGCCCTGTGGTCAAACGCAAGACAGCTCTACAATGGTTTAAAGGATCTGGGTTTTGAACTTGGTCCGGAAATTAGCCCGGTGGTTGCCGTCCGCTGCAAGGACAGGGAATCAGCCATCGCTCAGTGGAATCAACTGCTGGAAGCCGGTATATACGTCAATATGATGCTGCCGCCCGCAACACCCGCTGGAGCCAGTTTTCTGCGTTGCAGTATCAGCGCGGCACATACACCCGAACAAATCAGCTCGATCATCAATGAATTTGCAAAACTAAAGAGTTAATGGATCAACTTTCCCTAAGAACCCGGAACGTTTCTCTTTCCCCATACGGTGCGGTCTACTTAAAAGCCCCTTGCCGGTAGAGTTTCCACAACAATGGCCATGCGAATATCAGCGGATGTTTGAGTTGCCGCGGTGATGGTTCAATGTACAGGCCGGAATGTCGCTCAATTTTCCATAACAGGTATTCCAATGGTTCATTGAACGTGAATGCGGCTTTGATCAGACGCAGGACCGAAAGCAGTTTTCCCTGCACACGACGCAGCCACCAGCTGAGCGAAGACAGTTTCCTGGAAAAGCTACTGGTTTGGTTCTGGAACAGCGCTTCGGCTTCAACTTTCGAGACCGAAGTGTTTCCAAGTGCAAACTCATTTGTGACACCGTCATAGTAGGCAGGATCAAAATCATAGATTGACTCACCACGGTTGCTGCTTTCGGTTCGCAGTTCGCATTGATAGGTCAGTGCCAAACCATGGGTCCACAATTCAGAACTGCTGAAACGATCTTCCATGGCGGGTAATACCCGTTGCATAAATGTGACAGATGCACTGTTCAAAGCCGCGGTCAGAACGCCCCGGGTTGCATCGTCGCGAACATACAGAATGTCGCAGGGCTGGGCAAATCGTGCCCAAAAATATGAATGGAAATCGTGCTGCATGGCCTTGTTGAAACGGCCTAATGTTAGTAGCGCATACTTGGCACGAAGCTCGGGTTCAGCTACTTCCGGGTCATCATTTTTGAGGTGAATGTGGTACACATTGGGTGGTAATAAATGGCACATCCAGCCTTGCCAGCGGGAATCAAGTGTATGGTAATCTTCCACCAGCACATAAAAGTCCAGCATGGTATCGCGTTTGCCACGCAGCCAGGATCCATAAACCAGTATCGCCAGTAAAGCCTCACCGTGTTTTTGCCTGATCTCCTCAAGTAAGGGCTGAATACTTGAGTCTTGCTGTGGTTCCTCGCTCATAGTTTCACTGTTACCGGTATTCGGAGCGGTCTGCCCGCCCGATTCATTGTTACTGCGCTGGTAGATGAATTTTAGAAACAAGCGCGTAAATGGTCATGTTATATTGCAACCTGGATTAATGGTGAGAAAGCCGTTCGGCGGGTTAATGGTTTCTATGCAAGATTGGATTATAGACAGTGCTGCAACCATCAGCAAAGGCGGGGATGTGATTGCATGCGCCTAGTTCACCTGACCGATCCTCATCTCAGCACGCTGGACGGTGAAAAATTACTAAAGCTCAGGGGAAAACGCTGGTCCGGCTACCTGTCATGGCGCAAGAACCGTCGTAATCATCATTTACCCGCAGTACTCAACAATCTCGTCGATGCCGTCAGGGCGGAAACTGCTGATCAGATTTTGTTGACCGGCGACCTGGTTCATATTGGACTGGACTCGGAGATTACACAGGCAGCCGAATGGTTAACTACATTGGGCCCCGCCGGTAAAGTCATGCTTGTTCCCGGTAATCACGATATCTACGGTGAGGGAAGTGCCGAAGCGGTTCTCCAGTCATGGTCAGATTACCTGTTCCAGCCTGTTCATGGGTCAGAACCCGAACAGGTGGCAGGTCAGTTCCCTGTTGTACGCAAGTTGGGAAAGCTCAGTTTAATCGGGCTTTCAACCGCCTGTGTTACACCGGTATTCATGGCCACAGGAGAACTGGGTGATGAACAATTACAGAGGTTGGCTGTATTACTGCAGCAGGCGGCAGCTGAAGGTCAAATGGTCGCGTTGCTGATACATCACCCGCCATTGCCCGGTATGACGCATTGGCGTAAAGCACTCGCTGATGCAGCGGCTCTCGAGACCGTCTTGAAACAATTTCCACCCTCGTTAATTTTTTACGGCCATCTGCACTATAACCGCGAACAGCAATTGGGTGACACCCGAATTTACTGTACCGCGGCGGCATCCAGTGTCTGTGACGCTTCATACCGTGTAATTGATATCGACGACAGGGAAAATTCCCGGGAATTTCGCATGAGTCTGAAATCGCTTAGCATCGAAGCCGGTGCAAAACCGGCGTTCGTCACCATAGATGAACAATCGTGGCAGGTATCGAAATAGTGCGCTGAAACATCCCGTTACAGATTCCGGTGGCGAATGGCGGCGATCGCTATTATCAGGAGAATGAAAGGGGGTGTCAGGATAAGCAGGGAAGGGGACAATCCCAGAATTCCAGCCAGGTGACCACTCAGTTGCTGAAGCAGGTAAAAGCTGATCCCGATCAGGCCACCCGTCAGGGCGCGCTGACTGGCTGAGACTGATCGTACCGAACCCAGCAGCAGAGGCAGGGACATCAAGGCCATTGCGAGCAAACTAGGCAGCAGACTGACCTGCTGCCAGAGCACAATCTCGTAACGGTGGGTATCCAGTTGATTTTTCTTCATGTTTGCTATGGTTTTGAGCAGGTCATTTGGGGCCAGTGCCTCCAGCGGCAGGATCAACGCTGCTGCCTGATCAGCTGAAAGCAAGGAATTCCATTGCATATTGTCCCGCATTGTCTCAATCACCTGCCCATCCTGAAACCGGCTTTCCAGTACATTGATCAAAAGCCAGTTTTCCTGTTCGACCAAAAGAGCGCTGGAGGCCTGGATTAACTGTGACAGGCGGCCCTGTTCATCGACCGTGTAGATTTCGATGTCAGCCAGTGTCCTGTCTTGCCTTACGCTTTTGACCCGAACAAGATGCGCGTCACTCCTGGTCCAGATTGCCCGTGAATTACCTGCTCTGATCTCCGGGTTCTTCGACGCCTGTGAACGCAGCACGGCTGCTTCATGTTCAAATCCGGGTACCACGAAGAACTGTAAAGCGGTAATAAATATGCCCAGAAAAACGGCAAGTACCGCCACGGTCTGCGCGATACGCTGCTTTGAAATACCAATGGTACGGATGGCAATGATTTCGCGGTGATTGGCCATCGCACCCAGCCCGATCAAACCTCCCAACAGCGTGGTGACCGGTAGTAACTCAACAATGCGTTTGGGACTGGTCAGGAGTACGACCATCAGGGCATCGGGCAGGGTGAAACTGCCATTGCCAACGTCCTCCAGTTCTTCAGCCAGCGCCATGAAGCTGAATAAGGACAATAACAAGAGCAACGCCGGAATAATACCGATCACAAACTGCGTCATGATATAGCGGTCAATTCTGAGCACGTTTATCCTTTTTGGTCGTCAGCATAGCGGGTGCATACAAAGCTGTAACCACCAGTGCAAGGAGACCGGGAACCCACCATATATAGGCGCTGCTGCCCTGCTCCACCCAACTGCGGCTCACATCAAGCAGATTAAAGTAGACTGCATAGATTCCAAGTGCCACTAACATCTTGGCATAGCGTCCCTGGCGTGGACGACTGCGGCTTAAGGGGATGGCTGCCAACGCCAGCAACAGGGCGGAAACCGGTGTCGACAGACGCCACTGAAACTCTGCCTGGGCAGCCGGATCGGAAGATTGTCGTAAGCTGTTGGTGGATGCAGATTTGACTTTAAAACCGGGTGGCTTGGGGCTCTCAGCGGGTAAAAACAGCGAAAAACTGCCGAACTCCCCTGAAAGATCCGTGCCATCCTGTACTTTTTTCAGAATACGGGCGTCCGTCAATTTCAAACGGTGAAACATTGGTTTATAAAAATAGTCAAACTCACCTTTTGCAGCTGTAATGACCTGCAGGTCTTCGCCTTTTCGTGTGCGGATAAAAATACCATCCATATCACGGCCATTTTCAGCGATACGCTCAATGAAAACCGTTCTGCCATTTCGGCCAAAATCATAGAATTGCGCTTGCTTTATCCGTCCTGTCTCAGCGGTAGCCTCCGCTATTGCCTTTATCGCATACGATTGTGCATAAGCCCATGGGCGTGCCCAGGCAGACAGTAAAGCAACCACGACTGCCAGCACCAGCGCAAGATGCATCAAGGGGCGCAACAGGTGGGCCTCACTGATGCCACCGGTACGCATGGCGTAGATTTCGGAATCCGTATATAAGCGCCCAAGTCCGGTCATGATGCCAAGAAACAGGCTAAGTGGCAGCAAAACGTCCAGTGATATGATGGATTTGAAAAAAGTGAGCCTTGCGACTTCAGCCGGTTGCAATAAGCCGGCATCAGCGTCAATCAGGAAACGGCTCAGGCTGAAGGTGATAAAAATTACCACGAGCGTTGTAAAAATAGCTGCCAACGGTTGGGCAACTTCCCTGATCAGATAATGTTCGATGATCTTGTTTGACGCCATACGAGAGCTATTTTTGTGAGTTCAGGTCGTTATTGGATATTGTCATAGCCGGTATCGGCCAAACCCGACAGACTCCTAGTGTAGTGCATCTTAATTAATTAAGATGCACTACACTAGCTCATCCTGAGCCGGTATCAGAGTATGAAAAGAGCCATTACCTGTAGTTTATTGATGTTGAGTTGCTGCACTTGCATTGCGGCACCACTTGGCGCGGGTGCTTTTGACATGATCAGTATAAGTGCAGATGAGGCCCATGAGGATGAACAGCCGGGAATTCTTCATTTTAGCGGGCAATTTCAGATGCGAAGTCAGGATTGGCAACTGAATTCTGCACAAGCCACTGTTTATGGAAGCCCCGATAAGCCGGACAGGGTTTATCTCGAAGGTTCACCAGCGCAGTTTAATGTAAAGCGGACAGATCGCACGGACCAGGGCCCGATCAATGGTACGGCCCTGGCGGTGGAGTATTTCCGAGCCACTAACCAATTGGTGCTATCCGGTGAGGCGGTGCTTATGATGGGCGACGAAATTATCCGGAGCGCACGAATTGAATACGACATCAACACCAACCGCTACCAGGCCGGTGGTGATGACGGTGTGCTTATACAGGTTCCGCCTGTGGATTAGTTTTGGTTTACCCTCACCACTTATAGGACATCACTATCCCGTAAGTCATCGGGTCACCCCAGTTGGCCAGGAATGTTGCAATTTCCGGTCTCTCTTCAGGGTTGTAGATCATCGTGTTGTTCACATTGGCCTCTTCTTCGATGTTCTCCAGGTAGAACTGCAACTTGACTTTGTTGCCGGGTAAATCCCAGAAGAGCCGGATGTCGGTCTTGGTATACGAATCCTGATGCGCCCCGACCAGGTTTAAGTCATTGGTGTACTGCTCACCAACATAGGTGGTCTGGATCATCGGGGTCAGCGTGCCGCCTTTACCCACATCGAATATATAACTTGCCTGCAGGCCGAAAGACCACTCGGGAGACAGGGCTGGACGCCAGCCATCGAGGTTTAGCGTGTCACCCATAGTGTGACCTTCGATGTAACCGAGTCCGGCGAGGCCTGGTACCTCGTAATCTTTGAACTTTGCATCCAGCCATGCGAGGTTGGCAGATATATTCCAACGTGTGCCGGGTAACCACTGAATTTCAGCTTCAACACCCTTGGATTCCATGTCACCAGCGGTACTCATGTAATCCATCAGCCCTGCGGTTCCCGGTAATGGCAATATCGTGAATGACTGGGCTTGCATATCGCTGAAATCGTTATAAAACGCAGAAAGGTTTAAAACCAGGCTGCCATCTGCGAGGATACTTTTAAGACCGAGTTCATAGGCAGTAATGCTTTCAGAATCGAAGCTGGCTTCGACTCCAGGAGTCTCGTTGAGGCCACCTGGACGATATCCGGTTGAAGCACTGAAGTAAGAATCGATGTTTTCATTGATCTTATAATTCAAAGCGGCGTTCCAAAGCACACCGTCCCAACTGTCCTTTTCGCCATTTCTGAGTGTCTTGTTGTCCTTATACCAGCGCAACCCACCTGATAAGCGCCAGCGATCATTGAAGTTATATCCGGCACTGGCAAAAACCGAGGTGTTGTCTGTTTTGTAGCGGCCTTTTAAATCCCACTCCGGTTGGAAGAACTCCGCATCCCTGGTTTCAAGCCAGTCCCAGTTTGATTCCATGTCAAGCCAATACACACCGGCAAGCCAGTCAAAGCGGCCATTGCTACTGGAGATTAGACGCAGTTCACTTGACCATGTATCCCTCTTCGACCTCCAGCCGTTAAAATCGCTGTTGTAAGGGTCGCCAGCATCGCTGTAATCGCTGTCGAATACCTGCTGATTTTCGAATGTCGACTTATTGATAAACCACTCTAAGTTGGCGAAACCGATGTTCCAGTTCAATTTAATGGTTCCGCTCAGGTTCTCCTGGTCTTCCAGTGAGGCCATATTCCTGCCGACATTCCAGCCGTCCCGGTCAGCGCGGGCACCCGGTGGCGCGATGAGGTTTCCGGTTTGATACTCGCCATCGACATAGGCGCCGATTTGCTGATAGCCCCACATGCCGGAACCGGTTTGGTTTTGATCGTAAGAAATGAGGTTGACCATCAGGTTGAATTTATCCGAGGGTTGCCATTTGGTCATCCAGCGAACGTACTGCTGCTTGCGGTCACGCAGGTCATCGGCATCGCCATCCAAAACAAAGTTGCCAACGTAACCTGAATGCATATCGTATCTGGCGGCAATACGGGTTGAAAGCGTTTCGAGTATGGGCACATTCAGCATGGCATCAAAGCGGGTGCCGTCAGCATAGCCATATTCACCCTCGAAAGCCGCGTCCCAGCCACTCGGGTCGGGTTCATTGCTGATGATATTGATAACACCGCCAAACGCATTACGACCGTACATAACACCCTGTGGTCCGCGCAGGACTTCAATCCTGTTGATGTCCACATAGGGTTCCAGTGCTTGAGTGGTTGTAGGAACACTGACACCGTCTTCAAAAATTGCAACCACCGGATCCGCCTCGGCGCCGGTCCGGTTAGTGCGCATGCCACGAATCGAAATGCGGGCCTCGTTACCCGATTGCCCATATTGCATATTGGGAACCTGGTCTGCGATACGGGTGATATTACGTATACGACTGCGCTCAAGATCGTCTTCAAGTAGCCTCGTGGTCGCCACCGCCTGGCTTTGTGTTTCCGGTGTGAACTTTTCAGCGATGACATTCTGCTGTGCGACGGGGGTTTGCGGGTTATAAACATCGTAAAGGGGTTCTCCCCTTACTGTCTGGTCAACGGCTTGTGCGGGTTGTTCCGTGTCTTGCGCAGCGACGGTTGTGTTTTTGTGCATCTGCTCAATGGTGGACTGCGCTTTGGACAGTTCCGCTTCAAGTTCCGCTACCCTGTCTTTTGCCTCAGACAATTCCTGTTGCAACGATTTTACGTGTGCATCAGCGTCCGGGTTGGTGGTAGATGAGGCAGCAGGAACCGCTTCGGCTGCCAGTGCAGACTGTAAAAAAACGCTCGCTATTAACACACAAAAAAACGTATAAGCCCGGGATTTCATAATATTCCTCAATAAAAAAACAGGTTTGATCAAGATCACAAAATAGTCAGAACAGGTCTAGGGAGACTCTGATTTATTCTGAGCGAAGTAGATTGTAGTCTAAAATATTCAGATTCACCGAGAGTAGGCGCTTGAAGCGAGTCGCGAATCGCCGGTAATAGCGAGCTATTGGCAAGATTTGCGGCGCCGAAGCTGGATGTTTTGGACACAAGATACGAGTTCATGAATAGATCAGAGTCTCCCTAAAATCAATTCACTTGGACCATTGGATAACAACATCCGCAGCGGCTTTGAAATCCGCAGCATCATCAACCTCACACCAACTCAGCCCATCAATAGGACAGATACCCGCAATGCCCTGGCTGGCAAGCTGGTCAATTGCGGACAGGTACCACAGTTTGAGCGCATTTTCCTTGTCCATCATTTCTTCGAGTTTTTCAGTAAAAGCATCTGCTCCGGCCTGGTTAAAAACCATCAAACCGATGCTTTCCCCATCGACAAGACTGATATCCAATTGTTTACTGACCTTGAGTAAACGGTCCCCATCTGAAATGATTTTCATATCATCCAGATCAAAGTGGGGCTTGGTGTCGCTGGCCAGGGTTACCGGGTAACCCGTTTCACAGGCGAGCAGGCGTTGCAGGACAGCGGCTTCGAAGAGCGTGTCACCATTCATCAGCACAAAGGGGCCTTCCATTTCGGTACGCGCCTCCCAGCATGTACCAAGATTGTCCGTATGGGCAAACATCGGGTTGTGCAATGTACGCACCTCAATACCATTGACATGGTTTACGATGCTTTCTACCACCTCATGCTCAAACCCGGTCACGACCACGACCTCATCAATATCACATTGTGCGATCTGCCTCAATTGCCATTCAAGGATTGAGATACCGTGAAGGGGGAGACAGCACTTGGGCATATTTGAGGTCAGTGGCATCAAACGACGACCCTGACCTGCGCTAAGTATGATCGCTTTCAATTAAATTCCTTCTGTTTTAGTTACAGACTATGAGAAAACTGGTGCATTAGAACATGATTTCTTCAATCTACAAAATGCATAATTGCTACAATTAGCTGCAAATTGATGAAAGTTTTGTTATACAGGCGCGATGATCCTAATTTTACCAGTTAACCTGATGGTTATGTCCTTCAGAATACCATGGATTTAGAAGATGCTAATCGACCTTGAAGCTGCCACAGACGATACCCTGTTGGACATTGAAGTGTGTATTGTTGGTGCCGGCGCGGCGGGTGTGGCACTGGCTCGTGACCTGATGAAGGCAGGACGCGACGTGTGTCTGCTTGAAGCCGGCGGGATGGACTACGACGAGCAAACACAGTCCCTGACCAAGGGCAATATAACCGGCATGGAATATTATGAGCTGGACCACTCCCGTCTACGCTTTTTTGGCGGAACAACGAATATTTGGGGTGGCCGCTGTATTCCCCTGGATCGGATTGATTTTGAAAAGCGTGACTGGGTGCCGCATAGCGGTTGGCCGATCACACTGGACGACCTGCAGCCTTTTTATAAAATCGCCCATGATTCACTTGAACTGGGTGATTATGACTACGAGTCCGGGAACTGGGGCAAGCTCGAATTAAGTCCTATTGATTTTGATCCTGAAAAAATATCCCACCGCTTCTGGCGTTTTGATGAGGTCAGGGAACGCTTTAACAGTCGAAGAAGCGATGACCTGGTCAAGGCGAAGAATGTACAAATTGTTCTGCATGCAAATTTGGTCGCGCTTCAGGCCACCGAAAATGCATCAGCTATCACACACCTCGACGCCAAATCTCTTGGGGGTAGAAAACTACAGGTTCGTGCCCGGCATTTCGTACTTGCTTGCGGGGGAATCGAAAACGCCCGCCTGTTGTTGATGTCCGATAGTATAGAAACCCATGGGGTTGGTAACCAGTTTGACCAGGTCGGTCGATACTTCATGGAACACCCGCACGGCAGACTTGCACATATCGAGACAAAAGATCCAGCATTTTTCTGGGCTTTGTATCGCAAACGATTTTCCGCTGTGGATGTGCCGTTGACTCCGGCACTGGTCATACCGCCATCTTTACAACGTGAACTGGGTATTCTGAATAGTGGAGCCACTTTTGATTTACAAAAGGATCCGAGCAAAGGTGCGCGTATCAGCAAACGGGTTTATATGAAAGTAAAGCACGATTTGTCACCCAACAAATCCGCTCGACGTCTTTGGCAGGCCTGGCGGGGTAGTCAAAACTGGTTACAGCGTCACGTTTCAATGCCATTGCTGCGCTTCGGTGTCAAAATGAACCGCATGAGTCTGTACGTTATGGCGCGGGCTGAGCAGGCCCCGAACCCTGATAGCCGCGTCCATCTGTCCGCCGAAAAAGACGCACTGGGTTGCCCAAGGGCGGACCTTGACTGGCGGCTCTGCGCGCTGGACAAGGAAACCATGCTTCAGTTCGGTAAAACACTGCAGGGGGAGTTTAACCGGCTCGGGCTAGGTAAGGTTACAACCAGTGACTGGTTGGAGGATGGCCAACTCCAATGGCCGGTTGATGCCACTGTTGGTAACCATCCCATAGGCGGATATCATCATATGGGCACCACCCGAATGAGCACTTCAGCCCGCAATGGTGTGGTGGATGCCAATTGCACAGTACATGGTTACCATAATCTTCATATCGCTGGCAGTTCTGTATTCACTACAGGTGGCTGGGCCAACCCGACCCTGACGCTACTGGCTTTGACACACCGGCTCGGTGTTCATCTGGATAAATTGCTTGCTGCAGAAAAAATCAACTAAATAAAAAGTTGTTTATTGTCCTGGGGACATCTCACTGCGTACAACAAAGGCAACGTCATCCCGGAATTTGCGAAGCAAATATCCGGGACCTCCTTAATGCTTGATCTACGATTTCTTTTGGGCTCACCTTTCTCCGAGGAGGATTTTTTCGGCTAATTTCTGATCTTCAATCGAATCCACGTCCACGGCGGCACGGGCAAACTTCACTTTCACATGGCCGATTCGGCAACCCGCGGCCTCTGATAATCCACCTAAAGTGTCTTCCAGGCTCAGACGCCTGAACAGATATAGTAAAAGTGCCATAAAACCAAAGCGACGGGCGATCCGCCAGGGATGTTTGCGGTCGGCTTCTGCCTGGCGCCAAAACTCCAGGGCTTTGCGGCCTTTGGGGGTCATGATGGCGAACAGGTTACTACCGCAAAACTGTCCATTCGAGAACTTCAGTACGGTGCGCCGGGATTCCGGCCACGCAGCCTTTACCAGTGAATAAGGGACAAAGCCAATGATGAGGTCATAATCCGTTTTCCCGCCAAGGTCCGGGGAACCGGTCTGTTTGAGGCTATCAATCGGAGCAGGTGAAATCGCGAGATTGCAAAAATCATCCACAATCTCACCGGTTAATAGCGCGTGATCACCCGCCGTGAGTAAGGCCGGGAAATGGTTAAGCTTTTCCAGTGCCTTTAAGGCACTGGCTGCGGGTCCTTCGGCTGGAGCCAGCCATTCAAAGTCCGGTTTCTTTAAAACACCCTGCAGCGCTTCACTTCCGGATACGACATCGCTTGCCGGGCCACAGATAATTCCGCCATTTGCCAGTTGACTGGCTTCAATGGCGTGCATGACGCGGGTCAAAGACGGTTGGCCTGCAACGGGCACCATAACGCTGGCCGGGACATTGAAAGCATGGCTGATAGGGCTGCCACCCGGTCGCTCACCGGCAAGAATCACGGATTGGAAACGGGTAGTCTGGTCAATCATCTTCTGTGCCCGGGTTCATTTATGGGTATGGTATCCCGGTATTAACATGGTCACTACAGGTCTTTCTCATACATGCGGTAACGTTTTGTAATCTCTCCGCCGACGCTTTCAATGATGTTTCTGACCCCATGGTTATGGTCCAGTATCCAGGACATTTCCACGCGTTCAAGCCCTTTGGCCTTGCCGGCCTCCATAACTGCATTGATGATCATGTAGGCCAGTGCGGGACCGAAACGGGTATTCTGATATTTTTGCCTCACGCCCATGAGTGCCACCCTTGCTGTCCTGGGGAACTCCACTTTAAGACGCCAGAATAACCTGGCCCAACCGAATGGCAGTAAATGACCATCGAGATCGGCAATGGCCTCGTTAATATTTGGCAGCAGGACGATAAAGGCAGCATCCTCACCATCGACTTCTGCTATTTGAATAAAATTTTTGGGTGCGGCCAGCAGCAATTCTTTACCAATCAGCTTGAATTCCTCTGGTGTAAAAGGCGTGAAATTCCAGTTATTTGCCCATGCGTCATTAAATATGTCCCGCATAGATTCCAATTCAATGCGTTTGGATTTTGAACCCAGGCTTCTGACCTTGATACGATCACCGCTTCTTTTGATCAATGCACTCATCACTCTGGGTATGGCGAGAGTGCCGCCATGAAGCCCGTAAGCAAGTAAATCCTGTGCCGGCCTATATCCGCAATGTTCAATTGCGGCACCATAATAAGCCGGTGAGTGCCCTGTCATGACGTAGGGTGGTGAGTCGAACCCTTCTATCAGGATGCCCAGGTCCTGGTTGATGCTGAGGTTGAATGGACCGATTACCTCCCGCATTCCTTCGTCGCGCAGCCAGTTTTCGGCGGTTTGAAACAAGGCCTGGAAAACCTCATCATCATCCAATGCTTCGATCATTCCAAAAAAACCGGTTTTCGTATCGTGTTGTTTCAGATGTAACTCATCGATCTGTGCTGAAATGCGCCCGACAGGTTTGCCATTCCTGTACGCGATCCATGCACGCCATTTTGCGTGCCTGAAATAAGGGTGTTTGGACGAGAGTGCATCTTTGCGCTCTGCTATCAGGGGTGGTATCCAGTTGGGATCGTCCTTATAAATTCTCCATGGAACGCGGATAAAAGCACCCAGGCCTTTTCTGTCGGAAACCTCCCTGATCTCCAGTTTCGTGCCGGAAAGATTATTCATGATCATATTCCAATGTGCTTTCTGCCCCGCCAATCGTCAATGTAAATCATGCCATGAAACACATGGTTTTTCATTTGGGAACCCGCCGCACAGCAGAATAAATTTCAAGATATCGTTGACTCAGACTTTTCCAATCCATTTCAGAAGTGAATTCCAGGGCCGCCGAGGAAAGTTGTTTCCGGAGTTTTTTTGATTCTGCCAGTTCCACGATCCTGTTTTCCATGCTCAGCCAATCATCGCATACAAAGGCCTCGCGCCCATTGACGACGGGAATACCTTCAATTCCTTTCGAGGTGCTCACAACAGGCAATCCTGCTGCAAAACAATCGATGATTTTCATCCTTGTGCCACCACCTTCGCGTAGCGGAATCACCGCCATATCGCAGGCTTTCAACCAGGGACCTACCTCATCTACGCTGCCGGTGAAATGGATGTTGGGATGTAGGCTTTCAAGCGGCGGGTTACGTCCTATCGCGATGACATGGAATGCAAAGCGGCTACTGGCCAGTTGCGGTAACAGGATATCAGCAAAAACCTGTAAGGCATCCCGGTTCGGCGGGTAGGAAAATGTCCCATGGAATGCGACCAATATCGCATTATCCGGCAATTCAAACGTTTCTATCAGTCCGTCTTGTGCCGGAAGTTTGTAAGGCTCGGGGTTAAAACCATGTGGGATGGTATTGAGCAACTCAGGTTTTACACCATCTCCTAATAGTTGCTGGCGGTCATTATCAGACACACAAACCACGGCGTCGGAACGGTTGCACAAATCAATTTCGATCGCCTTCAAGTTTTGAAACTGTGCATCGGAAAGTTCGGCGATCTGGGCTTTGAGCCGGGCATACTCAACATTGTGTTCGACCAGTACTACCGCTGCATTCAAAATCTCACGAGCGTCGATACAAGGTTTCGCGTAGGCCGGGAATTCAGCCTGCAAAATACCGGCATTCAACTTTTTGGCAACATAAAGGCTATGCCAGAAGAAACTGCTATCGGTGAGCGGCAGGTATAGAAAACTATTGCTCTCGGGTAATTCTTTACTGTAATGAAGAAGGCGCGTCAGTGAACGTGGCAAACTTAATAAGCGCAACCAGAACGGCAGCCGGCAATGCTGTTTGTGACCGTTTTCGAATAGCCACCAGCGACTCCGGTCATCGCTGACGATACCGACTTTGCGGCCATGCTGTGAGAGGCCTTTTGCCGTTTCAACAATTTTCACCGCCGCCCCGTGGTCGGCAGGAAACAGGTCGCTGCGGGTCACAATCAGAATATTGTCGCCGGGATTATTTTCCTTTCCGATTCGAAAAATTCGACTGAGAACGGCCCGCCTCAGCAAATGGGCCTGCCGTCTTAACCGTTCCGGCCAGCCTGGAATGCCAAGAATGACGTCTGCGGACTGCTCTCCGGTCACAGGCAATTGAGGTGCTTTTGTGGGCATTTCGAGCCATTTCAATAAAGGACTAACCGTGATATCAGGGTTCAGCACCTCTTCAACCAGGCGCAAAGCGTTGTCCGAACGTGATTTCCAGTCCTCAGGGTTCTTCATGATTTCGCGCAGAAGACCTGCAATTTCATCAGGGCCCTTGATGGTCCAGCCGGCGTCATATTGTTTGATCAGCCCGGCTATAGGCAGATAGTCATTGCATATTAACGGTAATCCATGACGTAAAAACTCGAGTGAGCGGAATGACTGGCTATAGGTTCTTTCAATATTTATCTCTGCGACTTCAAGACCGATATGAGCAGATTCCAGCAGGAAACGACTGAAGTGAGAGTAGGGTGCGAGCCCCTGGGTTTGGTATGTGTCGGCGGCTGCAGTGCCTGTGTCTGCCTGTTGGCCGGTATCACTAGGCGATCCGGGTCTGCCGCTTTGATGGTTCTTCTCCTGCCAGCGGTAGGGCCCTCCAAACAGTACCAGGCGTGGCGTATCGGATTGCTTGTCGCCATTCATGTTCTGGATGGCCTGCCAATAGTCGTCGGACTTTCGCCATGGCCAGTGGACGCCGCCGCTTACCAGTGTCCAACCGTCGGTGCCGGGGTCTGATTCCGGTCTACCGGCGGGCTCTGCCGACAATGGCACGACCAACACAGGATCGCAGCTACGCAGGTCAAAACCTGCCTGTAACAGGGTAAACCACAGCAAGTCACGCTGCTGCTGGTTACCGGTCAACAAGAGATCACACTTTGTCAGGTTGCTCTGCAAACGTTGCAGTTCAGTTTTGACCCGCCCGGGGTGTTCGAAAAGAACTTCCAGTGGCCTTGGCGCCACGAAATCCACAATCACCGGTTGCGGCAATTCGAATGGCAGCAATTCGAGGAGTTCCCAGTAGGAGACAAGGATGGCATCCGGTTGCTGGCTTGTGATGGTGGCTTGTAGCTCATCCCGGCTGTGAAATGCGTCCGGGTGACTACTCTTTTTTCCGTCCGCTTTGTTATCCAGCCAGGTTTGTGAGAGGGTGTGTCCTGCGCGGCGCAAAGCTCCGCTAAGCTGCGCAGTTCGAATGGCATTGCCGGTTGCTATAGCGTCAGGCGCTAACGGTGGTTCCTGGGTGATCAGTAGAATCTGCATGTAGGATAAATGCTCCGGTGCCTTCAACCGGGTCTAGGTTGCGAGCAGCAGATAGCTGGCGAGACCGATAAAGGCCAAAATTCCGATGACATCGGTCACCGTGGTCAATACCACCCCACCTGCCAGGGCGGGGTCGACTGACATACGTTTTAAAATGACTGGAATCAATGCACCGGCAAGAGCACCGGCTACCAGGTTTGCGATAATCGCAAAAGCCATTACCAAGCCCAGGCCCACGTTGCCATACCATAAAAAGGCTATGGTGCCGATGATGATCGAAAACAGGATGCCGTTGAGTATGCCCACGGCCAGTTCTTTACGTAAAATCGCCATCGAGTTGCGGGCGCTGACCTGTCCGGTTGCCATGCCCCTGATCATCAATGTCAGTGTTTGTGTGCCCGCGATACCGCCCATGCTCATTACTATCGGAAACAGTACGGCCAGTTCAACCAGTTGATCCAGTGTCGGCTGGAATGCATACAGGACAACAGCTGCAAGCAGGGTCGTGACCATGTTTACACCCAACCATACCCAGCGCCGTCGTGCAGAATGCATCACCGGGGCAAACATGTCGTCTTCCTCATCAAGACCGGCAGAGGTCAGAACCATGTGCTCGCCTTCTTCACGGATGACATCGACGACATCATCAATGGTGATGCGGCCCAGTAATAATCCGCTCTCATCGATGACAGGAGCAGATACCAGGTCATTGTGTTCAAATTCTATGGCGACCTGCCGGGCAGTCATGCTGACCGGGATCGCTTCTGTTGATGAGTCAGTCAGATCGCTGACCAGGCTGTTGGGCTCACTGGTTAATACATCTGCAAGCTTGAGTTGCCCCAGGTATTTGCCGGTTCGATTGACGACAAACAACTGATCAAAAACATTTGGCAATTCACCCCTGAGCCGCAGGTAGCGTAGAACTACGTCCAGGCTGACATCCGGTCTTACCGTCACAACATCCGGGTTCATCAGTCCGCCGGCTGAGTCCTCCGGGTAGGACATGACCTGTTCCAGTCTGTCGCGGTCCTGCCTGTCCATGGCACGCAGCACTTCGGTGATAACCGCATCCGGCAGGTCATTCAGAATATCTGCAAGATCATCGATATCCAGATCACCTACGGCCTGGATCAGGTCATCAGGTGAGGTGTCACGAATCAGGCCGGCACGTACTTCGTCGTTTACCTCGACCAGTACATCGCCATCGAGACCAACCTTTACGAGGTCCCATACCACCTGTCGCCTGGCTTGGGGTAATGACTCGAGCAAATCGCCAATCTCGGCACCATTGAGACTGTTGAGCAGCTTTTTAACCTGGGACTGAACACCACTGTCCAGAGCCTCGGACAGGCGATCCAGATGACGGGCTGTTTTTTCTTCTTGCTGATGTTCCCGCATCGTTAGCGTCAACCTTTGGTGAAATTTGTGGAAAACCGCCAAACATGATTTGGCGGCCTCAAAAACAGGCCTATTGTAACAAGGAGGCAGAACTTAGGGGGGATATTGCAACACGGGGGGTGCTGATGCTCAGAAATTGCGCACTACTGTTTATTACCGGGTATCAGGGTTTGTTCCAGAATGGCTCTTCCCGATGATGTACGAGGACGTTCTCGAGGTTTTTGCCAAGTGATTTTGCCAGTGTTTCAGCAAGGAATACCGAACGGTGTTTTCCGCCGGTACAGCCAATGCAGATGGTGACATAACTGCGTTGAGCTTGCTGGAATGCAGGCAGCCAGACGTGCATGAAATCCTCAATATCCCGTGACATCTGTATCACCTGCGCATCGCCTTCAAGCCATGAACTGACGGCCTTATCCTTGCCGGTGAGAGTTCTGAGGTCGTCCTGCCAGTAGGGGTTGGGAAGTACACGGGCATCAAATATGAAATCAGCGTCTTGCGGTACACCCTGCTTGTACGCAAACGATTGAAGCACAATGGTCATGTCACTGGAGCGTCGGTCCACGAAGTTCCACACCTGGCGCCGGAGTTGATGAATGTTGGTGTGACTGCTATCGATCACCTGGTCTGAGCAGCGTTGCAGCGGCTCTAGCAGGCGTGCCTCGTTATCAATGGCATCCGGTAAAACCTGGTCAGAACCAGTCAGTGGGTGGCGTCGTCGTGTTTCACTAAAGCGTTTAATCAGAACTGACTTTTCTGCGGTGACAAACAATAACCTGCAGTTGAAGCCGGTTTCCCTGAGTAGACACATCCAGTCAATGATGACCTTCAGATCGGATTCGCGAGAGCGTGCATCGATGCCAAGGGCGACTTTCTTGTAAAGATCCGGATTGGCGGAAATTTGCGGTCCGAAACCCGGCAACATGGCACCGGGCAGGTTATCAATACAGTAATAACCGAGATCTTCAAGCGCATTCAATGCGGTTGACTTACCACCGCCCGACATGCCACTGACAATGATTATGTCTTGCGTTACGTTATCCACGTAAACCCTTCAGGCATGCGAACTGGAAAGCAATTGCCAAAGTTCATTGACATCTGCTGCCTTGCGTAAATGCTCGAGCAATTCAGGATCACTGAAGCGATCAACAATGTCAGAAAGAAGCTTTTTATGATCTTCAGTGCATTCCTTCGGGACGGTCAGGGCGAAAATCAGATCGACCGGGTTACCGTCTTCCGCATCAAAAGGCAGTGGTTTGATCAGTTGCAGGAAAAGCGCCTGAACTTCTTCTGTGCCGTTGATTCGTCCATGGGGTACAGCAATGCCGTTACCGAGAGCTGTACTGCCCAGGTTTTCTCTTGCACAAATGCTTTCAAAGATCTCCCTCGAATTCAGTTCCGGATTTTTTCTTGCGAGTGTTGTGCTGATAAGCTCGAACAAGCGCTTTTTACTGTTGATCCTGACACCCGCAAGGATACGGGCCGGACTCAATAAATCACTATCCAGCATGGCAGGTCTTCAATATCCAGTGTTTACAGCAGTATGGCTTGTTCAGTGTCCATCCTCTGAACTCACTGGTTCAGGCCTTGGATGTTGATGATTGGTGAAGCGATCTTTACGTCGGCGTATCTGGCGGTCCAGTTTGTCTACCAGGCCGTCAATTGAAGCGTACATGTCCGGTGCGGTGAACTTGGCAAATATGGTGCGTCCGCCAACGTTGACGGATGCTTCAGCTAATTGCTGCAATTTTTCCACATTCAGAATAACGCGAATGGATATAACCTGATCAGAATGCCGAAGCAGTTTCTGCATTTTCTCGGTGACATAGGCACGAAGTGCCGGAGTTACATCAACATGGTGTCCGGTAATATCGATTTGCATCAACAATCTCCTTTTTAGTGTAATCCTTACTGGTTATGTAAGGTCTGCCAGCCATACATCAATGATTGGCGGGTCTGAAATTATTTGTTACGTGATACGCCTGGTGCATTTAGTTTGCCTTGGCACTGGCCGGATTATTCGACCGGGTACATATACAGTCTATACTTCAGATGCTGATTTATCTATTACTAGAACTCAACCGTTCGGCGATATGCCCGTCGACGTTCTGCAGACGACCCCAGGCCCAGTGATTCACGGTATTTTGCAACCGTGCGTCTTGCCGCACAGATCCCGGTTTCACGTAAGAGTTGTGAGATCTCCTGGTCACTCAGCGGTTTTGTTGGAGGTTCATTTTCAATCATCAGTTGAATTCTGGCCTTGGTGGCCGTTGCGCTAATCATACCGCCGTTTAAAGTGCGTACATGACTGGAGAAAAAATACTTCAGCTCAAAAATTCCTCTCGGTGTCAGCATATATTTTCGGGTTGTTGCTCTCGATACGGTAGACTCATGAACCCCGACCTGGTCTGCAACCTCCTTCAGAATCAACGGTTTCATGGCTATCTCACCATCAGTAAGAAATTCCCGCTGGGTGTCCACGATACACTGGGACACTTTCAGCAGTGTACGGTTGCGCAGCTCGAGACTGGAAAGCAGCCAGCGAGCTTCCTGCAAACGTCCACGTAAATATTCGGCATCTTTGCCGCCGGATTTTCGTAACAGGCCGATATAATATTTGTTCAGACGCAAACTTGGATTGCTTTCCGGACTGAGCGTGGTCACCCACTCGTCACCATCGCGGCGAACATAAACATCGGGTACCAGGTATTCATCCCGGCGGTTGTCGAAACGTGAACCCGGATGCGGCTCCAGGCTCCTGATCAGTTCAAGTGCCTGTTTGAGGGCTTCCGGCTTCGCCCCGGTTTCGCGTTGCATGTCCTCGTAGGCGTTGTTGGCAACCAGTTTGAGGTGATCACGTGCCAGTCGAAGCGCGAGTTCAACACCGGCGGTTCCCGTTGGTTGGGCCCGCAACTGGACTCGAATACACTCACCTGGATCGCGGCTGGCAACGCCGACCGGTTCCAGTCGCTGCACCCGGTGAAGAACGGCGAGAACTTCGTCATCCTCAACTTGCAATTCAGGCAGAAGGCTTTCGCGTAATTCCTGGATGTCATCCGTCAGGAAACCATCATCATTGATGGCAAAGACGATAGCAGTTGCGATAGCTGCATCTGTGTCATTGAAGTGGGCAAGTCCTATCTGTGCCAGTAAATGCTCGCGTAATGAACTGGAACTGGTGTCTTCAAACTGCCGATCCGAAAAGTCATCAGACCAGGCTGTGGTCTCGGCCCACTGATCCTGTTCAGTTTGCCAGTGTTGATCATCGTAATCGTCAAGCGAGAAATCCTGTTCGCTTTCAGTATTGAGGGATTCGGGTGTTTCAGTATCAGGTGAGGCATCCTTACCAGGCTGCTCTGCCTGCTCTACATCGTCTTCATGGTCAAGCAAGGGGTTGGCTTCGACCAACTCCTGGATATAGTCCCGTAATTCGATCCGGTTTAGCTGTAAAAGGCGTATGGCCTGTTGCAACTGGGGCGCCATCGCCAGTTTCTGGGTAAGTCGGAGTTGTAATGAAGGGTTAATCATAATTCATAATGTTAATAGGTTTTGTTGTTATCAGAGTCGGAATTCGTTGCCGAGATATACTTTTCGTACCTCTTCATTAGCAAGGAGCGCTTCCGCGTCACCTTGTGCCAGAACACGCCCCTCATTGAGAATGTAGGCATGGTGGCAGATTCCCAGCATTTCACGGACATTGTGGTCGGTAATCAGAACACCAATGTTTTGCTCTGTCAGCTGGTTGATGATTACCTGGATTTCCCGGACTGAAATCGGGTCAATTCCGGCGAATGGTTCATCCAGCAGGATAAACCTTGGTCTTGCAGCCAATGCACGTGCGATCTCCACCCTGCGCCGCTCTCCACCTGACAATACCTGGCCCATCTGGCTGGCAAGATGGGATACGCCCAATTCCTCCATTAATGTTTGTAGTATCTCTTTTCGTTGATCCAGGTCCAGGTCACGGCGTAGTTCCAGGATGGCCATGATATTGTCGCGTACCGAAAGCTTTCGGAACACGGATGCTTCCTGTGGCAGGTAGCCTACACCAAGACTGGAACGGATATTCACCGGTTTATGGGTTATGTCTACATCGTCAACGGTAATGCTGCCCTGATCGGTTGGAATCAGGCCTACGATCATATAAAAACAGGTTGTTTTACCCGCCCCGTTGGGGCCAAGCAATCCAACCACCTGACCTGGCCCCACTTCAACGGTTACACCGCGAACAACCTCCTTTTTACGGTAGGATTTGTGCAGGTCTGTGGCTTTAAGCATGTCAGTTGCCGTCCTTTTCCAGGGTTTCTGCATCTACGGCTGGTGTTGATGAGTCCGGGTCCTCTAACTCAACCTTTTTCTTTTCGCCCTTTTTCTCGCTTTCATTGTTAAGGACTTCCGGGTCAAGCAGGATATGAATCCTGCCGTTACCATTGCCATCCCCACTTCCCTGAAAGTGTTGCACATTGAGGTCATAGGTCAATAATTCGCCACTGATCTGGTATTGCGGGTGTTTGACATCGGCATTACCCGTCAGTGTAACCAAACCACTGGCGACCTGGTAATCAATGACATTGGCGGTGGCCTGCACCAGGCCCTGTTCCTCGATCTCCTGTTCAAGAAAAGCGGGCTGTCCGCGAAACGTTACCGCACCAACGCGTCCGTCTATTTTCTTGACTTCGGCTTCATCGGCCGTGATGCGCAGGGTGCCCTGTCGAATATCAACGCTTCCCCGCAAGGTAGTTATGCCGTCACCCAGTGTTCCATCAGTGGAATCCGCACTAACTTTCAGGGGTTCCTGCCTGTCGGACTCCAGTGCCATTAAAGGCAGGCCAGGACATAGCAGGCACATCAAAAGACACACGTGGAGCTGCTTGTGGGATAGCGGGTTAATTGACAGCATAAGTTGCTCTAACCTGTTGTTTTAGTGAGTATGTCTTGGTTTTCATGTCCAGCTCAAGACCAATAGCGTTTAACCGGTTGACGCCGTCAAACATGCTGACTGGCTGATCGGTAATGGCGGTTTGCGGTGTGACTTCAATATGGATTTCCCGGGTATTGAGTTCGACCCAGCTTCCGGATACAGGTTCAATCCGCTTTACATAAACCTGCCCGATCAACTGAACATGCTCTTTATCCGCTGTTACGGTGGCCGTGTCTGCTGTCAAATCCCAAACAGCGTCAGTCTGAATGAGCTTGACTACCGGGCGTTCAATGGTGCCCAGTTGCAGTTTGGGGTCATTTCTCAATATAGGTGCCCGCATATTCATGGTGGGCTTCCCGTATTCATCGTAAAATTGTAATTCAAAATCACGCAATACGTAATTCAGTTTCGGATCCAGACCTGCCACCGGTTGCGGGTCAGTATTATCCTTTGAGCGGCTCAACCAGAAACTGACAGCGCTAAGCAATACCAGGGCAGCTATTCCCCGTCTTGTTTTCCTGGTAATCATGATGCCAGAATCTCATCCAGAATGATCCGGTCTTTTTCTTGCGCTGCCAGAATAAGATTGCAGATTTCCCTGACTGCACCATCACCACCGTTGCGCCGGGTTATCCAATGTGCCTGCTGTTTGACGCGCTCCTCGCCATCTGCCACCGAAACAGCCAGGCCCACCCTTAAAAATACCGGAAGATCTATCCAGTCATCGCCGGCGAAACAGACCTGTTGTGCATCCAGACCGGTGATCTCCAGTAAATTCAGAAATGCATCGAGTTTATCTTCTCGGCCCTGATAAACGTGGTGGATACCCAGTTGATCCATACGGTGGGCAACGGCCTGCGATGTTCTGCCCGTTATGATTGCGACTTCTATTCCAGCCCGTTGTAAGGCTTTCATGCCCATCCCGTCACGGGTATTAAATGCCTTCATTTCATTACCGGCGTGGTCAAAATACAACTTGCCATCGGTTAAAACGCCATCAACGTCGAGTACCAGCATGCGTATTTTTGAAGCGCGCTCCTTGAGTGCGGCATCCATATTAGCCATTCAGATCACTCCGGCATGCAGCCACAAATGCCTCGTCGATGCGGGATACCAGGCTGGCAACGGCAGTGGCCTCGGTGTTGATAACGGCACCGGTCAGCTCTTTCAGGGTAATACTGTCCATATATGTATTCTAACCCTTATTGATTCCTGGCGATTGATCGGAATATCCATGCGTTTTAAAAAGTTTCAGAGGGGCAGGGTTGCTTGAATCCTGGTGGAACTCATCCATACCATGAAGACATAGCCAATATACATAAGCAACAGCACGCTGCCCGATCGCCTGCCTATGCGGCCGGGGCCGCGAAAATCCGAGGCCATCAGGTAAAGCGCACCGGTGATGAGGAACATCGCCGGGAAATCCCGTGCAAGTATGATGGGCAACAGGGTTATAGGCTGGATAGCAGCCGCAATACCCAGTACACCCAGCAGGTTGAAAATATTGGAACCAATGATGTTGCCTATGGCGAGGTCGTCTTCCTTGTGCAAGGCGGCGGTAATAGCTGTTGCAAGTTCCGGCAGGCTGGTGCCAATGGCTACCACGGTCAGGCCGATGACAGTGTCAGTGACATGCAGGATACGCGCGATCGTGATGGCACCCTCGACCAGGATTGTCGAACTGATGGGCAGCACCACGAGTCCGACTCCCAGCCAGAACAAGGCGATTTTAGTTGGAGTGTCCCTGGGGATTTCAGCATCAAACTCTTCTGCCAATGGATCAGAGAGCGGTCGGTGTAAACCGATACGGATGATCCAGATGATAACCGTCAGCAAACCGACGAGTAAGACCCAACCTTCCCAGTGACTGTAGACACCATTGAGCGCCATCAAAAAGCAAACCAGCATAACCAAAAGCAACATCGGGTATTCACGTTTCAGTGCAGTGGATTCCATGCGCAGTGGATAGATCAACGCTGTCGCACCCAGCACCAGTCCCATATTGGCAATGTTTGAACCAATCGCATTGCCCACAGCCAGTCCTGCATTCCCCTTCATCGTTGCGACAGCTGAAACCACGAGTTCAGGTGCCGAGGTGCCAAAGCCAATAATGGTCAGGCCGATGATCAATGGAGAAACCCCGAGGTTGCGGGCGGTCGCCGATGCACCTGCCACCAGGCGGTCAGCGCCCCATACCAGCAAAAGAAAACCTGAAACCAATTGAATGATTGCAATCAGCACGGGCAGCCGGATTCCCGATTGATGTTCAAACCGTGGTATTCACAGGGATAGAAAACAATCCCTCTTGAAAGGGTGTTTTTATTGGCAATAGAATCCACTATGATAATTGCTTCTGAAAGGTCAAATCCGTTGGCCCTCCTGGCCATGCGGTTTAATTATGTTGAATGTTTCCCCCGTTCGATGTTCTATTTTCATGAAACATTACCCGGTAACAGAGGAAGATAGTTTATGGATAGCACAACAATAGCGCAAATGATACTTGAAGGTTTGCCGGATGCGGAAGTAACCGTGAGTGGTGATGACGGTGTTCATTTTGAGGCAGTGGTTCGCTGTGCGGCCTTTGAGGGTAAACCCACTCTGGCGAGACACAGGATGGTTTATGCCACACTCGGAAAATTGATGGGCAATGAAATCCATGCTTTGGGATTACGCACGGAGTTGCCGGAAAAATAACACCCTGAAATCAAGAAAAACTGCCGTCCGGGTTTAATTGCAGGGGCCGTTTGATTATTTCGCCCTGGTATGAAACCGCATCCTGCCGGTAAGCCAATTCCCGTTTACAGAATAAATCGACGGTTGCTATCAGCAATTTATGTTCAAGCGGACCCAGCCTGGCTTTCAATGAATCTGCATCATCACCGGCAAAGACCGGCAATTTCACCTGCGTAATGACCGGACCCGAATCGAGTCCGGCAGTAACAAAATGGATACTGGCACCGGTCTCACTGTCACCTGATTGCAAAACGCGGTTATAGGTATCCAGGCCCTTATACAAGGGCAGCAGGGAAGGGTGCAAATTAATCATGCGACCGCCGAACTGGTGGGTAAAGTCCTCACTCAGGATTCGCATATAACCGGCAAGAATGATCAATTCCGCCCCGCTTTGCTGTAAAACCTTTGCAACGGCGGCATCGTGTGTCCCGCGGTCCGGAAAATCGATATGACTTATGACGCTGACCGGAATTGCGGCTGTCGTCGCATGGACTATTCCCGGCGCATCTGCACGGTTGGAAACCACCTGCACAATGTTGAGATCAAGGTGTGTTGCAGCGACAGCATCAATCAGAGCTTTCAGGTTGCTGCCGGTACCAGAAATTAATACCGCAGCCTTTAACATGCTTTGCTTCATGAGTGGATATAGTTGACCCGCCGGGTGGCATCGGGACACTCAATAACACGACCAAGACGATACACGGGCTCGTCTGCTTCCGTCAGTGCCCGGCATATTTCATCGACTGCATCTTCGGCTACCAGAAGTGCCATGCCAATACCACAGTTGAAAGTGCGAAGCATTTCCTGTTCTTCGATCCTGCCGTTTGTTTGCAGCCACCGGAAGATGGCAGGCATTTGCCAGGCGGACAGGTCGATTTCAATACCAAGGCCTTCTGGTATGACGCGGGTGATGTTTTCACTGATGCCGCCACCAGTGATGTGAGCAAGCCCATCGACCGTGTACTGTTCGATTAGTTCTAACAGGGGTTTCACATAAATTCTCGTTGGTGCAAGCAGCGCTTCGCCGAGTGTGGTATCACCCAGGGGCATGGACGGATCGTCCCCGGATTGTTCCAGTACTTTTCGGATAAGCGAGTAGCCATTGGAGTGTGGCCCTGATGATTCAAGACCCAGTACGATATGCCCGGCTTTGATTTGGCTGCCATCAATGACCTTTGAACGGTCAACTGCACCCACGGTAAATCCAGCCAGATCATATTCGTCATGGTCGTACAAGCCTGGCATTTCGGCGGTTTCACCACCGATTAATGCACAGCCCGCTTGCCGGCAACCATCTGCGATGCCTTCAATGACGGCCTGGGCATTGTCAATTTTCAGTTTTCCCGTGGCGTAATAATCCAGGAAAAACAGGGGCTCTGCACCGCATGTGAGGATGTCATTGACACACATTGCGACCAGGTCAATGCCGATGGTGTCGTGGCGGTCAAGTTGTTTGGCCAGCAGCAATTTGGTGCCAACACCATCTGTTCCAGATACCAGCAATGGTTCTTTATAGCGCTTGGTATCGAGCTGGAACAGGCCGCCGAAACCTCCCAGGCCAGTGATCACACCGCTACGATTGGTAGACTTGACGGCAGGTTTGATACGTTCGACCAGTTCATTTCCGGCGTCAATGTCTACACCGGCGTCAAGGTAACTTAATCCTGCAGGGTTTTCAGTTTTGATATTCAATTCCAGAATCCGTTTATTCATGCGAGTTTGTAGTGTCCTATGTTATCTTATTGGGGCTGGAAAGAACCCAATTTTCACCTAGGAGCCTGTCGGATTAAACATGATCTACTGCGAAAAATTCGAGTTTGGCCAGATTTCCCGCTCTTTATCGTTACACGCGGTAACTAGTTTACATAAAAGATCGAAAAATCTAACTCAAATCGACTTTCACCCCAGGGCACCTTCTCTTGATGCTACGCATCAATTCACCTTGCTCTCGCTACGATCGGCCAAATCCGACAGACTCCTGGTAATGCAGATGAAACGATTACTGCTGATAATTGTTACGCTGAGTTTGTCTGTCGCCCAGGCTGCCCCGGCTATCAACCTGTATTCGGGTGAGGTCGTCGTATCAAGCCAGACCGAGGCAGATCGAAATAGTGCCATACCGGAAGCATTCATCCAGGTTTTGCAGAAGCTTAGCGGTCAACGTGAGATTCCGCGTTCTCCAGCGCTCGATAATGCAAGCAATAACGCAGCGAGGTTATTGCGCTCGTATCGATACAAAAAGGTGGATATTAGTGCAGCTGACGGAACCGTCACCGGGGAATTGCGGCTGGTTGCACAGTTTATGCAGCCGGAAGTCGACCAGGTCGTGCAACAGATCGGCTTGCCGAGATGGCAGCAGGAACGACCGGACATCCAGATCTGGGTGGTTGTTGATGATGGTCGCAACCGGCAGTTGAAACCGCTGGAGTTCAAGTACGTATGGGGCTCCATGGAAGATGTTGCAGTCATACGGGGCTTGCCGGTCAGTTGGCCTGAACTGGATGAGGAGGAAGCTCAACTGGTCGATATGCGGCTGGTCTGGGGTGGATTTACCGACTACCTGATTGAGCGTGGTGCACCCCAGGACGGGGTTGCGATTATTGCAGCGCGTCGTGAAGGGCCGCAGTGGACTGTGCGTTGGTACCTGACCAGCGACGGACAGAACTGGAGTTGGCAAAGCGATGATCTTGAGCTGATGTATGCGCTGGCGGAAGGTGTCCACCAGATGGCTGACCAGATCGCGGCAAGCAATTCTATCGCTGCCTCGGAACAGGGTTTATGGACAGTTGATATCAGCGTAGGTGAATTGAATAGTGCCCAAGCTTACGTCAGCTGTCTTGAATATTTACAAAATTTGAGTCTCGTCAATGCGGTTGAAATACTGGGTGCAGACCCTGGTCGTGTGCATTTTCGTCTGCAACTAAACGCCTCGGCAGAACATCTGTCAGACTCATTTAATCGGAGCCCGGTGTTGGTGCCTGCCCGTGCCGGGAGTGAATATCAATATGAATTTTTACATTAAGCCGGGCCCTAATGACTACTGATTCCCGCAATTGGCTGATATTGGCGCTGCTGGCCGGTGGTAGTTGGCTGGTTTACCTTCTTGCACCTGTCATCACACCATTTGCAATATCCGCCGTGCTCGCCTATTTGGGCGACCCATTCGTTGATCGTCTGGAAAAATTATCGATAAAACGATGGAAAGTCGGCAGGACCCTGGCTGTCAGTATTGTATTTGTTCTGATGTTGTCCCTGTTAACCGTTGTGTTGCTCATCCTGGTTCCCTTGCTGGTTGAACAAGTTCGCTTGCTGATCCATCTCTTTCCGCGCTGGATCGAATGGTTCTCAGGCACGGGACTCCCGTGGCTGGCAGGGAAGCTGGGGTTTGAGTTGACAGACTTCGATCCCGCAGAGTTTACCCAGGTGCTAAAGGACTATTGGAGAGAAATTAGCAGCGCCGCTTTCAGAGTTGTGGATTACATATCGCGCGGTGGCATGGCGGTGGCGGCCTTGTTGACCAACCTCATTCTGATCCCGGTGGTTACATTTTACCTGCTGCGGGATTGGGATCCGATGATCAGGGCCACGCATGATTTACTACCCAGAAATATGGAAGCTGAAATCAGCAGGACGGCAAAAGAGGTCGATGAGGTCCTCGGTGCCTTTTTCCGTGGACAATTGATGGTTATGCTCGCCCTCGGCTTGATATATTCCATTGGTATGTCCGTGGTTGGTATTGACCTGGCTATCCTGATCGGGATGGGTGCCGGTTTGCTCAGTATCGTACCCTACCTGGGGTCTATTGTTGGTGTGCTGGTTGCGGCTGGTGCCGCAATTTTTCAGTTTCAGGATGTATTCCACCTGGTCATGGTTTTACTCGTTTTCGGTGCAGGTCAGGCAGCTGAAAGCATGTACCTTACCCCGAAACTGGTCGGTGACAGGATTGGGCTACATCCCGTGACTGTTATTTTCGCAGTCCTGGCCGGCGGGCAGTTATTTGGATTCCTTGGAATCTTGTTGGCTTTACCGGTTGCCGCAGCGCTTAATGTTCTGGTTAGGCGCATGCTTTTAAAATACCGGCAAAGCGATCTTTATAACTCGGGGGACATTTGACATACATGTTGTTTTCTCCACAAATCCCCCTGCCGTTGATGCCCTTGCGCGATAATAGATTTGAAAACTTCGTCAGCGGGCCCAATCACCCGGTTGTCACGGCTTTAAAACACCTGCCGGATGAGCCCGGCTCGTTTGTTTTTTTATATGGTCGTGAAGGCAGTGGTAAAACGCATTTATTGAATGCCTTGTGTATCGAGAGCCGTGAGCGCCAGCAACGTGCATTTTATCTTTCGCTGAAACGCTTGCCTAAGGGTGCCATTGCGTCCCTGCAGGGTCTGGAGAAACTGGATCTTGTCTGCATCGATGATTTACATGTCATCGCCGGTGACCAGGCATGGGAAGAAGCGTTGTTTCATTGTTTCAACCGTATCAGGGAAACCAACGGTCGGTTGCTGGTGAGCAGTCGTGAAAGGTTGTCCGCACTCAAGCTCGGCTTGCCGGATCTGGCGTCCCGATTGGCCTGGGGTTTGCGTTTGCAACTGGCGCCCCTCGATGATCATGACAAACTGGCTGTGATCAACCTGCACAGCGATGCCCTTGGGTCAAACCTGCCTGAAGAGGTTCAACACTATCTGTTGAAACACCATGATCGAAGCATGACTGCATTGGTTCACTCCGTCGAAAGTCTGCAGCAGGCGGCAATAACCCATAAACGCAGAATTACTATTCCGCTGGCACGGGAAGTGATGAAAACAAACAAGGAATAAACTTATGCTTACAAAGTCGGAAATTACCCACAATTGGTTACCACGTTATACCGGCATGCCGCTGGACGAATTTGGAGAGTACATTCTTGTAACCAATTTTGGTGATTATGTCCGGCGTTTCGCAAAGATGTTTAATTGCAAAATTTATGGCGAAGACCGCACCATGCAGGCTTCAACGAATGCTGAGGGCCTGACCATCATCAATTACGGGATTGGCTCAAGTAACGCAGCGACCATCATGGATTTGCTGACGGCTGTCATGCCAAAAGGTGTTTTGTTCCTGGGCAAGTGTGGTGGTCTGAAAAAGTCCTCAGAAATTGGTCATTTCATTCTGCCGATAGCTGCTATTCGCGGCGAAGGTACCAGCGATGATTATTTTCCACCCGAGGTTCCAGCCCTGCCATCATTCAAATTGCATAAGTTTGTCTCAGATAAAATTCTGGAACACGGAGTCGACTACCGGACAGGCGTGATTTATACCACCAACCGCCGGGTCTGGGAGCATGACGAGGCATTCCATAAAAAATTGCACGATATGACCTGTATTGGCATCGATATGGAAACCGCAACCCTGTTTATCGTTGGACACGCCAATGCAATAGCACACGGCGCGCTGTTGCTTGTATCGGATGTGCCGGTAACCCCTGAAGGTGTTAAAACAGAGGAGTCGGACAAAAAAGTTACCGAAAACTGGGTGGACTTACATTTACAGATTGGCATCGAAGCCATGACAGAAATTGGTCTGATGGGTGAGAAGATAAAACATTTCCGTTATTAATCACCAGCATTAAAAAGGGCCGCATTTGCGGCCCTTTTTTGTTGGCACTGAGTATGCCTACTTAAACGTCATACTGCTGTCTATATGCAGACCATCAGTGCTAAGACGCATTTCAGCACGGGAGTGGCCCAGAATATCTTTATAAGTTGCTTTCATTGCTTCGGAATAATCGTGAACCGCAGATGGATTGTCATCCGTATCGATCTGGAATTGCTCAGCCATGGCGGCCTGGATTTCCAGTTGCTTCGACATATCATGCGAGATTGAGAGGAAGATACCGTTGTCCTGGGGTTTTGCGTTCAGGAAACCTTCAAGATCCTCGACGTTTTTATCACCAACCGATGCGCCAATCGCGCTGTCGCTCATCAATGCGAAAACATCAATGCCTTCCATGTGCAGTATTTCCGGCGGAATCCTGACAGGCTCGGATTGATTGGCTAAATCCAGATTTTCGAAACCGGGGACCATCATGGTGGCCATACCAACAAACATCTCGGGCTTGTCAACGTGGAGTGCCAACAAACCATTGGTCTGGGTAATATCCCCGGTCGGGTCGAAATCATCTGCCCTGACCCGTATCCCCATCAGGTTGTTGATCATTGGAGGCATGGGGATATTGAGTTGAGTCATTAGTTGCTCAGCCTGTGCGTTCAGTTGCTGCATATTTGCACACTGATAGGGTGTCGCAACCAGAGCGGTAGCCTTTTCAAGTATGAAGGTTCGTAATTTACCTACTTTAACCGCCAGCGATGCGGAGAGAAGGTAATCACCTGTGCTGGCAGACGGCGTATCAGATACCAGCGATGTAAGACCGGCCGCCAGTGAATTCTCTATTTCAAGGTCATAGCGCATGGCTACTTCATTGGCGGTAAGCTTGGTGACCCCGGCCGTCATGCGTGGTGCCTTGGCGATAATTGACTTGATCTCGGCAATACACACAGGATCAAGAGAGTCTAATTGAGTATTGAATTGCGGACCCAAAAATCTGCGTGAACTACTGTCGGGGTTCAGGATTTCATTTGCCATTTTCTGTATATCTATTATGCCGGAACCGTAACTGGTATAACCCTTCTTGCTGTTCATGATGCCCAAGGCATTGCTGGAAGCGATGCTTTCTGAGGGCATTTCCTGGCCAAGAAAAGTAGCTAAAAGGCTGTCTTGTGCGCTGACAGGAAATACACTGACAGCGAATTGCTGGTCAAGAATAGCGAAATACACCGCAACGGGCATTTCGTCGTCGGTAATACGCCAATAAGCAGTTCCATTGAGATCCATTTCGGGTAACTCGTAACCCATTTTTGCTTCGATCCGGGTGATTGCATCCCGCAATGCCTGCGCATCGTTCAAGCCAAGCCGGGCCACAGGAAATAGACCCGTTGCATAAATGGCGTGATGGGCCTGCAAGGATATTCCCAATTTTTCGAGATTCTCCGTACTTAAGTCGCCACCCAGTTCGTCGAGAAACGCCATGGCCAGGCGGGCGAGTTCGTTGCCTTCCAGGTTTCCAGCATGGTAGTTTTCCTGAAACTTATTTACCTCTTCCGACATAACGTCAAGTACCGGTTGAAACCGTTCTACATAAGCATTGGTGATTTTTTCCGGTGTCGGCTCGAGATTGGCAAATACATAGGCGGTATCAGCCGGCGCATAGGCGAGCAGGGTGTTGGTGTTCTCTTTAACGGCAGTAACCGTCTCATCAGATTCCTTGCTGCATGCAGTAAAAAATAGGACTGCAATGACAGTTAGCGCTAATGTCCGGGTAAATTTCATGATCATAATATCCTATATACTGGTTATGTGTAGGTGTTATACCACAGTAGAACACTAAAGACAAATGAAATTGACAAGTTTTGAGGTTGATTGTTGGATTCCGTGGGTTACGCACCATTCGATCGCCGGGACACGGGTACCTCCCCCTGAGACACGCCATAAACCCATCCATGGGGGCTCTTCTGCGAACGTCCTGTTCGCAAAGGTCTCAGGGCGAAGTATACGTATCCCGACTCGGTATCGTGGATTCTTCATAACACCGGTTGGTGTAACCTCATCACAGAATGCACTACACGTGTCGCCACGATCGAATGGTACTGAACCAAAAGAATCAACCTTAAAAATTATTCAACCAGTAGCAACTTTCAAAGGCCATGAAATGAAGAACCCCTACCGTTTTCACGATAGGGGCTCTTTAGTGTGGATCTGATTTCTAGCTAGAGCGCCTTGAACACCTTATCCAGGGTATCCCCGGCATCTCCAAACAACATGCGTGTGTTATCCAGGAAGAACAACGGATTTTGCACACCCGCGTAGCCGGTGGCCATGCTGCGTTTGAGAACGATTGAAACCTCGCCTTTCCAGCATTCCAGAACCGGCATACCACCGATCGGTCCATCCGGATCTGTCAATGCTGAAGGATTGACGATGTCATTGGCGCCAATAACAACCGAAACATCAACTTTCGGAAAATCGTCGTTGACTTCATCCATTTCGAAAACGATGTCGTAGGGCACTTTGGCCTCGGCTAACAATACGTTCATATGACCGGGCATACGTCCTGCAACCGGGTGAATACCAAAGCGTACATTGACTCCTTTGGCACGTAACGTCTTCGTGATTTCATAGACAATATGCTGAGCCTGGGCCACTGCCATGCCGTAACCCGGAATGATCATCACTTCTTTGGCATTTTTTAGCAATTCTGCTGTTTCTTCAGCTTCAATCGGTTCAACCTCTCCCTGGTCTTCATCTGATGCTGCAGCAGCCGTTCCGCCGCCGGTACCAAAGCCGCCTGCAATCACCGCAATGAACTTGCGATTCATCGCGCGACACATGATGTAACTCAGGATGGCGCCACTGGAACCAACCAGCGCACCGGTCACGATCAGCAGGTCATTACCCAGCATGAAGCCCGTTGCAGAAGCCGCCCAACCGGAATAGCTGTTGAGCATGGAGACCACAACCGGCATGTCAGCACCACCGATGGCCATTACCATGTGGATACCAAACACCAGCGCGATGACTGTCATGATGATAAGGGGCTGCATACCGCCGCCTGCCGCTGACTGCACAACGAACTGGTAGGCAAACCAGATGGCAGCAATCAACAGGGCCAGGTTCAGATAATGCCTTCCCGGCAAGGTCAGAGGTGAACCGCTCATACGTCCCGACAATTTGCCGAATGCGATCACGGAGCCGGCAAAAGTTACCGCACCAATCAGGATGCCCAGGTAGGTTTCAATGTCATGAATGGTCAGCTCGACACCCAGGTAATGAGTCAGTCTGTCCGGATCCATAAAGTTGGCGAACCCCACGGCCACCGCGGCTATACCGACCAGGCTGTGCAGGATAGCAACCAGCTCAGGCATCTGGGTCATCTGTACACGACGGGCGGCAAACAAACCAATGGTGCCGCCGACCAGCAAGGCCACGAACAGGGGCACATAGTTATCTGTGACAACACCCAGTATCGTGGCGACCAGTGCGATCGTCATACCGATGATGCCATACCAGTTGCCTCGCCTGGCAGTTTCCTGG
Source organism: Lysobacterales bacterium (assembly GCA_033791845.1). Lineage (GTDB taxonomy): Bacteria > Pseudomonadota > Gammaproteobacteria > Xanthomonadales > SZUA-36 > SZUA-36. The sequence goes on along the minus strand of JASJFX010000067.1, from coordinate 8,559 downwards.
TTGGAAAGTCCGCCTAGAGCAAGGATGAAAAGGATAGTCGCAATGATATACGACACAGAAATAATTCCTTCGATATTCATGACGACCTCACCTTCTGAACATTTCAAGCATACGTCGCGTAACGGCAAACCCGCCCGCGATGTTGATGCTCGTTATAAGAACGGTTGCAACTGCTACCCATTTGATCACCTCATTGGCTGAACTGATCTGTATCAACGCACCAATAATTATGATGCTCGATATCGCGTTGGTAACGCTCATTAACGGTGTGTGCAGCGCTGCTGATACATTCCAGATCACCATGTAGCCGACAAAGCAGGCCAGTACGAATACCGTGAAATGTGCCATGAATGAGGGCGGTGCCACGGCACCCAGTCCAAGCAGGGCAAGACCTGCGATTACCATACCGATGATGGGTCCGGCGACCGAGCGTTTCTTCTCGACTACCGGTGCAGGAGCGGGTGCTTCTACCGCCTTCGGTTTGGGTGCTGCAGAAAGTTTTGGCGCCGGTGGCGGCCAGGTGGTCTTACCATCCTTGCAAACGGTTGCGCCGCGAAAAACCTCGTCTTCCATATTAACCAGGATCTGACCATCTTTTTCGGGTGTCAGGTCGGTTAACAGGTGACGCAGATTGGTTGCATACATCTGGCTGGACTGTGCGGCCAGCCGGCTCGGCATATCTGTGTAGCCGACAATGGTAACGCCATTATGAATGACCACCTTTCCGGGCTCTGTCAGTTCACAGTTACCACCTTGTTCAGCAGCCAGATCGACGATGACACTGCCGTTTTTCATGGTGTTGACCATCTCCGCTGTTATTAACCTTGGCGCGGGTCTGCCGGGGATCAACGCGGTGGTAATGATGATATCCACGTCCTTTGCCTGTTCGGCAAACAACGCCATTTCGGCCTTGATAAACTCATCGCTCATGACCTTGGCATAACCGCCCTCACCAGAGCCGTCTTCATCTTCAAAGTCCAGCATCAGGAACTCGGCATCCATACTTTCGATCTGTTCCTTGACCTCGGGGCGGGTATCGAAGGACCGCACGATAGCACCCATGCTCTTAGCTGCGCCAATTGCAGCCAGGCCGGCAACACCGGCACCGATCACCAATACCTTGGCGGGCATCACCTTGCCGGCTGCGGTTATTTGACCGGTGAAAAAACGTCCGAAATGCTGAGCGGCTTCAACCACGGCCCGATAGCCTGCAATATTCGCCATTGAACTCAGCGCGTCGAACTTTTGTGCACGCGAGATACGGGGAATGCTATCCATGGCCATCGCCGTCACCCCACGCTCGGTCAATTGCTCGAGCAGTTCGGGGTTTTGTGCCGGCCACAGGAAGCTGATCAGGGTCTGGCCTGATTTAAGACGTGCGGTCTCTTCATCATTGGGACCGCGTACCTTTAGCACGATATCAGAATTGCTCCAGATGGCGTCTGCGTTGGCGACGGAACACCCAGCCGCTTCATAGGCTGCATTGGTATAACTGGCCGCGGCACCTGCATTGGACTCAACCGCTACATCAAAGCCCATCTTGATTAATTGGGAAGCCACTTGTGGAGTCGTGGCTACGCGCTTTTCGCCCGTAAATAATTCCCTCGGTACACCAATTCTCATAAAAAATCTCCGGATGATTTGCCGTTTAAAATTTGGATAACTTCAATTATATGGTCTGTTTCTTCTTTATTGATCAGCCACTTCAGAAAAAGTGAGTGGCTGAAATTTCAAGTTGAACGCGAGTATACTCACATATCTGACCAGTTCTACGATCTAGGTCAATAATTTCTCATTGAGATGAAATTATATTGATTTCAAACTTGCCATGTGCGTGATTATAAGATTGTTCAACGGCTGACGTAATTCGAAACTATTGGATCCTGTCGTCAGATGAATTGGCTACGCAGTGTTTCGAGTCTTTCCAGGGTACCTATATCGTACCAGACGCCTTTGTAAAACTCGCCCGTCACCTGTTGCAGGGCCATGGCTGTTTGCAACATGGGTACCACTGAAAAGTTGCCAGCGGGTGCAGACTCAAAGAAGCGCGGGTGATATACGCTGATACCACTGAAGGTATGACGTGTTTCGCCAAGTGCATTCACATAGCCGCCGCGCAATTCGAAATCGCCCCCGCGGTTATGGGCGGGGTTGGGTACAAGCACCAGGTGTGCGTGGTCGCACTTAATGGCCCTGAGTCTTGCCAGAGGGTAAGACGTAAATACATCACCATTGATGATGGCAAAGGGAGACTCACCCAACAAAGGCAGGGCTTGCTTGATGCCCCCGCCCGTCCCCAGTGCACCCGGCGGTTCCGGTGAATAATGAATGTTCAATCCCCAGGTGGATCCGTTGCCAAGCGTATCGCGGATCTGGTCACCCAGGTGGGACAGGTTGATCACAACTTCACGAAAGCCGGCAGCCGCAAGTCCTTCAAGGTGGTGTTCGATAAGCAGCTTGCCACCAACATCCAACAGTGGTTTGGGTGTCGTGTCCGTCAATGGCCGCAGACGTTCACCCCGGCCAGCGGCTAATATCATGGCACGCATTCAGGTTGCTCCAGTAGTTCCAGTATCTCTTTGAACTCAGGGTATCGACTCAAAGTGTCGGTGAGATAATCATAAAAGCGCGGGATTAATTCAAGGTAACCGTTTTTGTGGTCCCGGTAATGGAGACGGGCAAAAATACCGACGATTTTGAAGTTACGTTGCAGACCCATCAGATCGCAATAACGCCGCCATTGCACGGGCTCGATATCAGGAGCGAGTAAGGTTCGTATCTCTTCTATCCAGTTTTCTATCTGATGACGGGGCCAACTGATGTAACGATCCCATATCAATGAAATGAAGTCATAGCTGATCGGGCCTGTAACGGCATCCTGAAAATCAATGATACCGATCAAATCACCGGGGCTTTGAAGCAGGTTACAGGAATGAAAATCCCGGTGAACAAAGCACTGGGGTTGATCCTGGGCCGATTGAATGATCTTTGTACAAAACTCATCCCAAATCGTGTCAATCCGAGACATTTCCGCCGATTTACGGTGATGGCCCAGGTACCAGTCCAGGAAAAGATCCATATCTCGTCGCAGTTTCCTGTAATCAAACTCGGGCAAATTCTTGGTATCCACCTCCAGGGCAAGGGTTTTGAGGACACCAAACAGGGCAGGGAAGATGGCATTGGCATTGTCTTCATGCAGTAACTCGCGATACAGAACATCGCCGAAGTCCTCCAGAAGCAGGTAACCATTGGCAGGGTCAGCATAAAGAATCTCCGGTGCATGCAAGCCCGCTGCTCTGAGGCGCTGATCAATATCAATAAATGGTCTGACGTCTTCACCGGGTGGTGCTGCATCCATCAGTATCCGTGATTGCGCACCTACCTGTACTCTGAAATAACGGCGGAAGCTCGCGTCACCGGCGACACTGTGAAAATCGGACTGCAGATTGGCACCCTGTTTCTGCAGCCAAAGACGCGCGTTTTCGAGACGAAAATCTTTTGCTGAGCTGATTGTTGCGTCGGATAATTCCATGGTGGTGAATTTTGCCGTAAAGCGGCCAGCTATGAAACGTCAATGTTGGTATTTTTAAATGGTACTAATATGGTACTATATGCGTCCAGGCAAATTTCCACACTTGAATTTCGAGCTTTATATGTTACGTATTAGCAAAATGACCGACTACGCCATTATGGTTATGGTTGAACTGCAAGCCTCACATGGTGAATTGCTGACGGCACATGTACTGGCAGATCGGTCCCGGCTGGAATTACCTACGGTTAGCAAGGTTTTGAAATTACTGGTTAAAACGAACCTGGTCGACTCCTATCGTGGTGCCAATGGCGGTTACCGTCTGGAGCGTAAAGCGAAGGACATCAGCGTGGCCGAAATCATCGCTGCCATTGAGGGGCCGATTGCAATGACCGAGTGCAGTGTGGAAGAAGGTCTGTGTGCGCAGGAGGCAGATTGCAGTTTGCGTGGAAACTGGCAGCGTATCTCTGTTGCTGTCGCAAAGGCGATGGAAAGCGTGTCGCTGGCGGAAATGGCGCAACCGGTCAAACCGGATGCAGACCCTCTGCAAATCACCACGCTGAACACGTGAAACTTGTTTGAGAAATAATTGAAACTAACTGGAACTAATTGAGATATGAGCGGCGAAACATCCACCATCGACAAAATGGTCGAGCAGAAATATCAGCATGGTTTTGTAACGGATATTGAATCTGATACATTGCCTCCAGGTTTGTCAGCAGACGTGATCAGGGCAATTTCAGCACGCAAGAATGAACCTGAATGGTTACTTACGTGGCGGCTGAAGGCTTATGAGCACTGGCTTGAAATGGAGCAGCCTGATTGGGCGCACCTGAAAATTGATCCCATTGATTTTCAGGCCATCTCTTACTTCTCTGCACCTAAATCGGACAAAGACCGGCCGCAAAGTCTCGACGAAGTCGATCCCAAGCTGCTGGAAACCTATGACAAGTTGGGTGTGCCGCTGCACGAACGGGCCCGGCTGGCAGGCGTTGCAGTGGACGCAGTGTTTGATTCGGTATCAGTTGGTACGACTTTCAAGGCTGAGTTGAAAAAGGCGGGTGTGATTTTTTGCTCTTTCTCCGAGGCTGTACAGGACCATCCTGAACTCGTACAAAAGTATCTTGGTTCGGTGGTGCCACAACGTGATAATTTCTTCGCCGCGCTTAATTGCGCAGTTTTCACTGACGGCAGCTTCGTATTCATACCAAAAGGTGTCCGTTGCCCGATGGAATTGTCTACCTACTTTCGCATCAATGCAGCGGAAACCGGCCAGTTCGAACGTACCCTGATCGTTGCCGAGGAAGGCAGCCATGTCAGTTACCTCGAGGGTTGCACTGCTCCTATGCGAGACGAGAATCAGCTGCATGCCGCAGTGGTGGAACTGGTAGCGTTGGAAGATGCAAACATCAAGTATTCAACCGTACAGAACTGGTACCCTGGTGATGAGAACGGCCTGGGCGGAATCTATAATTTCGTCACCAAGCGGGGTGATTGTCGTGGTGCACGCTCACGGGTTTCATGGACGCAGGTGGAAACAGGTTCTTCAATCACCTGGAAATATCCAAGCTGCATCCTGCGCGGGGATGATTCGGTGGGTGAGTTTTACTCGGTGGCACTGACCAATAACTATCAGCAGGCGGATACCGGCACCAAGATGATTCATATTGGCCGCAATACACGCAGCAAGATCATTTCCAAGGGTATCTCGGCCGGGCACGGACAAAACGCGTATCGCGGCCTGGTCAGGGTGACACCACGCGCCGAGAATGCACGAAACTACACGCAGTGTGATTCCATGCTGATCGGAAAGAAATGTGGCGCACATACCTTTCCCTACATCGAGGTCCGGAACCCCTCTGCCAAGGTAGAGCACGAGGCCACTACATCGAGAATTGGTGAAGACCAGCTGTTTTATTGTCTGCAACGGGGTATTTCGGAAGAAGATGCCGTTTCAATGATCGTTGACGGTTTTTGCAAACAGGTATTTAAAGAGCTGCCCATGGAGTTCGCAGTCGAGGCAAAGGCATTGCTGGAAGTCAGTCTCGAAGGTGCTGTGGGTTAGGTTAAAACCTGCGGTACAGGAATTTTGCTGAATTAAAGAAACACTAAGGAACGAATTAGAATTATGTCAACCATGTTAAAGATCACAGACCTGCATGCCACGGTTGCAGGCAAAGAAATTCTCAAAGGCCTGAACCTGGAATTGGAGGCGGGAGAGATTCACGCCATCATGGGGCCGAATGGTGCCGGTAAAAGCACGCTGGGATATATACTGGCCGGGCGCGAAGGTTACGAAGTGACGCAGGGTGAGGTCATGTTCAATGGCAAAAACCTGCTGGAAATGGAGCCGGAAGAACGTGCCTGTGAAGGTGTGTTTCTGGCCTTTCAATACCCGGTTGAAATTCCGGGTGTCAACAATACCTATTTCCTGCGCGCTGCCTTGAACGCCCAACGTAAGTATCGTGGCGAAGAAGCACTGGACTCTGTCGGTTTCTTGCGCCTGGTCCGTGAAAAACTGGAAATTCTTCATATCGGTGATGAACTCCTGCATCGAGCAGTTAATGAAGGTTTCTCCGGTGGTGAGAAAAAACGTAATGAAATTTTTCAGATGGCGGTACTTGAACCGACGCTGGCAATTTTGGATGAAACCGATTCCGGTCTTGATATCGATGCACTGAAAACCGTTGCGGAAGGTGTTAACCGCTTGCGCTCAAAGGACCGTGGAATGATTGTTGTGACACATTACCAGCGTTTACTGGATTACATCATACCGGATAAAGTTCATGTGCTGGCTGATGGCAGACTGGTTGCAACCGGTGGTGCTGATCTCGCGTTAAAACTGGAAGAGCAGGGCTACGCCTGGCTGGAAGACGGTGGTATCGCGACGCTGGATGTTGATTCCGCGACAGAGACGGCAAACCCATGAGCGATTTTTCCACACAACTTGCATCCGCATTGCCAGAGGATTTGGGGTCCGGACCTGAGTGGGTGAAAACCTTACGCCAAGGCGGTGTGCAGAATTTCCGGGCACATGGATTGCCAACCCGCAAAGATGAAGCGTGGAAATATACTGGGCTCGGCGCGATGGGTCAGAATGGTGTGCAACTGGCCACCGGTTCCAGGTCACTGGTTTCCGAGGTTTCAAATCCAAAACCATTGGCAGAGTCAGGCTGCCAGGTGGATATGCTTGACGGGCAGTACCTGGAGCAGATAGGCAACCCGCAGCCCGGTCTCACCGTGTTACCACTGGCGGATGCATTGCAGCAGGGTATTGCCGGTTTACAGAACTTGCTGGAATCACTACCCGGTCCAGCGTCAGGTGCAGGTTCCAGCTTCGGCTTTAGCGCACTGAATACCGCAACTTTGGAATCTGGTGTGGTTGTTCATGTTGCTGCCGGAACAGATGCAGGAAGGTTATCGTTGACCTGGTCCACCCGGGGGACCGACGCGCCCCTGTTATTCAATTCACGCGTATGTCTGATTCTAGAACCCGGTGCGACACTGGAACTGGTAGAGCAGTTTGAGAGCCTGGATGACAATGCCAACGGTTCCAATATCGTGATGCAGGCAAATGTTGAAGAAAACGCGGTGCTGCATCACGTTCGTTTTCAACAGGAATCTGAAAAGGCTGCCCTGATTACACGAACTGAAGTTACACAGCAGGCAGATAGCGAGTACACCTATTATGGTTTTGATCTGGGGGGAGGTCTGGTTCGCCACGATGTACATACTTATTTATTGGGTAGTGGGGCAAAGTCCGGTATCAATGGCGCCTACCTTCTGGATGGCAATCGACACGTAGATAATCATGCAAAAGTCGATCATATGGCGCCTGGTGGACTCAGTGATCAGTATTTTCGTGGTGTTGCCGGTGGCAGTGGCCGCGCAGTGTTCAATACTGCGGTATGTGTACACCCGGGTGCTGATGAGACCGAAGCGCGGCAATCGAACGCCAATATTCTGTTATCTGCACGTGCGGTAGTTCATACCAAACCGGAACTCGAAATTTACGCTGATGAGGTCATTGCCAGTCACGGTGCGACCGTGGGGCAATTGGACGAACTGGCGGTGTTCTATTTGCGTAGCCGGGGATTAAATGAGCAGGAGGCACGCCAGTTACTGACGACTGCATTCTGCCAGTCCGTCAGTGACAGGTTGGCAGACCCGGTATTAGGGGGAGTCATTTCACAACGCATGATGGATGTCATGCCCCATGCCGGGTGAATGCTATGAACCATCCAGCGAAACTAATTGACAGCCCGGTATTGGATATAGAAAAAGTCCGCGCAGATTTTCCAATCCTGCAACGCACCGTTCACGGAAAACCACTGGTTTATCTTGACACGGCAGCGTCGGCCCAGCGCCCGCTCGCCGTGATCGACGCGATTGATGGATTTTACCGTAATCACAATGCCAATATACACCGCGGTGTGCATTTGCTGAGCCAGGAAGCTACCGAGGATTATGAACAGGCCCGTTTGAAAGCGGCTGGTTTTATTAATGCGCCCTCGGAACAGGAGTGTGTGTTTACACGTGGTACGACCGAGTCCATCAACCTGGTAGCGCACAGTTTTGTGCGGCCACGTTTAAAGGCGGGTGATGAAATTCTGATCAGCTACATGGAGCATCACTCCAATATTGGTCCCTGGCAGTTGTTATGCGAGGAAACCGGCGCCGTTTTAAAAGTTGTGCCGATGAATAAGCGCGGTGAACTGGAAATGGACATACTGGCGGAAATGCTGAATGAGCGCGTCAAAATGCTTGCGATTGTCCAGATTTCCAACGCACTGGGAACGATTAATCCGGTGGCTGAAATATGTGCCATGGCAAAACGGCAGGGCATCCCGGTGCTGGTAGATGGTGCCCAGGCGGTGCCGCACCAGGCGGTTGATGTACAGGCCCTGGATTGTGATTTCTATTGTTTTTCAGGGCATAAAATGTACGGACCCACCGGAATAGGCGTACTTTGGGGTCGTTACGATCACCTACAGGCAATGCGACCCTATCAGGGTGGCGGTGAAATGATC
>JASJFX010000066.1:0-9310 GCA_033791845.1 Lysobacterales bacterium | reverse complement strand
TGCCGTAGATGTCCATATCAATACCACTGCCCATCAGATCCTTACCCAGCATTCCTGCTGCGTATGCTTCTTTCAGGGCAGCTTCAAAACGTTCAAACGGTTCGTGGTGGAATTCACCGCGGAGATAGTTATATCCCACAGTGGCACCCATGGCATACCCGGCGATGGCCATACCTTCGATGACGGCGTGGGGGTTAAATCTGAGGATGTCCCGGTCATGGCAAGTGCCAGGCTCGGATTCATCGGAATTACATAAGATGTATTTCTGACCAGGAGCGGAGCGAGGCATGAAGCTCCATTTCAAACCGGTCGGAAAGCCTGCTCCACCGCGGCCGCGTAAGGCCGAAAGCTTTACATTATCTATGATCACTGCCGGGTCGGTTTTTTCCGCCAGAATTTTCTTCCAGGCTTTATAACCATCGATGGCCAGATAGGTATCCATCGACCATGGTTGATCGGCGTCCAGGGTGGTGAATACGACGTTATGATTTGCCATCAATCCAGCCCATCCAGAATTTTATCGATTTTGTCTGTATCGAGATTTTCGTGATAGTGGCCATTGACCACCATCGCCGGCGCACCGCAACAAGCGGCGATACACTCTTCTTCAACGACCAACGTAATACGATCATCTGCCGTGGTCTCACCCAGTTTTATTCCCAGCTTATTTTCTATGTGGCTGACCATATCTTCAGCGCCATTAAGCCAGCATGATATGTTGGTACAAACGTTCACCTTGTTTCTGCCGACTGGCTTCTGATCGATCATTGAATAGAAACTGGCAACCTCAAAGGCCCAGACCGGAGGCAAATCCAGGTAATCCGCGACCGCCTCGACCATATCCTTGCTCACCCAGCCACCATTCTGGTGCTGTGCAGCAATCAAAGCCTGTATCAGGGCAGAGCGCTTGTGTTCCGGTGGAAATTTAGCCACCCAGTGATCAATGTTTGCCCGGGTCCCGTCATCAAGCAGGGCCTTTTTACCGGCAATATGTTCAGCCTTGTGACTCATTAGCGGTCTACCTCACCAAATACGATATCAAAGGTCCCCATGAGCGCCACTACATCGCCCAGCATATGCCCCCTGACCAACTCATCCATACAGGCAAGGTGGGCAAAACCGGGGGCTCTCAAGTGCACACGGAAGGGCTTATTGGCTCCATCTGAAACCATATAACAACCGAATTCACCCTTGGGTGCCTCAACAGCTGCGTAGGCCTCACCCTTTGGAACGCTATAGCCCTCGGTAAAGAGCTTGAAGTGATGGATCAGGGCTTCCATGTCATCCTTCATTTCTTCCCGTGTTGGCGGGATGACCTTGAAGTTTTTCAACATGACATGACCGGGGTTGGCGCGCAGCCATTCGACGCACTGCAGAATAATGCGTGCGGACTGGCGCAACTCTTCAATACGGACCAGGTACCGGTCGTAGCAATCACCATTGATACCAACGGGAATATCAAAATCCATCTCGTGATACATGGCATAGGGCTGTTTCTTGCGCAGATCCCATTCAACACCCGACCCGCGCAACATCGGTCCGGAACAGCCCAGTTGCTGTGCTCGCTCAGGTGACAACACACCAATGCCGACGGTACGCTGCTTCCAGATACGGTTATCGGTAAGCAGTGTCTCGTATTCATCTACCTTGGATGGAAAGTCTTTTGCAAAGGCCTCAATAAAATCAAGTAATGAACCTTCACGCCACTCATTTCTTTGCTTGAGCTTTTTGCCCTTGGTCCAGGGCGTTTCTTTGTATTGAGGCATCGTGTCCGGTAAATCACGATAGACACCACCCGGGCGGTAATAATTTGCGTGCATACGTGCACCCGATACCGCCTCGTACATGTCAATGGTCTGTTCGCGTTCCCGGAAGGCGTACAGGAAGACGGTCATGGCACCCAGATCGATGCCGCTCGAACCGATCCACAACATGTGATTACCGATTCGGGTAATCTCGTCAAACATGGTACGTATATATTGGGCACGAACGGGTGGCTCGATACCCAGCAACTGTTCAATTGCCCGCACGTAGGCGTGTTCACTGCACATCATGGACACGTAGTCCAACCGGTCCATGTATCCAATGGATTGGTTGTAAGGCTTGCTTTCAGCGAGTTTTTCAGTGCCCCGGTGTAACAGGCCAATATGCGGGTCCGCGCGTACAACGGTTTCGCCATCAAGCTCCAGCACCAAGCGGAGAACACCATGGGCCGACGGATGTTGCGGCCCGAAATTCATCGTGTAGTTGCGAATTTCAGACATGTTCATTCAGCCTCGGACGCCTGCGACTCGGCTGCTTCATCTGCGGCCTTGTCTATGTCGTCTGCTTTGTATCGTGAATCATCACGTATGACACGTGGAACGAGCACACGCGGCTCGATTTCAACCGGTTCATACACTACACGGCCTTTGTCCTCGTCATAACGAACGGTGACGTTGCCAATCAAAGGAAAGTCCTTACGGAACGGATGACCGATAAACCCATAGTCCGTCAGAATTCGCCGTAAATCCGGATGCCCCTCAAAGATAATGCCAAACAGGTCAAAGGTCTCACGCTCATACCAGTTGACCGAGTTCCAGATTTCAATCAGGGACGGCACAATAGGCAGACCTTCATCTGCCGCGAACGTTTTCATACGCAGGCGCATGTTGTGGTGGGTTGAGAGCAGATGTACCACCACCCCGAACCTTTGTTCAGCATCGCTGGATTCGGGACGGTTTTTCCAGTCGAAACGACCAGGTCCGAGACCTTCAACACCACGGCTGAAACCTGAATTCGTTGCCTCGGTTGTTTCCCATTCCACCTGGCCAAAGCCGAGGTAATCGACACCGCATAAATCAGTTAACTGACTGAATTTAAAGCGTGCATCGTCACGTAATATCTGCGCAACTTCCAACCACTCGTCAACGGGAACCTGGATAGTAACCACACCGGGACCCGGCTTGGACACTGTAATCCGCTCACCAAAACAGGCTTCTAATTCCTCGGACAGACTTTTGGACAGGTTAATCATTACGTCACCTGGCAATGGTAGCTGTCCGGCGAATTTTCTTCTGCAAGTGCAAAATGCCGTAAATCAGGGCTTCCGCTGTTGGCGGACAACCCGGGACATATATGTCAACCGGAACGATGCGGTCGCAACCGCGCGTGACCGAATAGGAATAGTGGTAGTAGCCGCCGCCGTTGGCACAGGAACCCATGGATATCACCCATCGTGGCTCAGCCATCTGGTCATAAATCTTGCGCATTGCAGGGGCCATTTTATTGACCAGTGTTCCTGCAACAATCATCACATCCGACTGACGGGGGCTGGGACGAAATATAACGCCGAGCCTGTCGAGGTCGTAACGCGCTGCGCCTGCCTGCATCATTTCAACGGCACAACAGGCCAGGCCGAAGGAAACCGGCCACATTGAGCCTGTCCTCGCCCAGTTAATCAACGCATCCAGCGAAGTCGTGACCACACCACGGGCTATCAGCGGATTACTGTCCGCATTGGGCCTCAGAATGTCGTCTATTTCACCAAGTTCAATACCCCGGTCGGGGTACATTATGTCCATCATTCCCATTCCAAAGCGCCTCTTTTCCAGATTACAAAGTAGCCGATGACCAGCTCGGCAAGGAACACGAACATGGCGGCAATACCGAACATGCCCAGCTTATCCAGCGCCAGAGCCCAGGGCAGGAAAAATGTAATTTCAAGATCGAAAATAATGAACAGAATCGCTACAAGGTAGTAACGAACATCAAACTTGGTGCGGCTATCCTCAAACGCCTCAAAACCGCACTCATAAGCAGATAATTTTTCACTATCAGGCCTGGTCGGCCCGAGCATTCCGCCGAGAATTATCAACACAACACCGATAACTGTGGCGATACTGAGAAAAATCAGAATTGGCAGGTATTGTGCAAGCATACTGCAGTCTCAATTCACAGTGGACAGCGGTATACCGTCCAATTAAAAATTGGTGCCCAAGGCCGGACTCGAACCGGCACGACTTCCGTCACTACCCCCTCAAGATAGCGTGTCTACCAATTCCACCACTTGGGCTGTTCTTCTACTTATTTCAGGTTCCATTATTTCCTGAAGTTTCTTCTTCGGAACCATCCTTCGCCGGCACTGACTCGATCGCCGGCAAATCACCGGCATTGAGATCCGCTTCAGGTTGCGCGATTACAGCGTCCACCGAGGGTACATCTGAAGGGTCGGCAGACTCTACTACAGGCAAATCCAGAACGGCCTGATCGCTCGTCTGTTCCGTTGCCGGTGCATTTGCAACGACACCAAGATCAGTCTCCGGTGCAATATTCATACGTGAAGCCAAAACCGCCATTGTCAGGCTGATCAGGCAAAAAAGTGTTGCCAGAACCCAGGTAGTACGCGACAGAAAATTGCCGGCACCACGTGACCCGAATACAGTACCTGAAGCGCCACTACCAAACGCGGCACCTGCGGTAGCACCAGCACCTTTTTGAATCAGGATAAAAGCAATCATCGATATTGCGATGAGTACGTGAAAAATGTTTAAAACCTGCATATCTTATTCCGTATTGTGAGCACCCTTTAAGCAACGGCGCTATAAATTGCGAGGAAATCTTCAGCTGTCAGCGAAGCCCCTCCAACAAGTCCGCCATCGATAACACGCTGGGCAAACAATGCGGCGGCATTGGACCCTTTCACACTGCCGCCGTATAGGATTTGTAATTGATCGGCTATTATAACATTGAGAGCCGATACCTTGTCACGTATAAATGCATGAACAGCCTGAGCCTGTTGCGGTGACGCGGTCAACCCGGTACCGATCGCCCAAACCGGTTCGTATGCGACGATGGCACGGCTAAAAGCATCGATACCAACAAGGTTGATAACAGCGTCCAGTTGACGCTCGACAACGGCTTCGGTTTGATCCTGCTCGCGTTCTTCGAGTGTTTCCCCGACACACAGCACCGGCTCAAGCCCGGCGTCAAGTGCCGCTTTAAACCGAACTGCAACGTCGTCATCGCTTTCGCCGTAGATGGAGCGCCGTTCAGAGTGACCAACCAGGACATAACTACAACCCACATCTGCCAGCATATTGCCACTGGTTTCACCGGTATGGGCACCTTGCTCGTGCGGGTTAAGGGTCTGTCCGCCCCACTTTATATGGCTTCCGGACAGAAGCGTTTCCGTCAACGGCAAATAGGGGAACGGTGGAAATACGGCCAAATCGGCCTTGCCTTCAGCTGAACTGCCAGCCAATAAGCCTTCAAGTAAAGTCTGCACCATGGTCTTGGACCCGTGCATTTTCCAGTTTCCTGCGACCAGTATTCTTCTCATCATTCCTATCCTGTAATAAGCATGTTGCTATAAGGCGCGCAAGCATACCTACACGTCACTTTTGTCGCAAGTTTAAACCGTTGGCGATGATGCGGTACATGAACACAAAATCAAATGATACAGGTCAATTCTTTGCTGCAAAAACACTATCGGTCCAATTTGTTGCACATTCTAACAATCCGTTGGTCGTTGACTTGGACCCAATACCACAACCTGGTTTGTATCCTCGTGTTTGCAGCCCCGTTCGTATCAAATATAAGACCAGATGAATAAATGACACAATGTTGCTATAATATGACACTATGTCATATTTTACAAAACTGTCCTCCCCTCCACGTGTTAGCCCGCAGCCTTTGTCGAGGGTTATCAAGTCCGACCGCACGCGTGCCGCCATTCTCGATTCGGCGTTCGAATTCATATGGTCACATCCGTTCCGCGAAATGACCGTCAAATCCTTGATGGACCAGACAGGCACGGGTCGATCAACGTTTTATCGATACTTCAGGGACCTGCACGAAGTGATGGAGTCCATGCTTGAGATGTTGCAAGGGGAGATTTTCATAGCTGCGGAACCGTGGACAGCGGGTACAGGCGATCCAGTCGCATTGGTGAACAAGTCCCTGGGCGGGCTGGTTCGAATCTGCTATCAGCGCGGCCCATTCTTACGGGCTATGTCCGATGCTGCAACCACTGACAAACGCTTTGAACATGCATGGAAACAATTTCTTACAGGATTTGATGATGCAGGAACTGCCCGTATCGAATCTGACCAGGAGCAGGGCCTGATCGCGGATTTTCCTGCCCGACCCGTGGCCACTGCACTCAATATTCTCGACGCCTATATGCTGATCGAGGCGTTCGGACAGCGACCACGAAAGCAGCAGGAACCGGTCCGTAAGGCCCTGGCCCGTATCTGGATATCCACACTTTATGGCAGCGAATGGGCTGAGCACAAAACCTCGACACTTGTCCGCAAAACCTGATGAAGTCATCAAAAGAAGAAGCCGGCCTTGGAGTGGGTCAAGCAGGAGCGAGTTATCAGCCAACTAGTTATTCAGCGGAGCATTACATGAACAGGAAGAATCAGATTTGAACATGAAAACGAAACTCCATCGAACCCTACAAGCCCTGTTTGCAGCAGGGTTTTCAATCTTTGCCCTCGCGCCGGCTCATGCTCAGGTTCCGGCCCCGGTGGCAGCGTCCCCCACGTTCGGGAAGCCCAGGCTTGTTCTCCAGATCACCGTTGACCAGTTCCGGGGTGATCTGCCGACGCGCTACGTCGACCGGCTCGGCGAGGGCGGGTTGCGCTACCGTCTCGAAGAGGGCATTCACTACAACAACGCGCATCACGGCCATGCGAACACCGAGACCATCGTCGGCCACGTGACCCTGGCCACCGGTGCACACCCCGCGGCCCACGGGATGGTTGGCAACCTCTGGTTTGACCGTGCAACCGGTGTCACCACCTACAACATCGAAGACCCCAACTATCGTCTTCTGACCAAGGGCGCCGATGTGGATGCCGACACTGAGATCGATCCTACGCAGAAAGCCGCTACCAGCGACGGCCGTTCACCCATGGCCATACTTACCACCACGTTTTCCGATGAACTAGCGTCGCTGACTGCCGGCAAGGCCAAGGTTTTCAGCGTCTCGGTCAAGGATCGTGGCGCGGTGTCGATGGCGGGGCATACAGGCAAGGCCTTTTGGTTTTCGAAGGCGGTGAACCAATTCGTGACCAGCAGCTACTACTACGACGAGTACCCTCAATGGATCGTTGATTGGAACGACAAGAAACTTCCCGAGAACTACGCCAACACCGCCTGGGAATTACTGCACCCGATTGACAGCTACCTGTTCGGCGATCGCGACGATCAGGCGTGGGAAGCCGAGTTTGGCGGTTATGGCCGCACCTTCCCCCATGAATTCACGACACCCAAGAACCCATATTTTTCGACTTTTCTCACGATGAGCCCGGCGGGCGACCGAATTACGACGGATCTCGCCAAAACCCTCATCGCCGAGGAAGGGCTGGGCGATGACGAGATCACCGACTATCTCGGCGTCAGCTATTCCGCGACCGATATCATCGGTCATTTCTTTGGTCCTTCGAGCCTCGAGTCCGAAGACAATATTTTGCAACTCGACCGCACACTCGCGGATCTCTTTGCCTATGTGGATAAGGAGGTCGGGCTGGAGAACACACTGATCGTGCTGTCTGCTGATCATGGCGGCCCCGAGGCTCCGGCCTATCTAAAGAGCATTGGTATCCCGGCTGACTACGTCTCGCCTGACGAATGGGACACGGAGCCTGCGGTCGCGCGGATAAAGAAGAAATTTGGTATCAAGGGAAAGATGATTGAAGGCTACGACCACCCTTATCTCATCCTGACCAGTGATGTCATCAGCGACCCCAAAATCGACCTCGCGGCGCTTGAGACCACCATCGCCAAAGAGCTCGTGGCCTTTCCCGCCGTGTCTTATGCGATCCCCAGTACCTCGCTTGAGCGCGGAACGGTTCCCGATAACGGGCTGACACGTGCTGTGCTGAACAACTACAACGCCGCCCGCTCGGGCAACATCTATGTGGTGTTCAACCCCGGCTGGTTTATCAACAATCTGGACGGCTTGTCGGTGGCGGTCGTACACGGCTCGCCTTGGCGATATGACACTTATGTGCCGATCATTTTCGCAGGCTACGGAATTAAACCGAAAACGGTCTCGCGCCGCGTTTATACGGTAGATGTGGCACTGACACTCGCCACTGCTATTGGCACGAAACCACCCTCTGGTGCTGCTGGCGAGGTATTGCTGGAAGTGCTTGGGCAGTAGCCGGACGCATATGCAAATCGAAATCAAAATTTATCAGAGAGAGAAACAGATCATGAATAAATCATTAATCAGAGCAGGCCTGAACGTCATCAAGACACATGGCGCGGGCTTTTCGACAGCGGTTCTGTCACTGGCGATGCTCGCCGGAATGAGCGCGTGTGAAAGTGAGAAGAGCTCAGCTGCGGCATCCGCCGCTCAACCGCAGGTTCAGGCGCAAGTTCAGGCGCAGGCCCCGGAGATGAGCCCACAAGAGCTAAAGACCTATGCACAAACAACAGAATTACCGGATGGTCTTCATACGCCTGACGTAGTTGAAACTTCCATTGGAACCTTGAAATTTACTGATGGAGCTCCGCTTCCTGAAACTGCAGAGTTGGTTTACGAAAACCTGGACAGGATGCGTGGTGTGGATGTCTTTTTAAAAACGATGTCTGCAGCCTCAGTAAGACAGCTTATGGTCGGGCCTGAAGTTCTTGGGACAAACCACAATAATAAGGTGATGATTTCTGACAAATTATTGGATTCGAAACCCTACTACTTAACCGGTAACACATCTACGCTTTATGTAATGCCAACCTTTAATTTGAAAGAAACCGGAGCAACGGTTCTTGAAGTACCACCGGGTATGCTGGGCGCTTTTAATGATGCGTGGTTCAGGTACATGCAGGATGTGGGTCCTATGGGTCCGGATAAAGGTGCAGGCGGAAAATTCTTATTACTACCACCTGACTACGAGGGAGACATTCCAACTGGTTATTATGTGGTGAAATCTCCTACTTACCGAGTTTGGACATTTATGCGTGGTTCCATAGCCAATGGTATAGAAGCTGGGGCTAAAAACATAACAGAAAATCTGAAAATTTATCCTTTAGCGGAGAAAGACAATCCTAAAAAAATGGAGTTTATTAGTGGATCAGGGAAACACATAAATACAGTCCACAACAACGATTATCATTTCTATGTACATTTAGATGATGTTATTCAGGAAGAACCTTTGGAAATGATTGATGCAGAAACGCGCGGACTATTAGCTTCAATTGGTATTGAAAAAGGCAAAGAATTTAATCCTGATGAAAGAATGAAACGCATTTTAACCGATGCCGTTGCCATAGCAAATGCTACTGCCCGATCAATAGTTTGGTACCCAAGGGTAAGTGG
>JASJFX010000065.1:0-26137 GCA_033791845.1 Lysobacterales bacterium | reverse complement strand
CTGATAAGATTGAAGAGATACGTCAGTTCGCGCCGGATCATATCCCCGATCTGAGCGGCGCCGAACACGTTGAGGAAGAAGAAAACCCCGTACCGGATGACCTGATCTGGTAGGTAGAGTTTTTTAGGCTTAAGTTCCGCGTTAGCCCGCATATTTCACCAGTATCCCGGAATTTGGCGCTGGACAGATGCCACTGGGCGCCGGGCTGGACTGAAGGCCATAGCCGTAGCTATGGCCTGAAGGAAGACCAAGCCCAGTGGTATATGAACAAGCCAAAACCGGGATAGGTATCGAGCCGGGTACAAAGTGTACCATGGGATTTATTTGAAATAATGTCTTTTAATTTAGGCAAATCATATACTTATAGAGAGGCTCGCTACCGACTGGTGAAATATGCGGGTTAACCATCATTTGGCGCTGAGCCAACAGAACTGGAATAAGAACCATTGAGCAAAGGTCAGGGTAATTCGTCTAAAGGTTTGTTCATTTCTGATTTCGACGGAACGCTCCTGCGCTCGGACGGTACACTCGCTAACTGCGACCTCGATTCCCTTGAAACCCTGGCCCGATGTGGTGTCAGGACGGCAGTGGCCACCGGGCGTTCCCTTTATTCCTTTATCAACTCCCCAGGTGTCAATCTTCCCGTCGATTACGTGATCTTCACGACAGGAGCCGGTGTGGTAACACAGCCCGGTCACAAGCTTTTATACCAGGTCAATATACCTTCGGGGGTCGTTGCCCGGACGCTGGAGTATCTGAAAGCATCTGCGCTCGACTTTATGTTGCACCACCCCGTCGGGGAGAATCACAAGTATGTTTATCGACGGCTAAACCCGGAAAATCCGGATTTTGAAAGACGTATTGAACGATACAGAGCATTCGGAAAACCTTTGAATTCCATGCAAGGGAGTGGTTTCGGCCCCGCCGCCCAGTTTCTGGCCGTCGTTCCTCCTGACAGGACACACGAAGTACTGAGCGAAGTGAAAAGAGAGTTACCCGGCTTGAGTATCGTTCGTTCCACTTCACCGCTGGATCATGAATC
This sequence comes from Lysobacterales bacterium, assembly GCA_033791845.1. Taxonomy (GTDB): domain Bacteria; phylum Pseudomonadota; class Gammaproteobacteria; order Xanthomonadales; family SZUA-36; genus SZUA-36. Next base: position 25,095 of record JASJFX010000065.1, on the reverse strand, counting down.
CACCTGGATCGAGTTTTTCCATCCCGATGTCTCAAAAAGCAAGACCGCAGCCTGGCTGGCGTCCTCTCTGAATGTAGATCCTATGGATACGATGGCCGTTGGTAATGACTACAACGACCTCGATCTGCTTGAATGGGCCGCTTATGGTTATGTTGTAGAAAATGCGCCGGATGATCTCAAAAGCAGCTTTCAGCAGGTTGCCTCGAATAATAACGGTGGTGTGGCCGAGGCGGTTAGCCGTTGGCTCAATGGCCGCAATATTCAGATGAGTAAGCCGTAAGCTGCTACGCGCATAGATGTCAGTGTGTTTATTCTGTCCCAGAACCGGTCTCATTGATCCCCAGGGCTGGTGTCTTTAACTGGTGGATTCTCCAATAATTCAAGCACTGCTGAATGTCCCTTCTCCCGAGCGAACTTGGTTGCGGTATCACCATCCCTGTCAATGGTATTCACCGATGCACCGTTGAGTAGCAACACACGAACCACATCAACATGGCCCTCGGCTGCAGCCATCATCAGTGCCGTGAAACCCTCGGTCTTACCCTGTACATTGACTTCTGCGCCCTTGCGTAACAGCAGGCCTACTGTTTCGGCGTAAGGACCGCTGGCCGAGTACAGCAAGGCGGTACGGCCATTGATGTCTTTTGCATTTACATCGGCACCTTCATCCAGAAGGAAGGCAACAACTGCAGTATGGCCGTTGAAAGCAGCCCACATCAGCGCTGTACTCTGGTCCTCATTGCGCCCGTCTACCGGCGTACCTGCCGAAACGAATTTTTTAACCGCCTCCAGGTTTCCATTAAAAGCCACTTCATTGAAGACCGCTTCAAGCGTGATGTTGGGCGGTGTGTTCTGGGCCGCGAGAGGCGCACTGAATGCGCAAATCAGAGCGATTAACGGTAGGAGATTTCTCATCGGGCCATAGTAACAAATTCTTGCGTCAATCATCCAAGGTCGACATCAACCAATATGTCAACTATGCTCTAACAGAGTCGAATAATTCTCATTTGCAATAAATACTTCATCGACTGAACGCCAGTCGGCAACAACAAGCCGGTATTTAACCGGTAGTGTCGCGGGGACGGTTCTTGGCAGGCTTTTGCTATAAGGCATTCATCAGTTACAGCCACACGGACGAACACTGGGCCCGCTGGCTCCAACACGCCCTGGAAAGTTACCGGGTTCCTAAAGTCCTGGTGGGGAAACGGACCGGCTACGGTGAGATACCGGCCCGCCTGGGGGCTGTATTTCGGGATCGCGAGGATCTGTCATCGGCAACCAGCCTTACAGAGTCTGTCCAGCATGAACTCTCGTCTGCCGAATCACTTGTGGTTATCTGCTCACCGGCGGCGGCACAGTCCCCGTGGGTGAAAGAGGAAATCAAGGCTTACAAGGCGCTTGGCAGGGCAGACAGAATTTATGCCCTGATCGTGGATGGTGACCCGCAAAGCAGCGATCCCGCTGAGCAGTGTTTTCCCGCAGCCCTGGTGACTCTTGACGATGGCTCGACATTGGAACCACTGGCGGCCGACATCCGCAAGTGGGCCGACGGCAAGGGTTTGGCGAAGCTCAAGCTTATTGCCGGGATCCTTGGAATCCGTCTGGATGAGTTGCGGCGTCGGGAGATGCACCGTCGCCGTCGTAAACTAACCACGGTGGCAGTGGGTGTTTCTGCCGTTGTGCTCCTGACCACTTTTCTGTCGGTGACAGCCATAAACAACCGCAAGGAGTCAGACCAACGACGCGCCAACACCGAGGACCTGGTCAGTTTCATGCTGGGTAAATTGGAAGACCTGAGCCCGGTAGCTGGTCTGGATGTGCTCGACGAAGACCAGCAAGAGATGGTTCGTGTGGCGGAGCAATGGGGCTTTCAGGAACTTGACGACGAGGTATTGCTTCAGAAGGCGCTTGAATGGAGGGAAGAGGGCATGACGGCGCGTTACGCTCGGGACAACGAGGCTGCCATGACAGCCTTCAGTCGCTCACTTGCCGCACTTGTGAATTTGTATCTTCGCGATAAAGACAACACGAACAGTCTTTTCGAACTGGGACAGGCTGAATTCTGGGTAGGCTACACGCACCTTGACAATGGTGACCTTGAACAGGCGGAAAGAATGATGACCTTCTATGGCGTCATTGCCCGACGGCTAATCAATGCCGATCCGAAAAGTGCTGTCAACGTCATGGAGCTTTCTTACACCCTGACCAACCTGGGGGCTATTGAGACCATGCGCGCAGGTGGGGACGACGACAAGAGAATATACCTCGCACAGGCCGCGCTTGAGTACAATCAACTGGCGCTGGTGCTGGAACCGGATAACCAGGACAACATGATCACCATGGCCGGGTCACATGCCTGGCTGGCTGACGCCTGGCTGGGTGTATGCAGTTTGTACAAAGCCAATCAATCCCGTTTGGAAGGTATTGCCGTTGTGAAGCAGATGCTCGAGCAAAGCCCCGATGATCCGGAGTTGTTGATTGATTTGTCCCACGGCCTGGGTGGGCTTTCAAATGTTCAGTCCAAGCTAGGCCAAATGGATCTTGCAGAAGAAAATCTCAGTGCTTCGGCGACCTTGCTTGATGATGTGGCTAAGCAGGAAAACGATAAGAATGGGTATGCCTGGGACCGCCTGGTAAGACTTGGAAGCCTGGGCCGGATGATGGTGGATACGGGTCGAATAGAAGAAGGCCGGAATCTGATTTCGGAATCAACGAGATTAATGGCGGAACAGTATGATCCAGCGGGCAACCCTTCGTTTGAGAAAAACCTGGATGTGGCAATTTCCTTGAGTCACCAGGTCTCGCTGGCAATAGAAATGGAAAATATCAACGAGGCAAGGAAGTTGAACCTTGAGGCGATTCGAATTCTGTCCGAAATCGTGTCAAAAAGCCCGGACTCTGCTATCGGCCAGTACAGGCTCGCTCACGCCCTGATTCAGTATTGGCAGTTGAATGAGAAACTTCCACCACCCGAATGGCAGAAGCAGGTGGAGGATTATTCGATGAGTAACCGGCCTGTCAGGAGTTGTGATCTGGCCGCCCTGGCAGCACGCCAGGCAGTGATGCGTGGAGATTTGGTTTCGGCGAAATCTCACAATGACTATTTGTTCGATAAAAAATACCGGGAACCGGGATATGTTCGTTTTTGTCAGGCTTATGGTTTGTGTAAATGAGCCCTTTCCACTACCGAACCTGACATTATTTCATCGGGTTATTCGGGTGCTCGATCCAGTTCAGGTAGGGCAGGCCGTTATCAACTTCATTCATGCTGATGCATTTGGGTACCGGGCAGACCAGGTAGCAGAGATTACAGCCGACACACTCTTCATCAATTACCGTGTAGGTGCGCTTGCCGTTTTCGTCTTTGGAAGCACTGATGGCCTGATGTGATGTATCCTCACAGGTAATATGGCACAGGCCGCACTCGATGCACGTGTCCTGGTCGATGGCGGCGATGGTCTTGTAGTTCAGATCAAGGTACTGCCAGTCAGTGACGTTCGGAATGGCAGCACCACGGAAATCCTCAAGGGTGGCGTAGCCTTTTTCATCCATCCAGTTACTCAGTCCGTCAACCAGGTCATCAATGATGCGAAAGCCGTAACGCATCGCTGCCGTACAGACCTGCACACTGCCGCAGCCCAGTGAAATGTATTCCGCCGCATCACGCCAGTCACCGATACCGCCAATGCCCGAGATGGGCAGGTTCCTGGTGTGCGGGTCGCGGGCGATCTCGGAGACCATGCTCAGCGCGATGGGTTTTACCGCTGGTCCGCAATATCCACCATGAACACCTTTGCCTGCCACCGTCGGAGTTGGTGCCATGATGTCGAGGTCGATAGAGACGATGGAGTTGATGGTGTTGATCAGTGATACAGCATCTGCACCACCGTCAAAGGCAGCACGGGCAGGACGCGTGATATCGGAAATATTGGGTGTCAATTTGACGAATACCGGTAAATCCGTGTGTATCTTGCACCATTCGGTCACTTCCTGGATGTACTCCGGAACCTGGCCGACGGCGGCACCCATACCACGTTCGCTCATGCCATGCGGACAGCCGAAATTGAGTTCAACACCATCACAGCCGGTTTGCTCCACTTTTTTCAGGATATCTTTCCAGGCCTGCTCGTTGCAGGGCACCATCAATGAGACCACCAGTGCCCGGTCCGGCCAGGCTTTTTTAACCGCGGTAATTTCATCCAGGTTGATCTGTAACGGCCGGTCGGTGATCAACTCGATGTTGTTAAAACCCATCATGCGCTGGCCGTTAAAATCTACCGAGCCGTAGCGTGAGCTGACATTGACTATTGGCGGACCGTCTTCACCCAGGGTTTTCCAGACCACACCACCCCAGCCAGCCTCAAAGGCCCTCTCGACGTTGTAGCGTTTGTCTGTGGGTGGCGCGGACGCCAGCCAGAAGGGGTTGGGGGAGGAAACTCCGGCAATATTACAACTAAGATCAGCCATGGTTCAGGGTCTCATTCATGCTTATGGCGGCAACTTTGCCATCCTGTACCGCAGTGACGGTCAGGTCCTTGCCTGCTGTGCAGTCACCACCTGCCCAGACATCCGGCAGGCTGCTGCGTTGATATTCATCCACCTTGATGCGGCCATCTGATGTTTCAGGTTTTTCATCACCGTCAAGCGGTGTGGCGTCAAGTGCCTGGCCGATTGCTTTGAATAACTGGTCAGCCGGTAAAACAAAAATCTCGCCGGTGCCAGTCAACCGGTCATTGGCATCATTTTCGGTGTATTCAAATTCTACAGCGATCAGTTGATCATCCTGGGTCAGGATGCGATGGGGTCGTGCATGCGTACGAATCAGTACGCCATTGGTCTGGGCCACTTGTTGCTCATACTCCGTGGCACCCATTTCATTCAATCCGCGGCGATAAACCATGGTGACCGATTCTGCACCCAGCTTCTTGATCTGAACCGCCATATCGATGGCCGTGTTGCCACCACCGATCACGACCACTTGGCGGCCGACGGGCAGCGTTGACAGGTCTTCCTGGCGTATGAGTTCAATAAAGTCTACGGCATTATGAACACCATCAACCGCTTCATTATCTATTCCCAGAGCATTGACCGCGTTATGGCCTAGACCGATAAATACGGCATCGTAATCCCGCCGCAATTGTGCCAGGTCAAAATCCTCACCAAGGGTCTTGCCGGTCACTATGTTGATGCCGCCAATATCGAGGATAAAGGCAACTTCCCTGGCGGCCCGGTCATCCAGCATTTTATAAGCGGCGAGTCCGTACTCGTTCAGACCGCCGGGCTCATCACGGGATTCGAATACCGTCACGTTATGACCGAGTATTGAGAGGCGGTGTGCACAGGACAATCCGGCGGGTCCTGCACCAACAACAGCGATGGATTTGCCCGTATCGGGTCCGGCCTCATAAGGCTGGATTCCACCGTCGAGGAGGAAGTCAGTGGCGTAACGCTGTAACTGCCCGATGACCACCGGTTTTTCTTCCGAGGTATTTTTGACACAGACCTGTTCGCATAACTCCTCCACCGGGCAGACATTACCGCAGGTATTGCCCATGATGTTTTCGCCGAGGATGGTTGTGGCTGCACCGGTGATGTTGCCACTGACTATCTTGCGTATAAAACCCGGAATGTCGATACCGGTCGGGCAGGCCTCAATGCAGGGTGCGTCATGGCAGAACAGGCAACGTGCAGATTCCTGGATGGCCTGAAGTTCAGTCAGCGGTGTATGCAGTTCGGAAAAATTCCGGCCGATTTCTTCAGGATCAAGGCGCGCGCAACGGATATCAATACTCATCAGACACGATTCCTCATCAATACATAATAAACCAGGCTGGAAATACCAAGACCGATAAACCAGGCGTAGTTATACAGGTTGACGATAAAACCGCTGCCTGAATACAGGCCGATATTGGCCAGGAACCCCGGAATGTTGGGCAAAACACCAATCACGAGTGCAACGATCGCCACCGGGTTAAAGCCGGCATAAATCCCTTTGCTTCGGTACAGGTCTTCCACGTTGAGTTCAGTTTTCCGGATCAGGAAATAGTCGACAAGGATAATACCGATCACGGGTCCCAGCAGGGCGGAGTAACCGATGAGCCAGGTAAAAATATAACCGCTGGGATCAGCAATCAGTTTCCACGGCATGATCAGGATGCCGATGATGCCGGTGATATAACCACCGCGTTTGAAGTCGATCTTTGACGGCATCATGTTGGAAAAGGCATTGGCCGGGCCCACCACGTTGGCAGCGGCATTGGTTGAAATGGTGGCGATAATAACCGCGATCATTGAGAAGAATACCAGCGTGTGGGATTCAAATCGCCGCACCAGGACGACCGGATCCCAGATGGCTTCACCGAAGATGATGATGGTCGCACTGGTAACGGCCACACCGATAAAAGCAAACAGGGTCATCGTGCTCGGCAAACCGGATAACTGCCCAACAACCTGTGCACGCTGACTGCTTGCGTAGCGGGTGAAATCGGAAATATTCAGGGTCAAAGTAGCCCAGAAACCGACCATGGCGGTCAGGCTGGGCCAGAAAAGATTCCAGAATTCGGAGGAGGTCTGGAATTTGGAACCGGCCTGCAGCATCGGGCCGAAACCGTTGGCGCCCTGGTAGGCCCAGGCCAGCAGGGCCAGACCACAGAGCAACAGGAAGGGTGCAGCCACGTGCTCAAGGATACGGATTGAATTGATGCCCTTCCAGATCAGCCAGATATTCATCGCCCAGAACAACATGAAACAGGCGAACTGGATCAGGCTGACACCGACCCATTCCGGCATCATGGCCGGGCCATCCGCCACCACCGGCCAGATAATTAACACGATAGTATAAATGGCGGCCCCACCGATCCAGGTCTGTATACCAAACCATCCGCAGGCGACAATGGCGCGTAACAGGGACGGGATGTGCGAGCCGCGCACACCGAATGACGCACGCGCAAATACCGGAAAAGGAATACCGTATTTTGTTCCTGCATGACCTGAAAGTGACATCGGCACGAAAACGATCAGGTTACCCAACAGCACCGTCCACATGGCCTGCTGCCAGCTCATACCGCCATCGATCAACGATGCCGCGATCATGTAGGACGGAATATTGACCGCCATACCCACCCACAGCGTAAAGAAACTGATCGCTTTCCAGTCGCGTTGACTCTCGGGCACCGGTGCGATATCCGCATTGCTCAGATCCAGTTCTGAATCCAGGTGATTGACCAGGTGTTCCAGGCTCACGCGTCTATAGTTCCGTCAGTACACCGTAGGTTTCAGGCCGCCGGTCGCGATAGAACTGCCATGTGTTACGGACTTCCCGAATCAAGTCGAAGTCCAGGTCAGCGATGACCATCTCATCTTCGGTCTCACTGGCCTGGGCCACGATCTGACCACGTGGGTCGGCAAAGTAGGATGAGCCATAAAAGCGTCCGATATTCCATGGTGCTTCTTCACCGACACGGTTAATGGCTGCAATGTAGTATCCATTGGCCGCAGCATGGGCCGTCTGCTCGAGTTCCCACAGATATTGGGACAGGCCTGCGACGGTGGCGGAGGGGTTAAACACGATTTCCGCGCCGTTTAAACCCAGGCAGCGTGCGCCATCCGGGAAGTGTCGGTCATAACAGATATACACGCCCACTTTCCCATAAGCTGTGTCGAATACGGGATATCCGAGGTTGCCGGGTTTAAAGAAGAATTTTTCCCAGAAACCGGCGACCTGCGGAATGTGATTTTTGCGGTATTTGCCAAGATAGGTCCCGTCAGCATCGATCACTGCGGCGGTGTTGAAGTAGACCCCGGTCATATGCTCTTCATAGATGGGTACAACGATGACCATATTGTATTTGCGTGCGTATTCACACATCAGTTGTGTGGTCGGGCCATCGGGTATCGCTTCTGCCGCGTCATACCATTTGACGTCCTGTGAAGGGCAGAAATAGGGTCCGGTAAATATCTCCTGGAAGCACAACATCTGTACACCTTTCTCACCGGCTTCCTCAATGTAGGGGATATGTGCTTCAATCATCGCCTTGCGGTGTGCCTCTACACTCTCATCACCGTGTAATTTATTGGCCATCTGGATGATCGCCGCTTTTACAATTCTGGACATAAGTTGTTCTCCCGTAGGGTGGGTTATTTATAACCCACCAGAAAGTTTCGATAATGCAAATGGCAAGTTATTTATAACCCACCAGAAAGTTTCGATAATGCAAATGGTAAGTTATTTATAACTCACCAGAAAGTTTCGATAATGCAAATGGTGGGTTATAAATAACCCACCCTACGTTTTTTTTCCCATCTGTGATATTAAGTATAGGAATTAAATGGCGGACGTTTCAGGTATTTGCCAAAACCTTCACCAACAAACGCTTTTCCTTCATCAATCGCAACGGTGCCGCGCAGGATGGTGGTGCGGGTTTTACCCTGGACCTGCCAGCCCTCATAGGCATTGTAATCAACGTTCATGTGATGGGTGTCAGCGGATATCGTGTGTTCAGCCTCGGGGTCAAATATGACAATGTCAGCATCAGAACCGACCGCGATAGTACCTTTGCGAGGGAAAAGGCCGAAAATTTTAGCTGCACCGGTCGAGGACATTTCAACAAACTTGTTCAGTCCGATCCGGCCTTTTGCCACACCCTCGCTGTAAAGCAGCTCAAAACGGTTTTCGATACCGGGTGCGCCATTGGGGATCTTCGAGAAGTTATCCTTGCCCATGGCTTTTTGATCCATGCAAAACGGGCAATGGTCAGTGGCCACATGATGAACAAGGTTCTGGTTCATCGCGGCCCATAAGGCTTCCTGGTCCTTTTTCTTGCGTAGCGGTGGGCTCATAACCACCTTGGCGCCTTCAAAACCTTCCCTGAAATAAAAGGAATCATCCAGCAACAGGTACTGGATACATGTTTCAACATGTACTTTCTGGTTTCTCAGGGTGGCCGCCTTGACCTTCGCAAGGGTTTCCTCGCAAGTGGTATGCACGATATAGAATGCGCAACCGGTTTCATAGGCCAGGTCAATCGCACGGCCGGCGGCTTCGGCTTCACAAATAGCCGGTCGTGAGAGGACGTGGTATTTTGGTGCGGTATTGCCGGCGGCAAGATTCCGCTGGATATTGCTGTCGATCATGTCGCCGTTTTCCGTATGCGCGGTGACGATACCGCCCAACTCAACCAGTTCCTGCATCAATTCGTACATCTGCCGGTCATCGATCATCAGGGCACCCTTGTAGGCCATGAAAACCTTGAATGAATTAATACCATGTTCATTTATGACGCCGGGAAGCTCTTTACGTGTGTCGTCATTAAAATCCGTCACGGCGCAATGAAAGGCGTAATCTCCCACCGCGTGACCGTCGGCTTTTTCATGCCAGTCTTCAATAGCGGCTTCGAGGCTGTCACCCTGGGTCTGGATAGCGAAATCAATGATGGTCGTGGTGCCGCCGTGTAATCCGGCCAGCGTACCGCTCTCAAAGGAGTCACTGGCATGGGTGCCCATGAAGGGCAATTCCATATGGGTATGGGCGTCTATACCACCTGGGAAAAGGTAACAGCCGGTGGCATCGATCTCCCGGTCAGCCGGAACATCCAGCTGTGCACCAATCATGGAGATCAATTCACCCTCGATATACACGTCGGCCTGGTAGTGGTCAGTGGCGGTAATAACGGTGCCGTTTTTGATTAACAATGAGCTCATGTGCGCCTCCCGAAAAGGGGTCAGGTTAATAGAGGTCAGGGTTTCGGTTTGATTCATCCTGACCTCTTTCTATTTGATTCAGGGTACCATGATAGAAGATAAAATCGCAGGGCGTCCAGATGGATCAATTTCTCAAAGCGGCATTTGATGAGGCTAACGTAGGTTTACAGGAGGGTGGTATTCCGATTGGCTCGGTGATTGTGTATCAGGGGAATATTATTGGCAGGGGGCATAATCGCAGGATTCAACAGGGCAGCGCCGTATTGCATGGCGAAATGGATGCGTTTGAAAATGCCGGGCGTCAGCCAGCCAGTGTGTATCGTGAGTGCACGCTGTACACCACCTTGTCACCCTGTTCAATGTGCAGCGGTGCCATATTGCTTTATGGCATACCGAGGATCGTGGTCGGCGAGAACACCACTTTTATGGGTGAAGAAGACCTGTTGCGCTCCCGGGGCGTGGTTGTTGAGGTAGTACAGGATGACACTTGCGTGCAAATGATGAAATCCTTCATCATCAAACGACCGGACCTCTGGAATGAGGATATCGGGGTGTAGTATTAAGTGACGGGGGCGATTATTCGCAGTCGCCGATCCTTTCCCCTGTCCAAACCATTTCGAAGCCCATGGTCTGACCGTTGATTTCCGTGCTCATGGAGCCGTTTCCGCTGATCGTATCTCCACTTGATGCGAATTCCCATTGACCATCCATCATCGGACCGCCATCGGTTGAGCAACTGATTGACCAGCGGGCTGTATTGCCTTCCACAGCCACATCGGAAATATTGCAGGGGTTCTCCTTGTCTAAGTTGAAGCTTTCCGGACTGAGTTCATCCTCCTCAATACACTCATTGACCGTGGTGCTGTTTGGTTGAGGCATCATGGTCATGGTCATGGTCATCGTCATTTCCCACATCCCCGGATCAATGGATACACCTTCGGCACTGGCGGTGCCGGCAATCATTACAGTAGCAAGACCTGCCAGGAAAATGTTAAAGCGCATAGAAACCCCCATAACAATATTTGATGAACCTGTGAGATATCAATTCTAAATGATGTTTCAGTAAGAAACCCCAATAATCATCTCCAAAGCATTGATGTGTTGCGAATCAAGTGTTTTCGTTCTTTTGATTCAGCATAATAGTGTCATGAGAACACAGAAAATGGGTAACAGCGACTTAGTGACTTCACGTATTGGCTTAGGCTGTATGGGGATGTCCGAATGGTATGGGCCGACCAATGATGAAGAGTCACGGGCTACGATTAAACGGGCGTTCGAGATGGGGCTCAACTTTTTTGATACCGCGGATGTTTATGGCAATGGACATAACGAAACACTGCTGGGAAGTGCAGTCAGGGAAATTCGACAGGATGTTATCCTCGCTACAAAGTTCGGTTTTCTTCCCAACGAGGCTGGCTTGAACGGCCGTCCCGAATATGTAAAGAAAGCCTGTGATGCCAGCCTGACCAGGCTTGGTACGGATTATATTGATCTGTATTATCTGCACCGCATCGATCCCGAGGTACCACTGACAGAAACCGTTGGTGCCATGGCTGACCTTGTCAGTGCAGGAAAAGTCAGATACCTGGGGCTTTCTGAAGTTTCAGCTGCCAGTTTGAAAAAAGCCGGTATGGTGCACCCCATCACTGCATTGCAATCTGAATACTCTATCTGGGTCCGGGATATTGAAACGGAAATCATGACTGCCTGTCGTGAGTTAGACGTTGCCATAATCCCCTATAGCCCGCTGGGAAGGGGGTTCTTGACGGGAAAACTCAATAGCACCGATCAGTTTGGCGATGCCGACTACCGTAAGGATATTCCGTTATTTCAGGGCGGGAATTTTGAAGCCAATCTCAATATCGTCAAGGAACTGGGGGATATTGCGAGCTCTAAAAACTGCAAGACAAGCCAGGTCGCCCTGGCCTGGTTAAATGCACAGGGTGATGACGTTTTCCCGATTCCTGGAACCAAGCGAAGAGTTTATCTTGAAGAAAATGTGGAGTCTTTACAGATCAGGCTAAGCGCCGGTGAACTCAACAGGATTAACCGGGTTTCACTAACGGTTCAGGGTAACCGAAAAAATGACGCGGGAATGAAACTGGTAGACCGTTAAATTGGGCGATCAGAGGTTCCCTAGCCCAGTTGATTGTGCAAGCGGGCATCGAAACCCCTGAAATGCTGACTAAACCAGTCTGACAGCCAGTTAATTAACAGCTCTTTACCTCTATCCGGATCTTCGGTGAAATGAAACATCAGATCGTGAACTTGATCCAGCAGGCGTTCGTGGTCTTTCCTGTGTACCTCGAATTCAGCAAAGTCGGCTTCTTGCATCAGGAGTTCCTCGAGCGCGAAATGAGCTGAAAAATCGGACTGGAGTTCATCAAGCATGGACTCTATTGTTTCTGTGTCCGTTGGCAGGCTGAGCTGTTCATAGAGTTGATTGATCTGGACGATCAGGGCTTTATGCTCTTGATCAATCGAAGCAATACCTACAGAAAACTCCTCTGTCCATTCAATCTGTGCCATAAGCCTTCAACCCCTAAGATGAATCATTTTTACATGTGGTCACTATGACCGCAGTGCTTTGAAACTCTGACGGGGTCGTATTATACAGGATCTTGTTGCCAACGCTGAGTTCCCTGTGATGAAATTCCACTGTCAATTAAAAAGAAAACCTGGAAAGCGTTGATTCGCTTTCCAGGTAATGACACCTGTTCAGTTGGTGCCGATCGAGGAGTTCTGTCGGTTGGCAGATGAGAGTAGCTAATATCTGACCGGATGAATGGATTATACATTAGAAATTTCTAATTTAGAATAACTTAATATAACATGACCGCGCTTGGCGCGTTCTTCCTGAAATGCTCAAGGTTTTTTTGGCGATTCTCAGGTATCGTTGACCGGGCCAGGATTTCTTTGTTATTAAAAGAAGGCCCGGGAAGTGGAGTACCACTTCCCGGGTAAATTACATCTACTCAAAGGGTGCCGGTCGAGGAGTCTTGTCAGTTGACGGCGGCAGTTCCGGTAAAACAAAAGAAGGTTGTTCACCGGTCAGGGTTTTCAGGAAGGCTACGATTTTATCGATGTCGGTTTCTTCGAATTTACGACCCAGCTGCAAACGGCCCATGATATCCACAGCCTCGGACAGGGAGTCTGCTTCGCCATCATGGAAGTACGGGTAGGTCAGTTCGACATTACGCAGGGTTGGAACTTTAAATTTAAACCGGTCCGCATCCTTCCCCGTAACCGCAGCCAGGCCCTGGGCAGCATTTTCAGTTTCATACGGTGCAATCAGGCCCATTTTATGAAACGAGGTACCACCTAAAGCGGGACCCATATGGCAGGCCACGCAACCGCTGTTTTTGAAAAGCTGGTAGCCGGCCAATTCCTCCGAAGTAATGGCACTGGTATCACCCATTAACCATTGATCGAAACGGCTATTAGGCGTTACCAGTGTTTTCTCAAACTCTGCAATCGCTTCGGTGACCTGGTCAATATTGATACAGTCAGGACCGAACACCTGGGTGAATTCGGTCACATAGGCTGGAATGGATTCAAGTACCTCCAGGGCAAGTGTGTGTGTGAAAGCCATTTCACCCGGGTTGGCGATGGGCCCGCCGGCCTGTTCCTTGAGGTCGGCGGCGCGACCATCCCAGAACTGGGCAACGTTCATACTGGAATTGAGTACCGTGGGTGCATTGATCGGTCCCTGTTGCCAGTTATGACCAATCGAGGTTTTCAAATTGTCTGTTCCACCCATGCTCAGGTTGTGGCAGGAGTTGCAGGAAATGAACCCGGATTTTGACAAACGCGGATCAAAATACAGTTTCTTACCCAGCTCAACCATGGCCAGGTTGACCTCTTTTACAGGCTCAATGGGTGTGATCGGTTCTTGTGCTGCAACAGAAACCGAAAAAGTGAGAATCATGGCCAGGTTGAACAATTTGAGACCGGGAATATGCATAATCTACTTCCTCCATTTCAATTGGTTTTTGTTACCGGAAAAATGCTCATCAGTCGGTGCAAATTATACGTAGCCAATATTAATACCAGATTAAATTAAGAAAAAAATCAGTGAATAAACGCCTATGTTCAGGATGAACGGTTATGTTCAGGATGAACGGTTATGTTCAGGATGAACGGTACACCGCGGGCGCAGGGATGCGCAGGAGCGGTGCCTTTCAGGTTTGCACGGTGTTTGACGCAGGGATGCGCAGGAGCGGTGCCTTTCAGGTTTGCACGGTGTTTGACGCAGGGATGCGCAGGAGCGGCGTGTGTCAGTTTTGCACAGCGTCCCCCCGTGTGGGCGAAGCCGGGAACAGTTACGACTATCTTGCACAAGCCTCGTTTTAAGTGAACAGCGGAGAAGCTGGCCCTGTTTTATTAATCCCGGGCTATCTCAATCCTGGTGACGCGTTGAAAGCCCCGTGGCAACTTATGACCGCGCTTGGCTCGTTCTCCGCGGAAATGCTCAAGGTCATTTCTACCAATTCTCAGGTATCGCTGGCCGGCCCAGACCAGAATTTCTTCGTTTTCAGCTACCACAACCATTCCTAGCATGAACTCCTCGCCCGCCTTCAAACGTTTGGGAGGAATGTTGATGAGCTTGTTGCCCTTGCCCTTGGAGAGTTCCGGCAGGTCGCTTAACGGGAAGGCCAGCAGGTAACCATCCGATGTTACACAAACCAGGGTATTGGCATCATCGGATGAGATGAGGGCCGGCTCCACCGGTGTGGAATCACCGGGTAGTGAGATCATGGCCTTACCGGCTTTCATTTTACTGTGCAAATTGGTGGTTTCCGTCACAAAGCCATAACCGAATGAACTGGCCAGCACGAGTTTCTGCTTTGGTTCGCCAGTGATGGCATAGAGGAACTGGTTGCCTTCACCTGGAGAGAAACGACTGGTAAGAGGTTCACCAAGACCACGGGCAGAAGGCAATGAATGAGACGGTAAAGAATAGGCCCGTCCGGATGAATCCAAAAACACGGCTTGCTGGTTGCTACGGCCCTTTGCTGCGTGCTGGTATTCATCCCCGGCTTTGTAATTAAGTGTCGCAGCGTCGATCTCGTGGCCTTTTCCAAGCCTGACCCAACCGGACCTGGACAATACCACTGTACAGGCCTCTGATGGGACCAGGTCTTCCTCTTTCAAGGCCTGCGCAGCCTCGCGCTCGTTCAGCTGTGAACGTCTGTCGTCACCGTATTTTTTGGCATCTTCCAATAGCTCATTCTTGACCAGTGTTTTCATGCGCTGTTTGGAACCCAGCGTTGTTTCCAGGTACTCACGCTCTTCTTCAAGCTCAGCCTGTTCACCGCGAATTTTCATTTCCTCGAGCCGGGCAAGATTTCTCAGCTTTAATTCAAGAACGGCTTCAGCCTGTGTGCCGGTAATTTGGAAATGGCTCATCAGCACCGGTTTTGGCTTGTCCTCGGTGCGAATGATATGGATAACCTCGTCGATATTTAAAAACGCGATCAACAAACCTTCGAGAATATGCAGGCGATCCACCACCTGGTCGAGACGAAATTCCAGTCTGCGTGTGACCGTGTCCAGCCGGAATTTCAGCCATTGCTTCAACAGGTTGCGCAAGTCCAGCACTTGCGGCTTGCCGGTATTGCCAATGATGTTCATATTGACGCGGTAATTGCGCTCAAGATCGGTGGTAGCGAACAGGTGATTTAACAACTGCTGGATATCAACGCGGTTGGAGCGCGGTATGATCAGCAGGCGGGTCGGATTCTCGTGATCCGACTCGTCTCTCAGGTCTTCGACCATCGGCAGTTTCTTGGCCTGCATTTGTGCAGCGATCTGTTCAAGTACCTTGGCAGGGGATACCTGGTGCGGCAGTGCAGTCACGACGATATCAGTACCTTCTTTTTCCCACACGGCGCGCATCTTGATGGAACCGTGACCGCTCTCATACATTTTCAGGATATCTTCCCTTGGTGTAATGATTTCTGCGTCGGTTGGGAAATCGGGCGCCAAAACGTGTTCGCATAGCTCTGCGACAGTCGCTTTGGGTTCGTCCAGTAAACGGATACAGGCACTGACGACCTCACGCAGATTATGAGGTGGAATATCGGTGGCCATTCCCACCGCAATACCGGTGCTGCCATTGAGAAGAATATTGGGCAGACGTGCCGGCAACAGTGTCGGCTCTTTCAGTGTTCCGTCAAAATTGGGTGCCCAGTCAACCGTGCCCAGACCCACCTCTGCCAACAGGGTTTTTGCATAGGGTGACATACGGGACTCGGTGTAGCGCATGGCCGCAAACGACTTCGGGTCATCGGGTGAGCCAAAATTGCCCTGGCCATCAATTAGCGGGTAACGATAGGAAAATGGCTGTGCCATTAATACCATGGCCTCGTAACAGGCAGAATCACCATGCGGGTGGAACTTGCCGAGCACATCACCCACTGTACGTGCAGATTTTTTGTGTTTTGAAGCCGAACTTAAACCCAGCTCGCTCATCGCGTAAATAATGCGTCGCTGCACCGGTTTAAGGCCATCACCAATGTGCGGTAAGGCACGATCCAGTACCACGTACATGGAGTAGTCGAGGTAGGCCTTTTCGGCGTACTTCCTGAGTGGCTGTTGTTCATGTTCGGAAAAGCTTTGTGTAATTTCGTTCATTCTTTGATCCAAAGAGGATTCTTTTGGGAGGTCTCAGGAGGTATCACCCAACCCAAGACCTTATGTGAAATTTGAGTTTCCTGGATTCTTGTTGATGTAATTTGCGGTCTCATGTGCTCGCAAGGTCACCCTTGTCTTCCAACCATGCTTTGCGGTCTGATGCACGTTTCTTACCCAGCAGCATGTCCATCATTTTTGTGGTTTTACTGTCGTTGTCTATCGTCAGTTGCACCAGGCGGCGGGTATCCGGGTCAATCGTGCTTTCGCGCAATTGCAGCGGGTTCATTTCCCCCAAGCCTTTGAACCGGGTCTCGAGAATTTTGCCTTTCTTTTTCTCAGCGGCGATCACGTCCATTATCGCCTGGCGTTCCTCTGCATCCAGCGCATAATGGATTTCCTTGCCAACATCGATCCTGTACAACGGCGGCATGGCGACAAATATATGACCGGTTTCGACCAGTGCGTGGAAGTGCTTCAGAAACAGCGCGCATAACAGCGTCGCGATATGCAGGCCGTCCGAGTCTGCATCGGCGAGAATAATGACTTTGCCGTAACGTAGCTCTGAAATAACGTTGGAGCCGGGATCAACACCGATGGCCACGGAAATGTCATGGACTTCCTGGTTGGCCAGCACCGCATCGGACTCGACCTCCCAGGTATTGAGGATCTTGCCGCGCAAAGGCAGTATGGCCTGGTACTCGCGGTTGCGGGCCTGTTTTGCTGAACCACCCGCAGAATCACCCTCGACCAGGAATAATTCTGTCAGGGATAAATCCTGGCTGGTGCAGTCAGCCAGCTTACCGGGCAGGGCGGGGCCTGAAGTGATTTTCTTACGTACCACCTGGCGGTTTTTCTTCATGCGTTTCTGCGCATTGCTTACCGCAAGGGTCGCGATGGCTTCACCATCAGCGATATTCTGATTGAGCCAGAGGCTGAAAGCGTCTTTCACTACACCTGAAACGAAGGTGGCGGTGGCACGGGATGACAAACGCTCCTTGGTCTGACCACTAAATTGCGGATCGGTCATCTTGACTGAGAGGATATAGGCGATGCGGTCCCAAATATCATCCGGGGCCAGTCGAACACCGCGTGGCAGCAGGTTGTGCATTTCGCAAAACTCACGAAGCGATTCGACCAGACCGGTACGCAAACCGTTGACATGCGTGCCGCCCTGTACCGTTGGGATCAGGTTGACGTAGCTCTCCTGCAACTGGCCGCCTTCCGGTAACCAGCATAATGCCCAGCTGACTTCCGAGTCGGTGCCCTTCAAATCACCGGTGAACGGGTGAGCGGGTAGTCTTGTTATTCCCTGCGTTTCGTTATGCAGGTAGTCCTCAAGACCCTGGTTAAACTGCCATTCCTCTTTTTCGCCGGTTTTGGCAACACACAGCGTGACATGTAAACCGGGGCAGAGAACTGCCTTGGCACGTAACAGGTGTCGCAGAGCCTTGTAGGAAATTTTTGGGTTGTCAAAGTATTTTGGGTCAGGCCAGAAGCGGATACGTGTACCCGTGTTGCGCTGGCCAACGGTTCCGACAACTTTCAAGTCACTGACTTTCAGGCCGTCCTGGAGGGCCATGTGGTATTCCTGGCCATCCCTTTTCACCCATATTTCAAGATCGGTTGATAAGGCATTGACCACAGACACACCGACACCATGCAAACCGCCGGCAAACTGGTAGTTCTCATTAGAGAATTTACCACCCGCGTGCAAACGGGTGAGGATCAGCTCGACACCTGCGATCCCATGTTCAGGGTGGATATCAACTGGCATACCGCGACCGTTGTCTACGACTTCAACCGAGCCGTCTTCATGCAATGTGACTTCAATGTCCTTGCAGTAACCTGCGAGGGCCTCATCGACACTGTTGTCGATGACCTCCTGGATTAAATGATTGGGCTGGCTGGTGTCGGTGTACATGCCGGGGCGGCGTTGTACGGGTTCTAGGCCGGTCAGGACTTCAATATCCCGGGCCTGGTACTGTTTGTTCATGTAGCTCCGTTTTCCGGTAAGTTTTTTGTACGTGAACTGTTTACAGAATTAAGTAAAACTATTCAGGCAAGTGTTAATCATCCTGAATTTTTCGCAGGATTTCAATCTGATTTATGACCAAAATTAAACCCGACGGTCCATGTGACTGCTGCTGTTCCGAGAATCTGGAGTTCGGTAAAGACACGTTTATATTTTAAACCGAAAGAGGGCACGATCGCCGGTGCTATGCCGAGACCGTTTGCTGGAATTTTATCCTCGTACGGTTCTTTATAACCATGCAAAAACCCACCCGTCAGCTTGAAATAGGACCAGTCGGTTTTGAACAAGGGCCAAGAGTAGCCGGCATACAGGTACTGACTGGGCTGGCCAAATGAGTTTTGAAAATAGGCGAAGCCGTATATCCACCCGGTGGTGGTTTCAAATTCCAGGTCAAGCAGTTTTGAATTGCTGACATGATCCGGGTCGGAACTCCAGTGGTGGGTGTAAAGAGAGGTCTGAAAGCGCCATTCGGCGATTTCCATTGCACTGGCGTTGCCTGCAGCCAATAGCATGAAGCCTGTAAAAACGGCTAGTCCGAGAAATTTTACGGGTGAATTTGTGCGACCCAGCGGGCGGGCCGTTTGCGTAGTATCAGGATTCATTTAATTTCTTTTATAAATAAGGTGTGAATAAGCAGCACTTTTTAACACAAATTGCATTTGGCATAAAGAAGAACAATTCTTTGGTCGCCTTAAAGGCGGGCGATACGTATAATTGTACTCCAGAACTATTTCAAACTCTAAGCAGGTTCTGGCATGACATCATTTATCTTCGTTACGGGCGGCGTTGTCTCTTCATTGGGTAAGGGATTATCTGCGGCTTCATTGGCCGCCATACTAGAAACACGCGGTCTGAAAGTCACCATGGTCAAGCTTGACCCCTACATCAATGTTGATCCGGGCACCATGAGTCCGTTCCAGCACGGTGAGGTTTATGTAACCGAGGACGGCGCCGAAACCGACCTCGATCTGGGTCACTACGAGCGATTTATCAGCACGCGTATGAGTCAGCTGAATAATTTCACTACCGGTCGCATCTACAATAACGTCATCGCCCGCGAACGCCGTGGTGACTATCTTGGTGGTACCGTCCAGGTGATTCCGCATATTACCGATGAGATCAAAAAGAACGTGGTGAAAGCCGCCGAGGGTTTTGATGTTGCCATGATAGAAATCGGTGGTACGGTGGGTGATATCGAATCACTGCCGTTCCTTGAAGCGATCAGGCAACTCGGTTCTGAATATGGCAGACAGGCCCTGTTCATGCACCTGACCCTGGTGCCCTATCTGAAAGCCGCGAACGAGATCAAGACAAAACCCACCCAGCACTCTGTTAAGGAACTGCGTTCAATCGGTATTGCCGCCGATGTGATCCTGGCCCGTTGTGAACGGGATATTTCCGAGGAAGAGCGGGCCAAGATCGCGCTGTTCACCAATGTGCCCATAAAGGCGGTCATCACTGCCCTGGACGCACGGGAAAGTATTTACGAAATTCCGTTGCTACTGCATGAACAGGGGTTGGATGATATTGTCATTGACCGTTTGGGTCTCCAAGCCGGTGAGGCCGATCTGTCGCGCTGGGTAGAGGTGGTCGACAGGTTGAGTCACACCAAACATGAGGTGACCGTAGCCCTGGTCGGTAAATATGTCGACCATGCCGATGCTTATAAATCATTGACCGAGGCGATCACGCATGGTGGTTTGCGGCAGCGCATCCGTGTCAAACTACTCAGGGTCGAAGCCGAGCAGATAGAAGAAGAAGGCATCGACTGTCTGGACGGCGCCGATGCCATCGTGGTTCCGGGTGGCTTTGGTGAGCGCGGTTTTGAAGGCAAGGTAATGACCATACGCTACGCCCGTGAAAACAATATTCCCTACCTTGGCATATGTTTTGGCATGCAGGCGGCCGTGGTCGAGTTTGCACGTAATGTATGCGGTCTTGAGGATGCCAACAGCACTGAAATCAATGAGGATACCAGCGCACCGGTCATCGGTTTGATCACCGAATGGCTGGATGCTTCCGGCAATGTAGAAAAGCGTTCGGAAGAATCTGACCTGGGCGGAACCATGCGTTTGGGTGGTCAGCGCTGCCGCTTGCGGCCCGGTTCCCTGGCCCATCGCCTGTATGGTCAGGACATCATCACCGAGCGTCACCGCCACCGTTATGAATTCAATAACCATTATCGCGATATTCTGCAAAAGAACGGTATGCTTCTTTCCGGCCATTCAATGGATGAGACACTGGTCGAAATCGTTGAGATTCCCGACCACCCATGGTTCCTGGGTTGTCAGTTCCACCCTGAATTCACTTCTTCACCACGCGATGGTCACCCCCTGTTTACCGGGTTTATCGAAGCGGCTCTGAAATCAAAGCAAGGTGAATTGCCTGCGGAAGTTGCCAGTCTGTGAAGTTGTGTGGATTTGAAGCGGCCCTGGATCAGCCATTTTTTCTGATTGCCGGTCCCTGTGCGATTGAATCAGAGCAGTTGGCGCTGGACACCGCCTTCCGCTTAAGGGAGATAACCGCCCGGCTGGATATACCGTTCATCTACAAGTCTTCATTTGACAAGGCCAACCGTTCGTCCATCGACAGTTTCCGTGGCCCGGGAATGGAAGAGGGTCTGCGTATTCTGCAAAAAGTCAAAGACGAAACCGGTGTACCGGTTTTGACAGACGTACATGAAGATACCGATATTCAGACAGTCGCTGAAGTCGTCGATGTATTACAGACACCTGCATTTCTATGCCGTCAAACCAACTACATCACCCGGGTTGCCAGTGCCGGTTTACCGGTTAATATAAAGAAGGGCCAGTTTTTATCACCCTGGGAAATGAAAAATGTATCCGACAAGGCAAGGAGCACCGGTAATGAACAGATCATGGTCTGTGAACGCGGTGCTTCATTCGGTTACAACAACC
Organism: Lysobacterales bacterium; assembly: GCA_033791845.1. Lineage (GTDB taxonomy): Bacteria > Pseudomonadota > Gammaproteobacteria > Xanthomonadales > SZUA-36 > SZUA-36. Next base: position 3,810 of record JASJFX010000065.1, on the reverse strand, counting down.
TGGTTTCGGATATGCGTTCGCTGGCTATTTTGCGTGAGACCGGGTGCCCGGTTGTTTTTGATGGCACGCATTCTGTACAGTTACCGGGTAGCCATGGGGATTCATCAGGCGGGCAACGTGAATTTATACCGGTGTTGGCACGTGCGGCCATCGCTGTAGGTGTTTCCGGTCTTTTTATGGAAACCCACCCGGATCCGGCCAGTGCCAAAAGTGATGGCCCCAATGCCTGGCCGCTGGATCGAATGGAAGAACTGTTAATAACGCTCAAGAATCTCGATGAGGCCACCAAGGCCGGTCAGTTTCTGGAGCATGTAATTTGTAACCTTTAAACTTGAGAGAACATATTTCATGACACGAATAAAATCAGTACATGCCCGTCAAATTATTGACTCGAGGGGCAACCCGACACTTGAAGCAGAAGTCACACTGGAGTCCGGTGCGTTTGGCCGCGCCGCCGTTCCTTCAGGTGCATCAACCGGAGCGCGAGAGGCCATAGAGTTACGTGACAAGGATCCGTCTAAGTATGGAGGAAAAGGTGTTTTAGAGGCCGTTGCAAATGTGAATGGTGCTATTGCGTCAGCATTGAAGGGAAAGGATGCCGGTGACCAGAAGGACATCGATCAGTTAATCATTGAACTTGATGGAACCCATAACAAATCAAACCTGGGAGCGAATGCCTTGCTGGGTGTTTCTCTGGCAAATGCGCACGCCATGGCCAACCATCACAAGCTGCCATTGTGGTCCTGGTTGAGCGGCGGTGCCGCAACAGAGTTGCCTGTGCCCATGATGAATATCATCAACGGCGGCGCGCACGCGGATAATAGTGTTGATATCCAGGAGTTCATGATTTTACCTGTGGGTGTCGGTTCTTTTTCTGAGGCCCTGCGTTGTGGTACCGAAGTGTTTCACGCATTAAAAAGTGTCATCAGTGGTCGTGGTCTTTCAACTGCAGTGGGGGATGAGGGTGGTTTTGCACCGGATCTTCCGTCCAATGAAGCGGCAATTGAAGCCGTGCTCGAGGCGATCGATCTGGCCGGTTACGCTGTAGGCAAGGACGTTTACCTTGGTTTGGATGCGGCGGCTTCCGAGTTTTACCGGGATGGACGTTATCATTTCGAATCCGAAAACCGTTCATTTACATCCCAGGAGTTTGCTGAATATCTCGACGGCTGGTTGGGGCAGTATCCGATTATCACTGTCGAGGACGGGTTGGCTGAAAATGACTGGGACGGTTGGGCCATTCATTCGAAACTGTCAGCGGACAAATGCCAGTTGGTGGGTGATGATCTGTTCGTGACCAATACTGAGATTTTTGCAAAGGGTATAGAGCAGAACATAGCCAACTCAATCCTGATCAAGTTCAACCAGATCGGAACACTGACCGAAACGATCAGTGCCATCGATATGGCTGCTGCTGCGGGTTATTCTGCGGTCGTGTCACATCGCTCAGGCGAGACCGAGGATACGACCATTGCAGACCTGGCGGTTGCCAGTTCCGCGACCCAGATCAAGACCGGCTCGCTGTGCCGTTCGGACCGGGTAGCCAAGTACAACCAGTTGCTGCGTATCGAAGAGGCCCTGGGTGCTAATGCACGTTATGCAGGGTATGGTGCATTCAAACATTTAAGTCCATGATTAAAGTATGCGTGTAGTTACCCTGATACTGTTTGTCATACTGGTATTGCTACAGTTTAAGTTGTGGCTGGGGGACGGCGGGTTCAGGGAAGTGGCCCGACTGGAGACCCGGGTTGAAGATCAGCGTCAGCTGAACGATGACCTGCTCCAGCGCAACGCCGAATTACAGGCTGAAGTAGAAGATCTGCGTGAACGTCTGGAAGCGGTGGAGGAGCGGGCACGTAACGAATTGGGGTTGATCAAGCCGGCTGAGCAGTTTTACCAGGTGGTGCCACCACCACCCGGTAATTCTGAAACCGTAAAAAACGATGGAGAGAGCATGTGAGTGCATCACAAGTTCATGTTTTGATTCCTGCGGCCGGCCACGGAATGCGTTTCGGTGGTGCCATGATGAAGCAATACCTGCCGGTCTGTGGCAAACCGGTACTTTCACATTCGATCAAGGTGTTTCAGTTTCACCCTCTGATTAGCAGTATCACCGTGGTTCTGGCCGAGGATGACCAATGGTTTGAATCTGCGGTTGGTCTATTGGCCGCGACGGTAAGGACGGTTACTGGTGGTGATACAAGAGCGCAATCTGTGCGTAATGGTTTGCGCTTCATCGCTGATCATCACTCTGAAACGGACTGGGTGCTTGTGCATGATGCGGCGCGCCCGTGCTTGTCGCCTTCCCGTCTGGAGAAATTTCTGGAATTGGGTTTGGAGTCCGCTGATGGCGCCATTCTTGCGATGCCTGTAGGTGATACACTAAAACGTGCAGGAGATTCGCAGGAGATCGTTTCCACGGTGGATAGAAGCGAATTGTGGGCGGCCCAAACACCCCAGCTATTCCGTGTAGGGGTCCTCGCAGAGGCCATCGACGCCGCACAGGATGCTGGTTGTGAATTAACAGACGAAGCTTCTGCGATGGAGTTCGTCGGGGTCAGGCCATTACTGGTAAAGGGTTCATCCGCGAACATCAAGATTACCCATTCCAGCGACCTGGCGATTGCTGAAGCCCTGCTGGCGCGCAAGGAGTTGTCCTCCTGAGCCAAGATGAAAATTCGTATCGGACAAGGTGTTGACGTACATGCTTTCGGCGAGGGTGATCATGTCGTGCTTTGTGGTGTACGGATACCGTTTGAGCGTGGATTGAAGGCCCATTCCGATGGCGATGTCGGTCTGCATGCCCTGTGTGACGCAATGCTCGGTGCAGCGGCACTGGGTGATATCGGCAGGCATTTCCCTCCCTCCGATACCCGCTGGGCAGGAGCGGACAGCCGTGATTTACTCCACCGGGTTGATATGTTGTTAAAGCATGATGGCTGGTCTGTGATCAATTGTGACATCACAGTGGTTTGCGAGAAACCTAAAATCACCCCTTATGCCGAGCAAATGAAAGCCAATATCGCTACTGACATCGGTATTGACGCGACGGATGTATCCGTCAAGGCAACGACCACCGAGGGATTGGGCTTTTGTGGTCGGGGTGAGGGCATTACTGCGCTTGCAATTGTTCTGATCAGGGGCTGGTAAGTGTTCACGGTTCCGGACTGGCCATATTTTCTGGGTTTACCACAAGCTGAGGGCGTCATCAGGAGTTGCCCTGACGACTTCATGGTGGAAGAAATTCCGAGGATTCATCCTGAAGGTGAGGGCGGCCATCTGTGGCTATGGGTGGAAAAGCGTTCCGCCAATACCGACTGGGTGGCGAAGGAGTTGGCCAGGGCAACAGATTGTGTACCGCGTGATGTCGGTTTTGCCGGTCTTAAAGACCGTCACGCGGTGACCCGGCAATGGTTCTCTGTCCCTTTCAGCAGTACCACACAGGAAAATCTTGAGAATACGGAAATCGAAGGCGTCAGAATTCTTGAAAGCCGGCAACACACGCGCAAGCTGAAACGCGGCACGCTCGACGGCAACCGTTTCCAATTGAAAATTCGTTGCTTCAAGGGCGACACAGATCAAACCATACAGCGTCTGGAGAAAATCAGGACAATGGGTGTGCCAAATTATTTCGGCCCCCAGCGATTTGGATTCCGGGGTCAGAATGTTGAACAGGGTTTTCGCTTACTGGACAGGAATGCCCGTCTGCAGCGAAACAAAAGAAGTATTTACCTGTCAGCCATACGCAGTTTTTTGTTCAACCAGGTATTGGCTGAACGGGTGCGCAGGGGTAACTGGAATACCATTATT
>JASJFX010000064.1:0-12946 GCA_033791845.1 Lysobacterales bacterium | reverse complement strand
AGGACTTCCTGGTGAGGGTTGCAGGTGGATATTTCAGCGTATTGACGGCACAGGATGGTGTTATTTTTGCCGAGGCCGAAGAAAAGGCCCTGCAAAGACAGTTTGAGCAGGCCGAACAACGGTTTGAAGTTGGTCTGACTGCAGTGACAGACGTCCACGAAGCCCGTGCCAGCTATGACAATGCTCGTGCCCGCGCCATCGTCTCGAGGAACAACCTGGCCGATACCAAGGAGGCTCTGGTTGAACTGACCGGTCAGTATTTCGATGACTACGATCCACTGCAGGAGGTGTTGCCGCTGGTCAAACCGCTACCAGAGAGCGCGCAAGAGTGGGTTGATATTGCCATGCAGTACAACCCGTTCGTGATCTCGGCGCATATGGGTGTTGAAATTGCTGATGCCAACATACGTTTACAACGTTCCGGCCACTTTCCTACCTTGGACCTGGTGGGTAGTTTGAATCGATTCACGAACAACAAGCGGGCGTTCACAAGCCTTACAGGCGAAAATTTCGCGACTGCAGAAACGAAAAGCGATGATAATCAGATTGGCCTGCAACTGTACGTGCCCATCTACCAGGGCGGCGTGATAACTTCCAGGACAAGGCAGGCCCGCTATCTCCTTAATGCGGTCAATGAGGACCTGGATCAGCAGCAAAGGGCGGTCGTAAGAGCAACAAAAAACGCCTATCGCGCAGTAATTGCCGGTATTGAACAGGTCGGTGCATTTGGCCAGGCGATGATTTCAGCTGAAAGCGCCCTTGAGGCAACCCAGGCCGGATTTGAAGTAGGGACCCGTACCATCGTGGATGTATTGATTGCCCAGCAACGTTATTTCCAGGCTCAACGGGACAACTCGCTGGCGCGTCATACCTATATCGTTGATCACCTGCGGCTAAAAGCAGCGGCGGGTGTATTGGCTTCAGAAGATCTGCAAAAGGTTAATTCCATCCTGCAGTAACAGATAAACCCGGTCTTCAGTGATCGCAACGTCATCCCGGCGCAGGCCGGGATGACGTTGCCTTTGTTTGGGTCATGTGGTTAAAGCAACTTTTCAACCGCTCTTAGCGTTAAATCCAGCGCACCCTTATTTTTATCAACCAAATTCTTGCCCGCCTGACCCATGCTGTCGCGCAATACTCCATCTGCCAGTATCTGCTCTGCCGCCTGTCGGAAGTCCTGCTGGTTGGTGACGCGACGCGCGGCGTTGCTTTTCAACAGCTGAGAAGCAATTTCCCTGGCATTATCCATATTCGGACCCAGTAAAACAGGTTTGCCCAGTGCGGCAGGTTCAAGCGCATTGTGTCCACCTTGATCACCGAAGCTGCCACCGACAAATGCGACATCTCCACAGGCGTAGTAGGTCATGAGTTCACCGATGGTATCTATCACAAAGCACTGCGCCTGTTCAGAACATGCCTCTCCCTGGCTGTGAAGTTCGGTTCGCAAACCGGCAGCTTTTGCCAATTGCGTTGCGCGGGTGAATCGTTCCGGATAGCGTGGCACCAGGATCAACAGGGAGTCAGGCAGGGTTTTCAGTAAACCTGCAAATGCAGGTATCACCACGCTCTCATCAGCCTCGTGGGTGCTGCCTGCAACCAGTACCGGCCGGTTACTGTTCCAGCGTGATCGCAGGGCAGCACCCTGCTCATTAAGACTGGCTGGTGTAGCAAGATCAAACTTGAGGTTGCCGGTTAGTTCGACCGCTCGAGGATCTGCCCCGCATCCGGTCAACCGGTTCTGATCATCGTTGCTTTGAGCTCCGACCCAGTCAACTGATTGCAGAACATCCCTTACAAATCCAGGCATACGCTGAAATCGATTCACCGACCGCTGTGAAAGGCGGGCATTTGCCATCATCAGCGGTATGTTCAGCCGTTGTGCCTGGAGGTAGAGGTTGGGCCATATTTCGGTTTCCATCACAATGATCAGTTGTGGCTGTAAACGGCTCAAAAAGCGGGAAACGGCGCCGGGTAAATCAAGCGGAATGTAACAGTGAGATACTTTATCCCCGAGTTCACTTTGTACCCGTTCAGAACCGGTTGGTGTCAGCGAAGTGACCGTGATTGACTTGCCGGGATAGGTTTTAAGCAACGCCCTGATCAAGGGGCTGGCTGCATTAAACTCACCGACCGATGCTGCATGCACCAGTATGCCGCCGGCTTCTACGTTCTTTGGCACAAAACCAAACCGTTCACCCAGGCGGTTCAGATAGGCACGGTCCCGAAGCCCGCGAAACGCAAAGTACAGCAAAACAAAAGGGGTAAGCAGTGTGACCAGTAAAGAGTAGAAAAAACGCATTGGCTAGGCCGGTTTGGTCTCAATTGACGCTGCCCAAAGTCCGAACAGAACCCAGATCAATGAAGACATATAGGTCCCATAAAGGGCAAAGTGCGAGTTGAGCGGAAACAGAACCAGTGCCAGCGCCAGTGCAAAAGGAAATGCTTCATTGCGCCTTGTCGGTGTCATCTGTCTCCAGAAGCGCAATACCAGCACAAACCCGGCAATCATCCCCAGTAAACCGATGCTGCCGGTGTCTGCCATCACTTCAAGCACCAGGTTGTGTGCATGAGTTGCGCCGGATTTACCACCCGAGTTTTGGATATGGACATCATCATCAGCCGCGTATTCCATGTAGGCCACGGGAAAGGCCCGCACACCTACACCATTGACCGGGTGTTCCTTGTACATGATCAGGCTGGTTTTGAAAATTGGTATTCGCAGGTTGCTTGCCGCGCTGACCGCAGCCTGGGTGCCTTGCGTAATGGTCAGTGACTGATCAAGCCTTGCCTGGAACAGGGGAGAAACCAGGTAACTGCCAATAATCGCAGTAACCACAAGCACGGGGATTGATAATGATGCTTTTCTCAATTCGCGGTTCTCACGCTTGAACATCAACCACAGGTAAACCGCAAGGACCAGGCCCATTATCAGCCAGCCGGCACGCATTCCGGCGATCAGTACCGCGCCCAGCATCAGGGTGAAAGCAGTCACCCAGGCCCAGGCCGGCCAGTGCCGGCGTGCATGTTCAAGTAATAACGGTGAAAGCATGGCCAGCGTTGGACCGTAAAACTGGTATTTTTGTACAAACAGCGCATTGAGACGGTCCGGGTTCATTGCAATACCGAACAGATCATTGCCAAAAATCAGCTGCACAAAACCATCCACCGCCCAAAACACCAGCAGGAAAGAGGTCCAGCGGATAACACGCCAGCGCGCGGAATCCGCACGCAATAAAACCGCCATGCTGAGCACAGCGGCCAGAAATCGCAGTGCAGCCAGTGAACTGACCCAACTCTTTTGTGGCAGGTATGAATCAAAACTGGACACCACCATGGGAATCCAAAAACAAAGAAAAATGGGGACGACAATAACGCTGACCTGGCGAATACGTTGCCGGTGAACCGCTGAGCGGGCCAAAAAAGGTAAACACAGGGCAAAGGCCGATAGTGGAATTTCTGCCAGTCTGCCGAATGGCAACAGCGCGAAAAAAGATACGGCCAGCCAGCACGGCCAGTCAGCTTGCAATCGCTTTAGCAGTAGGTTCATCAATCTTCCTTCTTCACAGCAAAATCATACAGACGCATGGTCTGATCCATGGAATCTTTCAATGAAAATGTATCGCTGTTTTTGACCATGGGCGCCTGTAGTAAAAATTCACGGGTTTTCTGTACCAGGTCCGGCAGGTTGTCAGGATCAACCGCACCGGTTGGAAACATAACGCTTAAAATCTCGTGGGTACCGCCGTGATCCCATGCGATAACAGGAACACCCAGTGACAACGCTTCCGGCGCGATTCTGCCAAATGCTTCCGGCGGATCGCTGCACAGGCTAAATACAATGCTTGAAGCCGTCATCCAGTCCCGCATATCGGTTCTTGCACCGCAGAATGTCAGTTGCTCGCTGACCCGGTGACGTTCGGCAAGACCTTCGAGCTCATTGATATACCGTGAACCCGGTTTTGCCCGCCCGAGTATGACGGCATGAATATCATCAAATTCTTTCAGCAGTATGGCCAGTAGTTCAATAAACGTTGCATGACCCTTGTAACGGGACAAACGTCCAGGTAGAAGCAGGATTCTTTTACCCTCCAGTTGAGGGAACTCCGCGAAGGTACGCTGCAACCATTCGGTTGATGGCCGATAGCCATATGGAAAATCATCACGGCTGGTACCGCCGTAAATCGTGCGCAGTTGTGGACTATCTTCGGGCAGGTAGTTCTTTAAGGTATATTCGCGTATGTGGTTGGAAACAGCGATGACAAAATCACCACGCGCCATGATGGCGCTGTAACTGCTGACCGAGTACTGGCCATGCATGGATGTAATAAAAACCGGGCGTTTGTCGGCGGGCAGCTTGCGTAGTGCAAGATAACAAATCCAGGCTGGCAGACGGGAGTGTACGTGAACAATATCCGGCTGGTTTTCCATCAACCAGGAGCGCAACTGTCGAATATAAGACAGGGTACCCAGGCGTTTTCGGCCGATAGGCCAGTCAAGAAATTCTGCTCCGGCAGCATTCACCCGGTCCAGCAACGGCCCGTTAGCCGCCACAACAGTGACCCTGTGACCGGCAGCCCGTAAGAACTCGGTGGTTTCAACGGCAACCATTTCTGAGCCGCCTATCCCGAGAGAAACCAGTGCTTGTACTACGTGCATGAAGGCGGGTGCGCTGGTTTCGTGTCAACCCTGAAATACGGGTTCGGGAAGCTCACAAGTTTTCAACTGCACGGCTGCGGTTCGAGGACATAGTGGTGCTGTTTCGAGACAACTCACTCGTTTTTCAGTGCGTAATGTGTACCACAGTACGGGCAAGTGGCTTCACCGCTTTCCTCAATAGGAAGAAAAACGCGCGGGTGAGCATTCCAGAGCTTCTGATTTGTTTGTGGGCAGGAAAGCGGCAGATCAGCGCGGCTTACCTCAACCCGTGTTTGCGTGTTTGCATATTCCAGGCTGTCATCCTGAGCGTCGGTGCGATGAGTCATGTCATTTCCACAAAAAAAGAAAGTGTATTCTACCCCAATATCTCATCACATAATGCCTGGGCGATATCTAGCAGGGGAGCGGTCTCAATTTCGGCACTGTCATCGAGCAGTGCAGCCTGTAGTCTTGCATGACTCAGCTGTGCGTATGCACCATCCAGTACATTGTATGCATTGGCGCCTATCCAGCCGCATTCATGCAAAGCCTTCAGTTGGTAGCCCACTTGCGTGAACCCGATCACATCAGGGTGCTCTGCTGCATTGAGCAGCAAACCCAATTGCACCACAAATTCGATATCCAGCAAGCCTCCGTGTCCGTGCTTGAGGGGGTTTGCATCACCATGCTCATTGCGTAAACGTTCCCGCATGGCCAGCACCTCGGATCTAACCTGGGTCTCGTCACGCCCCGTTGTCAGTACCACTTTGCGGATAGACGCAAAACTGTTGGCTGTTTTTTCGTCACCCGCAAATGACCTTGCCCGGGTCAATGCCTGTAGTTCCCAGACCCATGCCTCATCCAGTTGGTAGCGCTTAAACGCATCCACACTGGAAACCAGCATTCCGGCCCGGCCATTGGGTCTTAACCGGGCATCTATACTGTACAGACGACCGGAGGGGGTCGTAGCTGACATTAAGCTAAGCATGCGCCGCGCAACGTTGGTGTGATAACGTTCAGCCGATAGCGGTCGGGGACCATCTGACTCTTCCGCTATGGGTTGGAACAGAAAAATCAGGTCGAGATCTGAATCAAAACCCAGCGCATAGGCTCCCAGGCTGCCGTAGCCAATTACAGCAAGTTCCGGTCCGGGTAAGTGGCCATGGCGGCTTAGCATCTCAAGACGGGACAAATATAAAACAGCCTGTACCAGGCTTTCGGCAAGCCGGGTTAATGCGCTGCTGGCCTCAAACGCCGACATCGTTGACTTCATCACCGCTACTGCAATCCGCAGACTGATCATCTGTTTAAAGTAGTTCAGGTCCTGCAACCTGGTTTCAGTATCGTTATCGCCATCCAGAATCCGCTGAACACCTGCCTGGATATCCTGCCTTGTGGGTGGATAGGCACCAAGGCTCGGGTCTATCAATTCATCAAGCAATGCCGGATACCGGGTGACCGCTTCTGCGACACGCTTGCTGGTTGTGAATAACTCCAGCATGCGCTTGGTGGCATCAGGGTTCTGCACCAGCAGGGAAAGATATGCGCTGCGTCTGCATATCGCGGAAACCAGGTCGAGAACACGGTTGATGACTGCATCATCGGGTGACAGGGAATCGAAGCGTTCCAGCAATAGCGGCATAAACTGGTCCAGGCGCTGAGATGCCCGCTGGCTGAGTGAAAGCCGGTTCAATCGTTTAATGAACGCTGGCAGTGGCTTCCACTCGGCAGTGTCCGGGTTATCATCCTGGCTGTTGTTTCGCATTCTTTGCCAACAGGCATTCCACGGGTTCTTATCATCAGCGGGTCCACTCGGTTGTGGCAGGCTTTGTTCGAACAGTGCCTCAACCTTGTTTCGCGTCTGCTCGAGCGCCAACTGGAAATCAGGCATGCCCTTAAATCCCATGGCCCGCGCGACCCTTAAACCATCATCACCGGTCGGAACCCGGTGCGTTTGCTGATCGTGTAAAGCCTGAATGCAGTTTTCTGTTTTCCGTAAGAACCGGTAAGACGCCAGTATCTCTGCTACCACTTCCTTTGACAGCATCTGAAGTTTTTGTAAATTGGCGGCAGCCTTGAAAATCGAGGCTGTTTGTAAGTCAGGCTCCCGTCCCCCACGGAGCAACTGAAATGTCTGGACGAGGAACTCGATCTCCCGAATGCCACCCGGTCCGCGTTTAATGTCATCCAGACGATCTTTACGCAACGCATCTTCGCGGACATTGGCATGCATATCCCGCAAGGCCTCAATGGCACCGAAGTCGATATAACGGCGGTATACAAATGGTTTCAATATGCCCAGCAGTTGTTCGCCTGAAGCAATATCTCCGGCGACTGGTCGTGCCTTGATCATGGCATATCGTTCCCAGTCACGCCCCTCGCGTTGATAGTATTGCTCAAGTGCTGCAAAACTGCTGACCAAAGGTCCGGAATCCCCAAAAGGCCGCAAACGGGTGTCGACCCGAAAGCAGAATCCATCGGCAGTAATTTCAGACAGGCTACGTATGATGCTGCGGGCAAGGCGGGTAAAAAATTGCTCGTTGGACAGACCGCGGCGACCGTCACATATGCCCTGTTCCGGGTAACAAAAAATAATATCAACATCTGACGACAGGTTAAGCTCACAACCACCGAGCTTACCGAGGCCAATGATGACTATTTTCTGGTGCTGGCCATCGGGGCTTCGCGGTACGCCGTATTTTGTCTCGAGTGCCAGGCTGTGAAATCCGACGGCGGCTTGCAGGCAAACGTCAGCGAGCGTACTCAAATCAGCAAGGGTTTCATGCACGGGGGCGAGTTCGCTCAAATCACGCCAGATCAGGCGCATCATTTCCCGGTTTCTGAACTGTCGCACTGCAGCATCCAGCCCGAGTTTTTCAATCCCCGCCGCCAGCAGGTCAGCATCAGGCGGACTTGAGTTTTCCAGCCGGCCGGAGGCTTGTAGCTCACTCAGCCAGTCCGGGTGGCGGTTGACCAACTGGTTCAGAAAAGGACTGAATTCCAGGATCTGGTCTTGGCTGCTTGATGACATGCATAGAGTATAGCGCCGGAAACCTGAATGGACAGGTGAAAAAAAACCCCGCCATCAGGCGGGGTCTTTGTATAGCTCGGGTATGAACTACATGATTACATCATGCCGCCCATTCCACCCATTCCACCCATGCCGCCCATATCAGGTGCACCACCCATAGACGCATCGTCCTTAGGCAGTTCAGCCACCATGGCTTCAGTGGTGATCATCAGGCCAGCGATAGAAGCTGCATTCTGCAGAGCAGAACGGGTTACCTTGGTCGGATCCAGAATACCGGACTCGATCATATCGGCATACTCACCAGTTGCCGCGTTGTAACCGTAGTTGCCTTCACCATGTTTTACATTGTTCAGTACAACAGAGCCTTCTTCACCGGCGTTACCGACGATCTGACGAAGGGGTTCTTCCATGGCACGGCAAGCGATTTCGATACCAACATTCTGGTCGTGATTATCGCCTTTCATGTTTTTAACGGCTTCAAGTGCGCGCACAAGGGCAACACCACCACCGGGAACAACACCCTCTTCAACCGCTGCACGGGTTGCGTGCAAGGCATCTTCAACGCGGGCTTTCTTTTCTTTCATTTCGACTTCGGTCGCGGCGCCCACCTTGATGACTGCAACACCGCCGGCCAGCTTGGCTACGCGTTCCTGCAGTTTTTCACGATCGTAGTCAGAGGTGGCTTCTTCGATCTGTGACCGAACCTGGTTAACACGTCCGGAGATATCGTCGCTGCTGCCAGCGCCGTCAATTACCGTGGTATTTTCCTTGGTGATCTGAATTTTCTTTGCAGAACCCAGTTCTTCAAGCGTTGCTTTTTCCAGTGAAAGACCAACTTCCTCTGCAATCACGGTAGCACCGGTCAGTACAGCGATATCTTCCAGCATGGCTTTACGACGGTCACCGAAACCCGGTGCCTTAACGGCACAGACTTTAACGATACCGCGGATGGAGTTAACCACCAGTGTAGCCAGGGCTTCACCTTCAATGTCCTCAGCGATAATCAAAAGCGGGTTGCCGGACTTGGCAACACTTTCGAGTACCGGAAGCAGGTCACGTACATTACTGATTTTCTTGTCATGCAACAGTATGTAAGGATTTTCCAACTCAACGCTCATGGTTGCCTGATCGTTGATGAAGTAGGGTGACAGGTAACCACGGTCAAACTGCATACCTTCAACCACATCCAGTTCATTTTTCAGACCGGTGGCATCTTCAACAGTGATAACACCTTCTTTGCCGACCTTGTTCATGGCTTCAGCGATCAACTCACCGATTTCGGTATCAGCGTTGGCAGATATTGAGCCAACCTGTGCAATCGCGTTGTTGTCGGTGCAAGGTGTAGACATCCCTTGGAGCTCATCAACAGCAGCTGAAACGGCTTTATCCAAACCACGTTTCAAATCCATCGGGTTCATCCCGGCCGCAACAGCTTTCATGCCTTCGCGCAACATGGCCTGGGCCAATACAGTTGCTGTCGTGGTGCCGTCGCCAGCGACGTCAGAGGTCTTGGAAGCAACTTCCTTGACCATCTGTGCACCCATGTTTTCAAAATTGTTTTCCAGCTCGATCTCTTTCGCCACGGAAACACCATCTTTGGTGACGGTAGGAGAACCGAAGCTCTTATCCAGCACCACGTTGCGACCCTTGGGTCCCAGCGTTATCTTGACCGCGTCGGCCAGAACGTTAACACCGCGCAGCATCTTGCCACGGGCGTCTTCGCCAAAACGTACGTCTTTAGCACTCATTGTCTAATCCTCAATTCGTTCAATACTTAATAGGGGTTATCAGGCTTCAATTACCGCCATGATGTCTTCTTCGCGCATAACGAGCAGTTCTTCGCCATCCACTTTCACTTCTGTTCCCGAATACTTGCCGAACAGGATGGTCTCACCAACGCTGATATCCAGCGCACGCTTTTCACCGTTATCGAGAATTTTGCCATTGCCTATCGCAAGCACTTCACCGCGGACAGGTTTTTCAGTTGCTGAGTCAGGAATGACGATGCCGCCAGCGGACATACGTTCTTCTTCCATTCGTTTCACAATCACTCGATCGTGTAAAGGACGAAGGTTCATTTGAAGTTCTCCAAAATTTCTATTCAAAAATACATATGACCTCAACGGTCTTACCGCGAAGGTCTGTTAAATGCCTGTGAAAGCCTCGTTAAGGTATTCCGCAGTCTGCCTGCAGAGTTGGGGATATGCGGACTACATTTCAAGAGCATCCGGATTTGTTTTTTTTGTGATGCCCGCAATGGGTTGCTTACAAGAGGCTAAAGGGCGGGTAAATCGTGGCTACTCATGCGCCTCAGCACAGCTGATACAAAGGGTGGCAACGGGGTCCGCTTCCAGACGTTTCGGATTGATTGATTCACCGCATTCAAAACAGTCCCCGTAACTACCCGTTCTTATACGTTCAAGCGCGGCATCAATCCCGATGATATGTTGCCGGCGCCGCCGGCCGGTTTCCACAGACATGGCTTGTGCCTGCAAGGCATCCATTCTCGATAGCCGTCCAACCCGCGTCTGGTCCAGTTCAACCACCTGTTCAGCCTGCCGGCCGGTTTCGCCAGCCTCAAGTGATCCGGCTTTTAGGTTCAATAATAGTGATTTAAAGCGTTGCAACTCGCTTTCTGACAAGGCCATGGTCGATTCTCCCGCGATATAAATGCCTTTCGGCTTGTATTTCTTTCACTAATTTTATCAAACACTGTAACCATTTCATGCTGGCTGCGTTTATTCTCATGAGATGAGCAGACAATACCGTCAATGGGTGAAGGAATACCAGGACCAGGCCTGGACGGTTGCGCGTTATATTTTGAAAGATGACCAGGAGGCGGAAGATGCCACCCAGGAAGCGTTTGTGAAGCTCTGGAACAAACAGGATCAGATCGATCCCGAACGTGTCAGGCCCTGGCTGATGAAGGTAACCCGTAACGGTTGTCTTGACCGGCTCCGGCGCAGGCGGGTCAACGTGGAATTTGACGAGGCTCATATGGCCGGTGAAGTCAACGGCCCCATGCAGGGAGCCGCAGCCGCAGAAATCGGGGTCTGGCTGAAGCGGGCAATAGCAGGTCTGAAAGAGCCCTACCGCTCACTGGTTGTTTTACGGGATGTAAATCAGCACAGCTATGAAGAAGTAGCCGGAATGCTGGAATTGAATTTGGCGCAGGTTAAAACCTACCTGCACCGTGCGAGGAAGCAGTTGCGGGAGCAGCTGACCGAGGTAAGACCATGAATGAGTATGATGAAAAATGGGAAGATCGAATCAATGCGTTGCTTGATGGTGAACTGAGCGCAGAAGATGCCGAGCTGCTAAAGGCTGAAGCCACGGATGATCGTCTGCTTGCGCGGGCCATTGTCGAGGCCTATCAACTCCAGCAGGCAATGGATGAGGTAAAAGTGGAACGGGCGCCGGACAGTCTCAGAAAACGTCTGAAGGCTATACCGCGCCAGCACCGACGTGCACCGTTGTTCAGCTTGTTCCAGCCCCGTTGGGTGATGGCACTGGCAGCCGTACCACTGGTCGTCATCGCTGTCAGCCTGATGCGTCCCGATACACCTTCAGCAAGCGAGATTGCCAAGGCCCGCCAGGACATGGCCATCGCCTTCGCCTATCTCGACAAAGCCGGTGTCATTACCGGCCGCGAAATTGAATCAGCAGTTGGTCATACGATGGCAGACGCAGTGACCGGTTCGGTCAACAAGGCCATCCAATCACAGAACTTAAACTCCAAGGAGAAAGAAGCATGAAACGTTTATTAATGAACAAATTTGTTATCGGAATAATGTGCGCATTGCTGGCATTACCGGCCATGGCGCAGGAAGATGAGCTTAAAGAGCTGGCAGGCTATGTTGATTTTGGTGACCTGTCGCTCACGTATGGTGAGCCAAAAATCACCATCAACCTGGGTGGAACAATGCTCAACTTTGTTGGCATGATGACTAACTCAGAAAACCCTGAGACCTCGGAGATGATTTCAAAGCTCAAGGGCATTCGGGTGCAGATATACACCCTGGATGAAAACACTGAAGCCGCCCGGGATCAGTTTGGCAAGACCAAGAGCAGCCTTAAATCCTCCGGTTGGGAGCCAATTGTGCAGGTCAATGAAGATGATGAGCAGGTCCTGGTTTACATGAAAATGGTTGAAGGAAACATGGAAGGCATGACGGTGATGGTGGTTGATGAAGAAGAAGCGGTATTTGTCAATGTCATCGGTCAGCTGAACCCTGCCGAACTGGGTAGGGTAATGGATAGTTTTGATGTCAATGTTGATCTGGATCTGGACTGAGGTGATGAAAACTTTAGAGGGTAATAGCGGCATCGTGCTTGTGCTGGTACTGACTTTGATTGCATTTGCGCTTTCTTCCTGCGGAATAACGGCATCACGAAGCAACGAAGGGTTTGCCAATCTCGACTCACCTGGCATCAGTGACACTGACCGCACCATGTCGCTGTCGTTGGGCAAGACGACACTTCGTTTTGCCGCCCGCTTCCTCGATGACGAACCGGAAACACAGGTTCTACTCAGAAGCCTGGACGGCGTGCGTATCAGAATTTACGAGGTGAATGGCAACACAAACCGTATCGCGCAGAACTTTGATCGTATGGGTACCAAGTTGAGCAACGATGGTTGGCAGCCAGTGATGCTGGTACGTGAAGAAGGTGAACGGGTACAAATGTATTCCAAATCTTCTTCCCGGGGTATGCACGGACTGACCATTGTTTCGGCTGACGATGAAGAAGTCGTGGTCATTAATGTGATGGGTGACATACAGCCCGAACATTTCGGGGATGTGATGGTAGCGTTGGATGTCGACGATGCGCCTGAAGTACAAATAGCTGCTGTGAACTGAAAAACAGTTAATAAAAACCGCTAGTAAAAAGCACCGGGATGACGGTGCCATAAGTCAGGTTCGAAGTGATTCTAGGACAACTGCCGGAGTTGCTTGTTATCATTGGGTTGATTCAACAACCGGATTAACTTAATGCGACTTTTGCTATGTATATTGATGTTTTCTTCCTGTGTGGCCTGTGCCTCGGGTGATCCCAGTGTTGAACTGGGTGGTAAAACCTTCAAAGTTGATATTGCAGACACGCAACAGAAGCAGAGCCTGGGGCTGATGTTCAGGGATAGTATGCCGCCTGATCAGGGTATGATATTTATTTTTCCGAATGAGGCTCCACGCAGTTTCTGGATGAAGAACACCCGTATTCCACTGGACATCATGTATTTTGACAAGGACCTGAAAATGGTCAGTATCTCTGCAGATACCC
>JASJFX010000063.1:0-6348 GCA_033791845.1 Lysobacterales bacterium | reverse complement strand
ATCGAATTCGACGGGTCGATGCAAATACCGGCGTAATCACAACGGTTGCCGGGACGGGTACGAACGGTTTTAGTGGTGACGGTGGTTTGGCCACAGCTGCAGATTTAGATTCTCCACAAGGGCTTGCCATTGATGCTTTTGGAAACTTCTTTATAGCGGATACCTATAGCAATCGAATTCGACGGGTCGATGCAAATACCGGCGTAATCACAACGGTTGCCGGGACGGGTACGAACGGTTTTAGTGGTGACGGTGGTTTGGCCACAGCTGTAGATTTAGACTACCCACAGGGGCTTACGCTCGACAGTTCGGGAGCCTTATTCGTGGCGGATAATTCCAATCATCGTGTGCTACAGGTGAGTTTCTTAAGCACCTCAGATCAATTCCCATACAACCCTGCCGCTAGTGTCGATTCCGACGGCGACGGCTTTCCGGATTTCTTCAATAGCAATGCAACTCCACAACAGATTGCGGCCTCGGGTCTGATCCTCGATGCGTTTCCAGATGATCCCACAGCCGCTGTCGACATGAATCATGACGGTATATCCGATTACTATATTTTGGGTGGAGAGTTAAGCTCCTTCTTACCTTTGCCGAACCGGGAACCTCTGATTTTCAGCAACAGCTTTGAATAGGGCTATTATTGGCCTGCCGCCCTTAGCCAAACTGAATTCCTGGACAATCTGCAAATTTTTTATGGGCGCAGCACAACTTGGTAAGTGCGGTAGTACTAACTTTTTATAGGTATCATGGCGACGGCACACCACCTTAGCAAAAAGTACTTAGCCGAGTGGTAGTATTGGCGGGTATCAACGGACAAGTGACCGAAACTGGAAAACCCTATGAATAAACTTCCATTTGCTTTTACTCTCGTTCTATTTTGTTGCATGCCCGCTTTTGCAGGCTTGCAGTCCGATGGCCAATGGGAAACTCTGGCTGCGAGCTACGTCGACGAAATGCCTGCTTTGTCGCCTGTGGGCGCCACCGGCATGGGTGACCATCGCTTTGATGGTGAGCTCAATGAGATAAGTGCAGAGGCACGTGCAGAGCAAGCTGCCTTCATACGCAGATACCAGGATGAGCTGGCAAAGATTGACCGTTCAGAACTCTCCCGCGCCCACCAGGTGGATTACGCACTTCTTGCTCATGAGCTTGAATACCAGCTCTGGACGCTGGAGGAACTCCAGCCCTGGGCCTGGGACCCCCTGACATATACGCAGCTGACAGGAGGTGCTATTTATTCTCTGATGGCCCGGGAATTTGCACCGCTTGAGGAACGCCTGGTTCATGTAGCTGATCGTCTCGAGCAGTTCCCCCGACTGCTTGAGCAGGTCCGCGCAACGCTGGTACCTGAACGGGTGCCGCCAATCTATGCTGAAACGGCCGTCAAGCAGAACCGCGGTGTGATTTCTATCCTGGAGAACATGGTCAGACCTTCCCTGTCGAGTCTTGATGACACAGAAAGAGCTCGCCTGCTGGCCGCCATGGAAAGCGCCACAATAGCGGTTGAAGCACAGCAGGAGTGGCTCGAAAACTCTCTCTTACCAAATGCAAAAGGGGATTTCCGCGCCGGACAGGAGATCTACGACAGGAAGCTCGCCTTTGCACTGAACACACCGCTATCACGCGAGCAGTTACTCACCCGGGCAGAATCTGAATTTGATCGAGTACGCGAAGAAATGTACGGGGTTGCCAAAATCATTTACGCCGAGAAATATCCACTCGCCAAGTTCCCTGCCGAGCCCGATGAAAGTTACCGGCAGGTGATCATTCGTGCTGGCCTGGAAGTGACCTATCAGGATCTTCCGCCACGCGACGAGATTGTCTCAACCGCCAAGGCCCAGGTTGCGCAGGCCACGAAATTCGTCCGCGAGCACGACCTGGTCTCAGTGCCCGATGATCCGGTAGAGGTCATTATCATGCCGGAATTCGCACGGGGATTTTCTATCGCTTACTGTGATTCTCCAGGACCACTCGACACCGGACAAAAGACTTTCTACGCCATCTCACCGATCCCCGAGGACTGGAACGAGAAGCAGGTTGTCTCTTTTCTGCGCGAGTACAACGTTTACTCAATGCAGGATCTGACCGTGCACGAAGCCATGCCCGGACACTATTTGCAACTGGCGCATTCCGGCAGGTATCCGTCAACCTTGCGTGCCGTGTTGCAGTCGGGAACCTTCATTGAAGGCTGGGCGGTCTATGCCGAACAGCTGATGGTGGACGCGGGCTACAATGATAACGACCCCCGTCAAAAGCTGATTGCCCTCAAGTGGCTGCTACGATCAGTGACCAATGCACTGATGGACCAGGCTATCCACGTTGATGGGATGACCCGCGATCAAGCCATGGACCTGATGGTTGAAGGAGGTTTTCAGGAAGAGCGCGAGGCTGCCCTGAAGTGGGTAAGGGCCCAGCTTAGCTTCACGCAACTTTCAAGCTACATGGTCGGTTATCTTGAACACCTCGACCTGCAGGCCGAGGTTGAACAGGCCTGGGGGGATGACTACACTCCCCGCAAGTACCACGATCGCCTGCTGTCTTTCGGCTCACCTCCGGTACAGTACGCCAAGGCATTGTTGCTGGAGTTTCCGGTTCCGGAATAGAACATGCAGTGAAATACAACTCTGACCGCCTCCAATGAGGCGCTCAGCTTGCGCCAGCGAGTTATTTCTTTGCTTCAATCAGACCGATACGCCGCGCGCGCTGCTCCCATTTTTTACGCGCCAGGACCTGCATATCGACCGTGTTGTCAGATTCATCGGTGATTTCCATACCCAACAGGGTTTCCATCACGTCTTCCATGGTAACGATGCCTGCCATGCCGCCGTATTCATCGACCACAAGTGCGATGTGATCACGTCTTTCAAGGAATTGGTCAAATATATCTGAAATAGGCAGGGACTCATGCACGACATGGATGTCGCGCTTGATGGTGCTCAAGTGACAGTCACCTTTACCCAGCACCAGGCTTTCCAGCAATTCCGCCTTGAGAAAATAACCGGATATATGTTCGTTGTTTTCGCCCTCATAAAGAGGTATGCGGGAGAACGGTAATTCACCGGCAGACTTGTAAAACGCCTTGATGCTTTGCTTCTCGGAAGCAAGTCTGACGACAATACGGGGTGTCATAATATCCTTGACCCGTACCTTTTGCATACGCAACAGGTTGCCGATGATTTCCGAGTCCTGTTTTTCAACTACACCTTCGCTGACACCGAGCTTGGCCATGGCCAGAAACTCCGAACGGGTAAACACACTTTGCGATTTATCCTTTTTCAGTTTCCGTGTGATGATCTGACTGAACCAGACCAGTGGATAAAGCAAAAAGATAATGATTTTTAGGGTCGACACGGTAAAAGGCACCAGTTTTTGCCAGTGATTGGCGCCCAGTGTCTTGGGTATGATCTCCGACAGGATCAGGATAGCCAGAACCATGACCACCGGTATGACAACACCCGTGATCATCGGGTTGGCATCCGCCCAGATCTTGGCGGCCTGATCACCCACACCGATCGCCCCCACCGTGTGTGCGATCGTATTCAGCGTCAGGATGGCCGCCAGCGGTCGATCAATGTTGGACTTGAAAGCCTCAAGCTGCCGGCCAATCGATTGACCTTCCTGTAACTTGAGCTGCGCATAGGTCGGTGTGATGCTCAGCAACACTGCTTCCAGCAGGGAACACAGGAATGAGACCGCGATAGCCATAACGAAAAACGAGATCAGCAGGTTATACATAATGCAACCATGAGTATTGAGTGACGACTCACTGTAGTTTACGCTGTCCCGGTTCCTCTTTCCCTGCGATACCTTTCACAGTCATCATCGATGGACAACCAACCCACCTGGCTATCGGTATGGATGTGATAGTTTGGCTTGACCCTGTCGGGTTCATCCAGGGAAGCAATACTCAATGTGAAGTAGTCCGGGTAGCGGGTGCTTCGATAACTCAGGGCCGAACCACATTGAGGGCAGAACCCACGCCTGATGTGTTCGGAGGATTTATACTCGGCGGGCTCAGTGTCCAACCAGAGAACCTGGTATTTTTGAAAATCCATCCAGGCCGCGACAGGGGCGCCAGTGGTTTTTTGACAATCACGGCAATGACAGTAATCAGCATCAAAAGGTGCCGCCGATACTTCGTACCTGATTGCGCCACAATGACATCCACCTTTCATAATTTCTAAAACCTCCACTAAAACACAGCACACATCAATAACAAGTCCCAGTTTAGGGTTGACGCTGCACTAGTGCTGGTGACCGTGCTCCTCTACGGGACCAAAGCCGGGGAAACGGGTCTGCGCATAAAGGGAATGACAGCTTGCACAGCTTTCGATTAGACGAGAATAATGGTAGCTGGCAAGTTCGAAATCCCGGGCTTCGGCAGCCTTCGCCAGGCTCCCTGCCCTGGCATGAAATTCTGAGTCGATCTGCTTGAATCTATCCGGCAGGCTGGATTCCAGGGTTTCGATCTGCTCTTTGGTCAGGGCTTTTGCCATGATGTAACTTGAACGAATCGATTCGCCCGTTTGATGCAAGACTTCCCAATCTGCTTGTGCAATGGCCACGGGGACTTTTTGAACTCCAATGGTTATCTCCCGCATTTCAGCTTGCAGAAGACCCATCAACCCGGGCGGCAAAGAAAAGGTTTCTCCCGTGTGGTCCGAGCCTTCGGCACGAATGGCTGTAGAGGCGATCGCCAGGGCGATTAACAGGGTAAGTACAAATAAGGTTCGATTCATGTGGCGACTTCCTGGGTGATTTTGATTGTGAATCCCCCGGAAACTAATTTATGACGGTGTCATGTCCAGGGTTTATGTAACAGACAGTGTGCTTCACGCGATCCGGCCCGGTCAACATCGCAGCCCAAAAAAAGAATGTAGTCGCTTTCAACAAAACATGCTGACCCACGTCAATGCACCCTGGGCCCTGCGGTGTATGCTTCAATCTGAATTATGGGGGAACCCGACTTCGACGAATGGGCCGTTCAAATTGATCAGCAAAACACATGCATAAAGAAAAAATGATCAGGGTGGGCTGTCCTTCACATAACTGTGGAGGCAGATGTCTGCTCCGGGTTCATGTAAGTGATGGTGTGATCACCCGCATCGAAACCGATGACCGCCCGAATGACACGGTGGCTGACCCGCAGTTGAGAGCCTGTATCCGGGGCCGGTCCTATCGTCACCGGCAGTATCACAAAGACCGCCTGAAATATCCGATGAAGAGAACCGGGGAACGCGGTTCCGGACAGTTTGAGCGGATCAGCTGGGATGAGGCAACCGACCTGGTAGCGTCAAACATCAATCGAATAAAAGACCAATACGGCAATACATCACTTTTTGTTCCCTACGGTACCGGTGGATATAACCAGATGGGCGGCAAATGGTCTGCCGACCGCCTGATGAATATGATTGGTGGGGCGCTGGGTTACTACAACTCCTATTCCTGGGCCTGTATTACCAGGGCGACCGAGACCGTCTACGGTACCGACGAGACCGGCAACCAGCGGCAGGACTGGCTCAACAGCAAGTACATCATCATGTGGGGCTGGAATCCTTCTGAGATGCGGGACGGCACCAACAGCGAGTATTTTCTGAAGGAAGCCCGTAAAAAAGGTGCAAGAGTCATTTGCATCGACCCCCGTATGACCATGAGCGCGGTTGCGCTCGCCGATGAGTGGATCGCCATTCGCCCGGGAACCGATGTCGCCCTGATGAGCGCCATGGCTTACGTGATGATCACGGAAGATCTGATCGACAAAGACTTCGTCGATAAATATTGCATGGGTTTTGACAAGAGCCAGATGCCGGAAGCCTACCAGGCTGAGGAATCCTACAAGGATTACATACTGGGCGTTAAAGATAATCAGCCAAAGACTCCCGAGTGGGCAGAAAAAATAACCTCCATTCCCATGCACGACATCACCCGCATTGCCAGGGAGTACGCAACAGCCGAGTCTGCCGTCCTTTACCAGGGTTATGGCATGCAGAGACGCGCCTATGGTGAGCAGGTGGTCCGCGCCGGCTGTGTACTGGCTGCAATTACCGGCAATGTTGGAAAATCCGGCGGCTGGGCCAGTGGCATGGCACTACAGGCAGGCGGTGGTCCTTTTTGGAATGTTCTGCCACTTTTAGAGAACCCGGTAAAAGCACAAATCCCGTCATTCCTGTGGTCAGAAGCGGTAATGAGGGGGCCAGAACTGACCGAAAAAGACGGACTGGTTGGAATCGATAAACTACCACATGGCATCAAGATGATCTGGGCGGTCGCCTCCAATGCCATCGTCAACCAGCATGCCAACATCAACCGGACCATTGACATCATAAAGGACACATCCAGGCTGGA
>JASJFX010000062.1:0-31330 GCA_033791845.1 Lysobacterales bacterium | reverse complement strand
GCCTGATCAATTGCGGATCATTTGAAGCGACCGCACCACCTTCAATGGTGGTCATATTTTTATTGGGATGAAAACTGAATGACACCGGGTTCCCTGATGAACCGATCTGCCGGTCCTGGTAGCTGGTGCCGATGGCTTGTGCCGCATCTTCCAGCACCAGCAGGTTATTGCTGTCTGCCAATTCGTAGATGGGCGACATATCAACCGGCAAACCTGCAAAATGCACCGGCATGATGGCGCGGGTTTTTTCGGTGATAGCCGGGCTGACCACATCTATATCGAGATTACGGCTTTCAAGCCCGACATCAACGAAAACGGGTGTCGCACCCGTGCGTACGACGACATTGGCTGAAGCAACAAAACTCATGGCGGGTACGATGACTTCATCACCGGGGCCAACATCTTTCGCGATAAGAATCGCTTCCATTGCAGCCGTGGCAGAACTGAATAAACGGACATCGACACCACCGCCAATATAGGTACTTAGATTTTTTTCCAGCTCAATAACACGTGGCCCACTGGTGATCCAACCCGACTTCAGTACTTCCTGAACCGCGCTGAACTCCTCCTCACCGAGCGATGGCCGGGTAAAAGGCAGCATGCTCATGATCGAGCCAATATATAGACACCCACGATAATGACACCAATGCCAGCGACTTTACCGATATTCATGGGTTCGTCGAATAAATGCCATGCCGCAATGGCATTCACAATATAACCAATCGATAACATCGGGTACGCAATAGATACGTCAACCCGGCTCAAAGCCAGGATCCACACTACAACGCTGATGGCATAACAGATAAGCCCCATCCACAACCACAGATTGGAGGCCAGGCTACCGGCCGAACTGAGCAGGGACTGCAGATCAAGACTGATGATACCCGTGTCACTGACACTGGCTTTAAGAGCCAATTGGGCGACGGCATTTAAAAGTACACCGGTTAAAACCAGCGCGAAGGCCGCCCACGTCATACCGTGGCCTAATGATTCAGTCATAATTTAATAATCACCATTGTCTTGGGCCCTTTATAAACAACCGTTCCCTGCAGTTCGTCCACCTTGAGATTCTTGAGTCTGTTCAACTTGAGCACCACTGCCGCCTGATCAAGATTCTGCCATACTGCCAAAAATTCGTCCTGTGTTCTAATAAATTTCTCCGGCTCAAGCCTGACCCCCATCGCCATCTCACCCTCATATTCTACTATGGTGACAGGTCTGCCCAGGTAAAATACGGCGGCTTCCGGGTAGTACTGAAATGAAAAAACGGGTACACCGGCAGGTAACGTTTCCGAGATGATGTCGGCAATCACCTTACTGGAGCGACTTTCGGCCAGGGAGTTAGCTCCCGATACGATCAATAGCCCTGCCGCCAGGGACAGAACAGCAACACCAGCAAATGCGGGGAGCCGGTCAATCTTCCTGATGCTAAGCACGGCGAACGAAAGCAGAAATAACACCCCACTGCCAATGATCCAGGGTCGATAGGCCGCCCACTGTTCAGCCGGGTAATGGTTACTGGCCAGCAGTTCAATACTGAAAGCACCTACAGCGAAGAGCAAGCCGAGGAAAAGCATCACCCAGCGGTCTGCCAAAACTGCTCCCCGGGATGCAATCTGCCCTCCCGAGATCACCGCAATAATCGGCAGAACCGGCAGAATATAACCGGGTAATTTAGACTGACCAAGAGAGAAGAAACAGAAAGTTACCACCACAAATGTCCACATGAAGCGGTCCGGGTCAAACTGTCCCGGCTTGTCGGGCATCCATTTAAAACCCGGTGATACCAGCGAACGTAAACTGGTGATCAGCCATGGAGATACACCCAGCATCAGAACGGGTATGAAATAGTAAAGCGGTCCTTCGCGGCTATGAACATCACTGGTGTAGCGGTCGAAATGCTCATGAATAAAAAAGAACTCTGGAAATTCCGGATTGGCGATACTGACCATCACAAACCACGGTGCCGTAATCAGTAGAAATAACAGTACCCCTTTGAAAAGGTGTAACTTTTTCCACAGATCCCAATCCCGCTGCCAAACGCTGTAGACCACCACCGTTGCAGCCGGCAATACGATCGCCACAAGACCCTTGGTCAGCGTGGCCAGCGCGAGGGCAGCCCAGCCGGCCAGCATCCAGTTTCTCGTCCTGCCTTCATCGGATCGATTGGAATGCGCTAAAACGAGACTACCAATACCCATAACCAGGAATGCACTGAGTGCCATATCCAGGGTGAGATAATGGCCAAAGGCCACCACCATCAGGTAACTGATACTTAGTAAAAAAGTGTATAACGCCGGCCGGGCGCCGTATAAACGGAAAGCAACGAGCATTGAAAACAGGGCCGTCGAAAACCCGAGTAATGCTGTCCACAGACGTGCGCTGGCATTGCTCTTGCCAAATATTTTGAACGCAACAGCAGTGCCCCAGTATTGCAGGACAGGTTTTTCGAAATACTTGAAATCATTCAGCCTGGGTGTGAGCCAGTCACCACTATCCACCATCGCTGCCGGTATTCCGGCGTAGCGGCCTTCGTCCGGATCAAACAGGTCGCGCTGACCGAGCATCCCAAACCACAGAACGGCACAAAGCAGAATAACCGTGGCCGTAAATCGCTTTAGTTGCTTGGGGTCAATCATAGATTGTGGGCCCGCGACGAGACCCGGCAGGTTCCTAATGGCGTGTGCGCTTACCCGGAATAATAGGACTCACGCTGAACTTATACAACCAGTCAGGACCGAAGCGGTCTGTACTTGCCACAAAATACTGGGCCTCGGCCGTAAATCTCAGTGGTAACTTGCCAATTTTGACGGTCTTGGCAATACCGCCACCCAGCGGCAAATTAAGCTTGTTGCCGCTATCGCCTTCCCAATCGTAGGTAATAGTTGGATTGGAGATCAGCTGCCAGCCACGACCCAGGTCGTAGCTGAAATATCCCTGGAGGGTGGTCTGGGTCGTATCCGGTGCTCCCTTGTTCCTTTTCTCAATGAGATCGATGACGTGCGAAGCCAAAACGCCATATACACCCCAGTCCGTCATCTTTCCGATATTGACCGCCGGTCCCAGGATGAACTGCTGTCTGCCATTGGATGTGTCGGAAGTCGTTGGCAATACGCCGGCAACCCCGAAATTGAATATACGGCCGGTGTCATTGACACCACCAAATGCGAGGTCAAATGTCACCGCATCAGTATGCGAGTGAGTAGGCGCCCAGAAGCCACCCTCCTGATCTGTCGGGTCCTGCTGACGAAGCCGCCATTCTGCATAACCAACGTCCGCCCAGTAAACAGGCTGGTCAGCATAGTAAGGCAGGGAAAACCTGAATACCCAGCCCTTGCCGTCCTTTTCTCTGAAGGGCATCGTAAATTGAAAATAGTGGGCCCAAAAGCTCTGATCATCCGCACCGGGCATGCTTCCCTGGTAATTTCTATGCTTAGCCTGGTAGTCAAACCGCCAAAAAGGTGCAAGCGGGTTTGTCATCTCACGTGCAAGCTCCTCAAGGGATTTCTGTGAGCCAGGTTCAGCCGCGTCTGTCGCCTTCGTTTCAGAGGCCGTATCAGGCGCTGAAGAATACGCGTTGCTCATGGTAATCAAACCCAGAACAGTAATAAAAAGTACAGTTAATAGAAAACTTTTGAGTGAGTGCATCCGTGACGCCTTTGGAGTTTATACCGTGAAAATGCGGCATTTTACCTATACTCCCTGCTTGAAGCTATATCTTATGCGCTAATAATTTGTGCACCACTGCTGTTTCTCTTAATTTGGCTTACTCAAGCTGGAGTGTAAGTTACTCATGGACTTGTGAAAACTGAAGGTCTGTCGACCGCCAAGGGGGTGTGGTGTCTTGATTCAGGACACATCGTGAACCCATCCATGGGGATTCGGTCGCGACCGAGCCTACAAGGATGTACTTGCGGCGAGTCCTGGCAGTCACTACCCACCCTGGCTCCCCACTCGAAAACACAGTGAGACAGCAGTGATGCACCAATTATGTGGGTGACAAACCGGCCCGGCAAACCCGGACCGGCTTTTTGTAACTGGATTACTGACCGGCGCGGAACGGGTAAGCGGAAAACATCTCCTGAATCCCGGCATAGATATTTGTCCGAGTCTCTTCACTGGTTTTCTTGTCGTTAACCCTGCCAACCGCTACACCTTCCCAGACCATACGCTTTAACTCACGGTCCACCATATCGACATTAACCGTACCTTCGGTGTATTGGCTTACATGTGTCTGCGTGCCATAACCGTAACCACCCCAGGCACCATACCTGCCCCGGCGATAACCGTAATAGCCACCGGACATGTAAGGATCAGACGTAGTCGTGACCTTGGTCTTGTCCTGCAGACGGCCGGATACATTGATTAGCAGATCAGGGTTATCTGACCTCGTATAACCCCTGCTTTCCATTTCCTTGCTGATTGCATCGCGGAAAATCGAACCGTAGATACTGGAATAGTTGGGATTTTCAATACCCATCGGGTTAAAGAAAGCGTAGGTTTTGTACTGACTGAAATCAACCGAGTGATCGTAATCAGTTACAATTTTAGGCTTGGAGGCACAACTTGATATCAATGCAGCGATGCAGGTTAAGAGTATAAGCTTGAGAGCATTTTTGAACACAGTACTGGGTTGCATGATTCGTTCCTTGGTTTAAGGTGTGAAACCGGTGATATACACCTGATATGATTGTTTCAATACCACCTGAAGTCAAGGTTCTGTTGGTTGCGACGCGGGATGCTAGCGAATTAACGCAACCACCATCCGGATAAAGGCCGCTTATTGCTCTTTCGCGTCCTGCTGCATGCGGTACTTGCTGTATTGATCCATACCTTCAAGACGCGCCCGGTTCTGACGATCCAGTTCCGATCTGCTCAGGGTTCGCTTATGGGCTGGTAACCACCGGTTCTGATTACCTGTCTCGGACTTGCTCTGCGGCCGTGGTTCTACCGGCTGTTCCCGTGCTATGGCACGCATGGTGGACCAGTTTCCATCGTTATACTGCTTCCATTCCTGATCTTCACGCTTGTACACCTCGCCCTCAGAGCCGGAAAACCTGTTGGATAAGAGCCCAGCGCTCGCGTACAACGAGGAGGCCGAGACAGTGGCTGATTTAGCTTGATCAGCCTTGCTGGTTTTAACAAACTTTTCCGTACCGTCGACCTTTTTCTTCGGCAGGAATTGATCAAGCGATTTTTCGCCGGTCTTGGTGGGGTCGCCGGGTGTTGTCTGCATTTGACCCTCCCAGGCAGATCCATAACCCTGTGTGTAATTTACCGATGGGGACTCTATGGTTATGCTGGTGTTAACCGGATAGCCCCAGCCATAGCGACCATAACCTCCCCTGCCACCGTAACGTCCATAACCCCTGCGTCCGTAATAGCCTCCGCGATGACCATAATACGCACCCACAGGTTGATAGCCGGTGTTGTATCCATAGGTCCGGCCATAGTGCCAGTAGGCAGGTCTGCTGGCTGAGTCATAGTAAACATTGGAGGGGTAATGCCAGCCGGTGCCGTAAACCACGCTCACCCTGGTTGAATAACTGCCCTTATAACCACTCGAGTAGCTGTAATTAACATGGTCCTGCGTCTCGGCCGGCTCTGGGTCCAGCCTGACAAACGTCACGTTGTAGGCAGGATCGGAAGCCGGAATACGATAAATTTCATCGGGAACATCCAAGGCGACCTTCCATGAGCCGGTAGGTGAATCAGAAAAATACCACGCACCCTCGTAACACAGGTAATAAAAATTGTTGTGCTTGATGACCTGGAACGGTGTGTTCAGACCACGCTGAAGCTGTGTGTTTTCTATGGGGGTAAAGTCGGGTTCGCCTATCCAGCTCACTTCAAGTTTTGCGGCAGAGCTTTTCGCCACTGCACTGCGGTGTGGCAGTGCTGCTTCAATTAGAGCCAGTTTCGCCTGCCGCGTACCGGGAACAGAATACAGAACATGCCCCTTTTTATTCCCGTCAGGAATTTGAGCAAAAGCACCGGGTAATTCTTTGACCGCCTGCCATTGACCAGTCAGTTTGGTGTTGGAGAACCAGCGGCCGGAAACCAGGAAATACCAGCGATCTCCCAACTTGAACAGATCACTCTGCGTGTTGCTGACATAACTGATGCCTGTCTCATCTATGGCGCTTAAACGTGCTGCACCATCCAGCAGGATCAATTCCGTTTCCTCCAGGCTGATCACGAACGGCAAAGGAGGATTCTCCGGTTTCCGCGCCGGCAATGCTTTCTGAACCTCTGGCCAGCTATCGCTCAGCGCCAGTTTCTCGAAGTCCGCGGGAAGCTGATCAGTCGTCGTCCAGCCGCCATCCGCCAGGTAGTTGTTTTGTTGCCAGGTATCTTCATTGAGCACGTACCATTGCTCGTCCGGCCGGTAGTAAAAAACATTCCAGTTGGTATTAACAACATACTCGAGGTCTGTGCCATCGATTGATGCCTTGACCGGCTCTTTGTCAATTGACAGCAGCTTCAGTGGTTTCTCAGAAACTATTATTCCCGGCGGCTCAAAGTTCAGCATGGGAATATCCGCGTTTTGGGCAGGCAAATCAAAATCTTCGGGAAGCAAACGCAACAGCACATCCAGCGGCACGATGCTTTCGCGACCCTCAAACGCCCTAGATATCAAATCCCCCCGCACGTCAGATTTGTCTTCATCAGTAAACCGGGTTTTCAACACCTTCAGGTCTGTAATGGCCACCGTACGCTGTTCAAAATCGATATCGGTCGTGGCCTGAACATAAGCGGAGCCAATGTGTGGCTTGCCCTCGCCATTCAATGTGACCTCCACCGGTAACCAGGCTTTCAAATAGCGGAAATCCGGCCAGGATTCCATGCTTGGAAAGTCCACCTGCACGCTACCATGCTCAAATCGTTCGATATGCGGGTAATTGGTCAGATTATCCAGTTCGGGCACGCTGTCATTGGTGTTGAGGGGAGCAGCAATGGTCATACCGCTGCAGAGCATAAAAACGAAAACTATCATGAAGAAGAGCGGATTGCCTAACCTGTTCAAGAGCATTTCCTGTGGTAGTTTTGTAATGGAGCGTAATAGTAATTGTTTTTGTGTAGTATTGACATGCTGGCCATTCCACTGGAGCAGATTCGTCTCATGTCGAAAACAATAAGTTGCCAACTCCGCTATTTGTTTTCGTTCGTTTTTTTATTGTCCTTTGCGATCTACTCAACTCCCTCACATGCCGGGGAACATCAATGTCTCAGAAGTGAAGTCTCTAACCGTCCAAAAATAGGGCTTGTATTAGGCGGCGGCGGTGCACGCGGCTATGCGCATGTTGGTGTGCTGAAAAAACTGGAGGAAATGCGTATACCGTACGATTACATAGCAGGTACCAGCATGGGTTCCATCGTCGGCGGGTTTCTCGCTACGGGGATGGAGTCGGAAGAGCTTGCCCAGGTGGTAAGAGATGCGGACTGGGATGACCTGTTTAAAGACAAGACCCCAAGGGAAGACCTGCCTTTCAGGCGTAAAGCGGATGATGACCTTGGTCTGTATGGACCCAAGCTCGGTATTGGTAAGGACAGCAGTTTGCTACCCAAAGGCGTGGTTTCCGGCCAGAAAGTTATCTTTATGTTCGAATCGGTTTCTTCCCAGCGTGTTAATACAACTGATTTTGACCAGTTGCCCATTCCTTACCGTGCCATTGCAACAGATATAGTTACCGGCAAAATGGTGGTCATTGGCACGGGTGAACTATCCATGGCCATGCGCGCCAGCATGTCGGTGCCCGCTGTTTTCGACCCGGTCCAACTGGACGATGCCTTGCTTGTCGATGGCGGCCTGGTAAGAAACCTGCCGGTGGACGTTGCCCGGGACATGGGCGCCGATGTGGTCATTGCCGTTGATGTAGGCACCAAACTGGCGGGTAAAGATGAAATAAACAATGCGCTCGCCATCGTTTACCAGATGACTGGTTTATTGACCGTTTCAAATACCAATCGCCAACTAGAAACGTTGGGTGAGGGTGATGTGTTAATCACACCGGATATAGGTGACAAAATCGGCTCTGCCGATTTCGGCAAACTGGATGAAGCCATTCCTCTTGGCTACGCTGCCACTGAGGCGATGCAGGACCAGCTACAAAAGTATTCACTTTCTGAGAGCGCATACCTCGCCTGGCGCCAACAAATAGAGAACTGTGTGGAAGGCCCGCCACAGATACATTTTGTAAATCTCGATAATCAATCAAGGTTTTCTGATGCAGTCATCTCAAAATTAATAACCATCAAGCCCGGTCAGATACTTGACCTGGACCAACTGGACTATGATCTGCGCCAGATTTACGGACTCGGATTTATCCGCCAGGCCCGTTACAGCATCATAGAACGGGATGGTCTCCAGGGTATTAAAATCACTGTGCAACAGGATGAGCGCGGGAATCAATTTATTGAGACTGGACTTGATCTGTCCTTCACTACCCGTGGTACGGCTTTCAATCTCAGGGGTGGCTACCTTAATACCGGTCTTGATGACCGCGGTTCTGAATTCCGCGCCATGCTTCAGATTGGCGAATCACCTGGAATTTTCCTGGAATATTTCAGACCACTGGATGATCGTCTCAGATACAGCTTTGAACCCAGCACATACTATTTCAGGCGTCCGTTATATGTCTATGATTCGCGAGGCGATGCGGTTGCTGAAATTAACTTGGATGAATACGGTGGCGCCCTTGCTCTGGGTCGTGAGTTTGGGCGGCATGCCAAGTTCACCGCCGGTTACGCACGCTATGCGGGAAAGGTGAAGATATCCGTTGGCAATCCGGAGGTCGAGCCATTCTCTTTTAACGGTGGTGAGTTATTTGCAGAGCTTAAATATGATCGGCTTGATAACCGCTACTTACCTACAAAAGGTGTTTATTCCACTTTGAAATATACCGATTCAATCAAGAGCCTGGGTGCGGATAATTCATTTGACCAACTCGAGTTTACGATTTTTGGCAGTCATACCCGGGGATTTCATAATTTCGCATGGGGCGGGCAATACAATACAAGCCTCGACGACAACGTCCCGATATATGGACTGTATACCGGCGGTGGCTTTTTTAACATGTCGGGTTATGAGCCCAACTCACTGGTCGGACCTCATTTCGGATCGGTATTGGCTGGTTATCGCTACCAGGTTGCCAAAAGCGGCCTGTTACCGGGTTATGTCGGAATGACCCTGGAATACGGCAACGCTGTGGAGGACAGGAGTGAAATCTTTTCCGATGGTCTAATCAATGGCAGTGTATATTTAGGTTACAAAACACCGGTAGGGCCGTTGTATCTGGGTATCGGTTGGAGTGAAGATCGCAGTGCGATTTATTTCCTCCGACTTGGCAGCCTGCTGGGTTCGCGCAATCTTGGGCGACGCTAGCAAAGAGTACAAAGTCGAATGCATTGGCCCGGAGACTCATTCCCCGGGCCAATTGAGTTCAGTCTTTATAACGTGCTTCTAGCGCTGCAACTGCGGGTAATTTCTTGCCTTCTACAAACTCAAGAAACGCTCCACCACCGGTCGAGATATAGCTGACACCATCGGCTACATTGAACTGATCAATGGCGGCCAGTGTGTCGCCACCGCCGGCAATACTGAAAGCCTTGGAGATTTCGATCGCGTCAGCGATGGCCCGCGTACCAGCCGAGAAATTCTTAAACTCAAAAACACCCACCGGACCATTCCAGATTACCGTGCCGGCATTCTGGATCATGGTGGCATATTTCGCCGCCGTGAGCGGGCCGATATCAAGTATCATTTCATCAGCCTTGACTTCATCGACTGGTCGCACCTTTGCCCTGGCATCTTTTGAAAAGTCAGTTGCAACAACAACATCTTTGGGTATAGGTATTTCACCGCCCTCTTTGTGTGCCAACCGGATCAGCCGTTGAGCCTCATGAATAAGATCGGGCTCATAGAGCGATTTGCCGACATCGTAACCACTGGCCGCAATGAAAGTATTGGCGATACCTCCGCCAACGATGAGTTCGTCGACAGGTGACATCAGGGATTCCAGCACTGTCAATTTTGTGGAAACCTTGGAACCACCGACGATGGCCAGCATCGGCCGTTCCGGAGCCGTCAGTGCCTTTCCAAGCTCAAACAACTCACGACTGAGTAAAGGCCCGGCACATGCTGTTGGCGCATAGCGAATCACACCTTCAGTAGACGCCTGGGCACGATGGGCGGTACCAAATGCGTCCATCACAAATATGTCACACAAGGAAGCCATGGTTTTAGCCAAAGTTTCATCGTTGGCCTTCTCACCCGGGTTGAAGCGCACGTTTTCACACAAGACAACTTCACCCGGCTTGATATCAAAACCCTCAAGCCAGTTCTTTTGCAGCCTCACCGGTTTGCCCAGTAAACCGCCCAGATGTTCAGCCACGGGTGCCATTGAAAACGCTTCGTTGTATTGACCCTCTACCGGTCTACCGAGATGAGACAGCAGGATCACGGCTGCATCACCATCCAGAGCCATCTTTATAGTGGGTAAAGCAGCCCGTAGCCGGGCGTCCGAAGTCACCCTGCCCGCATCGAGCGGAACATTGAAATCCTCACGGATCATCACGCGTTTGCCGGTCAGGTCAAGTTCATCCATACGCAGGAATGACATTCCGAGTCTCCTATTATCAGTAAATGGCTTAAGCTTTCATCAACACAAGTGCGGTATCCAGCATACGGCAGCTGAAACCCCACTCGTTGTCGTACCAGCTCAATACCTTGACCATGTTGCCTTCCATGACCTTGGTCAAGCCAGCATCAAAAATGGAGGAACGCGGGTCGTGGTTAAAGTCGATGGATACCAGTGGCTCATCATTGTAGCCAAGCACACCCTTCAGACTGCCATCAGCAGCAGCTTTAATTGCGGCGTTGATTTCTTCAACGCTGGTCGCACGGCTGGCTACAAAAGTCAGATCAACAACTGAAACATTGATGGTTGGAACACGCATGGAAAAACCATCGAGTTTGCCATTGAGTTCTGGCAATACCATACCTACTGCAGCAGCCGCACCAGTACTGGTCGGAATCTGGCTCATGGTAGCTGAGCGGGCCCGACGCAGATCGCTGTGAAGAACATCGGTCAGCACCTGGTCGTTGGTGTAGGCATGAATGGTCGTCATCAAACCATGTTCGATACCGACGGCATCATGCAAAACTTTGGCAACCGGGGCCAGGCAGTTGGTCGTACAGGAGGCATTTGAGATAACCACGTCACTGGACTTCAGAGAATCATGATTTACGCCGTACACGATGGTATTGTCGACATTCTGGCCAGGGGCGGAAACGATTACTTTCTTGGCACCGGCGGTGATGTGCGCGCCTGCGGTTTCGCGACTACGGAAGAAGCCTGTGCATTCCATTACCAGGTCAACACCCAGTTCTGCCCATGGCAATTTCGAAGGATCGCGCTCGGCGAACACTTTGATGCGGTCACCATTTACCACCAGGTCACCATCTTCTACAAAAACCGTACCCGGAAATTTACCGTGTGCGGTATCGTACTTTGTCAGGTGAGCATTACTGTTGGCGTCACCCAGGTCATTGATGGCTACGATGCTGATTTCATCGGTACGGTCCAGTTCATATAGGGCACGCATGATATTGCGGCCGATACGTCCATAGCCGTTAATTGCAACTTTTACTGTCATTTCTAAATACTCCTGATTGTTGTTTAGTCAGTTTCCAACAGTTCTTTTACTGTTTTGCTGACGTTAGTTACTGTCAAACCAAAAAACTCGAATAATTCGGATGCTGGTGCGGATGCGCCGAAACGGTCAATTCCGATAATACGGCCATGATCACCAACAAAGGGATACCAATAATGTCCAACTCCGGCCTCAACTGCCACCCTTGACTTGCAGTCGGAGGGCAGGACAGATTCGCGGTAGACCCGCTCCTGTGCCAGGAATCGTCCGGGGTTGGGCATGGAAACAACCCGTACGTTGATTTCCTGCCCGACCAGTTCTTCTGCTGCAGCCATCGCCAGCCCGACTTCGGAGCCGGTTGCGATGATAATTGCATCACATTTACCTGCAGCTTCACGCAGCACATAACCACCGCGACCGATAGCCGCAACCTGTTCATCATCACGTTGCTGGTGGGGCAGGTTCTGACGTGTGAAAATCAAAGCACTGGGACCGGCGCTCTCTTCAATCGCACATTTCCATGCAACCGCAGATTCCACTGTATCACAGGGTCGCCAGACACTGAGGTTGGGTATCAGACGCAGGCTGGATACGTGCTCAACCGGTTGATGGGTTGGGCCGTCTTCGCCGAGACCGATCGAATCATGTGTATAAACATGAATGTTTTGTGTCGGAATCAGTGCTGACATACGAACGGCGTTACGCGCGTAGTCTGAAAAGACCAGGAAGGTCGCATTGTAAGGAATAAAACCACCATGCAGGCTCAAACCGTTGCAAATCGCGGCCATACCAAACTCGCGCACACCAAAATAAACATAATTGCCATCGGCAGTGTCATCAAGGACATTGACACTCTGCTTCCAGATCGTATTGTTTGAACCGGCCAGATCGGCTGAACCTCCAATTAGCTCGGGCAATAACGGACCGAATGCGTCCAGCGCAATTTGTGAAGCCTTTCGTGTTGCGACCGTCGCGCCTTCTTCCTGCAATTGCGCGATGGCGTTATCGGTCTCCTGCTGCCAGTTTTCAGGCAGATCGCCACTCATCCTGCGGCTAAATTCTGCCGCCAGGTCTGGATAGCTTTCCCGGTAGGAAGCAAATAACTCATTCCAGGCCTGCTCGGCCTCCGAACCACGGGATTTTGCATCCCAGGCGGCATAAACATGATCCGGGATTTCAAATGCCGGGTAATTCCATCCCAGCGCTTTCCTGGTCGCGACTATTTCCTCTTCACCCAGCGGCGAACCATGTGAGGACGAGGTACCCTGTTTATTTGGCGAACCAAAACCAATCACTGTCTTACAGCAAATCAGGGTGGGACGGTTTGTTTCTGCACGGGCAGTTTCTGTCGCCTGTTTGATTTCAACCGGATCATGTCCATTGACATCACGTATCACCTGCCAGCCATACGCTTCAAAGCGTGCCGGGGTGTCATCGGTGAACCAACCCTGGACCTCACCATCGATAGAGATACCGTTGTCATCCCAGAAGGCAATCAGCTTGCCTAGCTTCAGGGTTCCCGCCAGGGAACAGGCTTCGTGAGAAATCCCTTCCATTAAACAACCATCACCAAGAAATACCCAGGTGTTGTGGTCAACGACCTGGTGACCGCTCCGGTTAAAGCGCCGGGCCAGTACTTTTTCTGCCAGCGCCATACCAATAGCATTGGCAATACCCTGGCCCAGAGGACCCGTTGTGGTCTCTACACCCGGTGCTTCATGGTACTCGGGATGTCCTGCAGTTTTGGAATGCATTTGCCGGAAGTTGCGTAGTTCGGACATCGGCAGATCGTAACCACTCAGGTGCAATACTGAGTACAAGAGCATGGAGGCATGTCCATTGGATAGCACAAAGCGGTCACGGTCTGACCAACCGGGGTTGGCAGGGTTATGCTTTAAAAAATCGTTCCAAAGGACTTCGGCGATATCGGCCATACCCAAGGGTGCGCCGGGATGACCTGAATTGGCCTGTTGTACGGCATCCATGGACAGAGCACGGATGGCATTTGCGAGTTCACTTCGAGAGGACATTGGGATTTCCTGAGCCTGGGTTATGGAACAGCCGGAGAGTTCATTCTAGGCCCCCCGACCAATATTGAATTCAATATAGAATTTTCGCTGATGAACACCTACTTAAGCAAGAGCCTACACGCAAATGAAGGCTCTTTTTGAGAGTTTATTGACCGAGATCAGGATACTCTCGTCTTGACCAGTCTTCCGGACTTCAAATCGTCCCAATACTCGTTCAATTCCTTTTTTACCACCGGCAGCAGGAAATAACACCCGAGCAGATTGGGAAAAGCCATGGCGAAGATCATGGCATCGGAGAAATCGATCACCGCACCCAACTGCATGGATGAACCAACAACGACGAAAAACAGGAACAGAAGCTTGTAGGTTGCGTCCGTAAACCTGTTCTCACCAAACAGGAACGTCCATGACTTCAAACCATAATATGACCAGGAGATCATGGTAGAGAATGCGAACAGGACCACGGCCAGGGTAAGCACGATCGGGAACCAGGAGAAAGCGGACTCAAACGCGTCAGAGGTGAGTTGAACGCCTGCGCTCGGATCGACAGATGGATCCCAGGTCCCTGTAATAATGATCACCAGTGCGGTGATGGTACACACGACAATGGTATCAACGAACGGTTCATACAGCGCCACAAAGCCTTCTGTTACCGGACGATTGGTCTGCACCGCTGAGTGTGCGATGGCTGCAGAACCGACGCCAGCCTCGTTAGAAAATGCCGCGCGCTTGAAACCCTGGAAAAGAACACCGATTACCCCGCCGGAAATCCCCTCAGCGGTAAACGCCCCGTTAAAAATCGCAACGAAGGCTGATGGAACCAGAGAGTAGTTCATTAATATGATGGCCATACCTGCAGTGACATAGATTACTGCCATGAACGGTACAATTTTTGACGTGACCCTGGCGATACCCTTGATGCCGCCCATGATCACCAAGCCAACCAGGGCTGCCACGATCAACCCAAACAGCCAGCCTTTGTCGGCCAGCCAGCTTGCATCGCCGCCGGTTACATTGACCAGCTGTGCAAAACTTTGATTGGCCTGAAACATGTTGCCGCCGCCAAATGAGCCGCCAACACAAAAAATGGCAAACATAACTGCCAGCACCTTGCCAAACTTCGCAAAACCGGCGCCCTTCTCAGCCAGGCCTTTGGTCAGGTAATACATCGGACCGCCTGAAACTGTACCGTCGGGTAATTCGTTTCGGTATTTCACACCCAGTGTGCATTCAGTGAACTTGGAAGACATTCCAAGGAAACCGGCCAGTATCATCCAGAATGTTGCACCCGGTCCGCCAAGTGAAACAGCTACAGCGACACCGGCGATATTACCCAACCCAACGGTACCGGACAGGGCCGTGGCGAGCGCCTGGAAGTGGGTTACTTCACCTGCAGCTTCAGGGTCATAATAATCACCCCGCACCAGTTCAAACCCGTGTTTGAAGGCCCGCAGATTAATAAATTTGAAGTAAAACGTAAAAATTGTTGCTGCCACAATCAACCAGACCAGTACAAAAGGTATGGGTACACCGGCAACGGGAAATGAGGAAAAAACAAATCCCGCAACGGCATCTGCGAATGGCTTGATTGCTATGTTAATTTTTTCATCGATCCCGGTTTCAGCAAAGACAGAAAAGCTCGCGAACAGGCTAACGAGGGTGGTTATTCCCACTCTTAATTTTGACATTAACGATCTCCGGTTGAATGGGTGGATCAAGGTACTACCGTCACAGCACATTCAGCACTTTGTACCAGTCGACTGCCCACGGAACCAAAAACATGTGACTTGAGCTTTGATGTACCCTGTCGTCCAAGAATGATATTGACGACCCCTTTGGACTTGGCGAGCGAATTCAGGGTATCTGCAACATGTCCGTGACGAACGAGCCCTTCAACATCCAGGCCCTCGGCTCTCAACCGCTCGACGATGGGGTCAACAATTTCGGAATGGGCCCTTTGGATTTCTTCCTCACGCCGCTGATGACGTTCGGCGTTTTCCATTGCTGTTGAAAAGGTAAATTGAGACCACTCAATAATATAGGTGATGTACAGTTTTGCACCGGAATTTTTGGCCCGGATGGCCGCAAATTCAACCGCCCTTTCCCCACACACGCTGCCGTCAACCCCTACCAACAATACGGAACTCATCAACCTTTCTCCATCATGCAATATTATTTTAGCCTACCCCAGGAGCCCGCCGGATTTAACACGACAGGCACGTGGCTGCTTTTAAACGCAGCAGCGACTATAGCATCATCCTGCCAAATCACAATCAACCAGGAGGGACTGTCAGATAGTTAACGCCATTTAATTGAGCACCCCATCGAAGGTACCTGGTTTTGCGGACCCCGGCCGGTTTCAGCAACCTGTTTCATGGCCTCAAACAATTCCCGGGTCTGGCTGTCGTCATCGGATTTCGGCCCGGCTGCATCCAGACGACCACGGTACTGGAGCTCCAAATCTGCGTTGTAACCGAAAAAATCAGGTGTGCAAATCGCGTCATAAGCCCTTGCAACTTCCTGGGTTTCATCAAGCAGGTAAGGAAAAGAAAAGTTAAACTCATTTGAAATCCGCAGCATGTTTTCAAAAGAATCTTCGGGATAAGCCACCGTATCGTTGGGCATGATGGCAACGCTGTTGACACCCAGTTCCATCAGATCGCTGGTGTCACGTACCAGCTTTTTTGTTATCGCTTTTACATAAG
This sequence comes from Lysobacterales bacterium, assembly GCA_033791845.1. GTDB lineage: Bacteria > Pseudomonadota > Gammaproteobacteria > Xanthomonadales > SZUA-36 > SZUA-36. The sequence goes on along the minus strand of JASJFX010000062.1, from coordinate 14,940 downwards.
GGCAGTGATTACTGATGAAAAAGATCAGCAAACCGCGTTTCCCGGCACATTTTTTCAGAGTCCACAACTGCTGATCCACACCTGGAAGTGTGAAATCGATTGCCTTCTTTCCAAAATCACATACCGGTGTCGTCAAACTTACCATGCGTGTATCTCCAAATCGGTGAAAAGTTGATTATATCAGGCAGTACGGTCAATCTATTTGAGCAAAAAGTTGATAGATTTGCTATGCTTTGTATAGAACTTTTTCACCGGTGGGGACTCTATAGACAAGTTACCCGAGAGAACGGTATAGGTAAGAACCAGAGTGAAACAGCAACGGAGGAGCACAGTCAGAAATTTCGCCAGCGTTATGGCTGTCGGTTTCGCATGTCTGTCACCTTTGTTAGCGGTCGCGGATAGTACAACTCAAGCTGCTACTCCCTTGTTCAGTTATAACCAGAATGAGAATCCGGACCAGACGCTGATGTTATTGCCGTTACAAAAGGAACATACGCCGGGCAATCTTGCGTTTGACCTTGGCGGTTCGGAGTCGCGCAAGCTTGAATTACAGTTGTCAAAACCATTGACGTTAAACATCAATAACCAGCAGGTGTCATCTTTCGGTGTCGGGTCTGTTTTTCTGGATAGTTCGCTCAGCCTGCAACTGAATGACAATCTGGATATAACAACGAGCCTCGGTGCGGGAAGAAGCCAGTCCTCATTTCAGCCGCTGGGAAGCATTCACTGCCAGAATGGCGTCCTTGACCAGGGCTCCTTCCGTGCCTCTGACTGTTATTTTATCAACCAGACCAATGTATTAAAGCAGGACCAGGTTGCCCTTGGCCTGCGTTACGGCAAAGAAAACTTTAACGCGGCTGTCAGCATGTTCCGTCGGGAAGCCAACTTCGGCCAGCAGGGTGTCGTCAATTACACGATGCCGGGGAACGGCGCATCGTTAGGCTCAGGAATGCTGACCTCAGAAAGCGAAAACCCGATTATGCCGGGTATGAACGCCGGACTGCCGCTCAACTATATGAGTGGCCAGACTTCCGGTCTTGATATCGAATTTCAGGTTGGCTTTGCCACGGATAGCGCAGGTGATGTACGTCTGGGACTCCAGTTAACACGCGTTCTGGATGCCACCTATGAAACGAGTTCGGCTTTCGCCCCAAGCCTTCAGAATTGGGCTATTTCCAATCCTTTTGATAGCGCAAAAGTAAACCTTGACTGGAGTAAAGGCAACTTCAGCGGTGGTCTGCAGGGCTATTATCGCGAACAGGTTCAGTTTTTAAATCAACAGGAGCTTGATAGATCAACCACCTTTGATGTCCAATTCACATGGCGCGCGCCCTGGAATGCCAACCTCAGCGTCGGAACCAGCAATGTGCTGGGCGCCGGTAGCGGAGATAATGGTAAAACAGATACCGGTTTGCAGGATCCATTCGAAGCCGTATACGGTCGCATTCCCTATGTCAGGTATCAGCAAGACCTCTGATTTATACCCTTTATTCAACCCGCATTTTTCAGCAAACCGATACATGGTAGACTTGCGCCATTATTCAAACGTGCATCCAATTTACAGAGATCGTTAAATGAAAAAACTGTTGTTTTTTATCCTCGCCATATCAATACATTTCGCGGCGCAGGCTGCTGATGAGTTTTCAACGGTTGAAGAGCGTATGTCCGGTAAAGAGTTCAAAGAAACCGGGCTTGGAAAGCTGACTGACGCCGAGCTTGCCGCTCTTAATGACTGGCTGAGACGTCATTCGGTAGCTACGCTGGAGAACGCCTCAGCACGTCCGGCCGCCGGCGCTGCGGTTGCCGGTGCCGCAGCCGGGACTGAAGCAACAAAAGACATGCGTGGCTTTGAAGGTCAGCCAAAAGGTAACAAGGAAGATAACGTGATCAACAGCACTATCGTTGGAACATTCAAAGGATGGAAAGAAGAGGGCGAGCTGTTCAAGCTGGCCAACGGCATGATCTGGCAAATGTCCGAACAAGATACCTTTTATATGCCGCCGAGAGACAACCCGGAAGTTACAGTGACGAAAGGCTTTATGAACAGTTGGAGTTTATCGGTGGTGGGTTACAACTCAAAGGTTTCTGTAAAACGGATTCAGTAGGACCCGGCTTCAATATCTGAGTTTGCTCAAAGCTTTTTTAAATTTGTACAGATATAAGCGAATGACCAGATAGCAAACCGACCCGGCGAAAAACAAAATGAATGGGCCGACGGATGTTGGCATATGCTGAAATTCGGACGTATCCACCAGGTACCAGCCAAATGCTGCGATCAGCAGTGTCAACGCCGCGTAACTGGCCATCTTCAAGTGATATATACGGTCTCTAAATTTACGGCGGCGGAACTCCTTCAACTGTTCCTCGGCAACCTCACCCCGCTGAAACCCGCAATAAGGACACAACATCGTGTGACTGGAGATATTTTTATTACAATCCGGACACGAAATTATGGCCATGGCCTAGTCCCCTCACCTGCATGAAAAACCACTTATAGATTCCTCAGGTTTAGCCCGCATATTTCACCAGTATGGCCCAGGCCAGCCTCTCGACCGCTTGGCGGTCTCACCTTCTCCCGGAATATGGCGCCGGACAGATGCCACTGGGCGCCGGGCTGGACTGAAGGCCATAGCCGTAGCTATGGACTGAAGGAAGACCAAGCCCAGTGGTATATGAACAAGCCAGAGCCGGGATAGGTATCGGGCCGGGCACAAAGTGTACCATGGAATTTATTTGAAATAATGTCTTTTAATTCATACAAATCATTTGCTTATAGAGGGGCCCGCTACCGACTGGTGAAATATGCGGGCTAACCAAAAAACTTTAATTCAGCGCGTAAACCGCCGGTTTCACGGTTCTCAAAGTGAATGGACCAGCCGTATAGCTCACACAGGCGCTGAACAATGGCCAGTCCCAGCCCCGATCCCTTACCTAAAACACCTTCTCCGCGATAGTGCCTGTTCATAACCAGTGACAGTTCTGACTCCGGAATACCCGGCCCGGTATCTTCCACCAGGATTCGTCCACTACCAATGGTGCATACAACTTCACCGGACGGTGTATAGCGGATAGAGTTGCTGATCAGGTTGCCAACGGTAACTGCAATGACTGACTCCGGGGCGATTACACTGACATTGTCTTCTCTTATTATTTTTAACTCGAGCGATTTTGTATCCAGCAGGGGTTCATGAAGATGGATCAGTTTTTCAACGATCTTGCCGACATCGTGAGCATCACTGTCCTGGTTAACTCCCTGTTCAGCGCGTACAAGGTGAAGCAAGGCAGTGGTAATGTCCGTCGATTGCCTGGCCGCTCTCGCTATACGAAAAATCCGGGCCTTGGTTTTTTCCGGCAAATCTTTTTGCGCCAATAACAATTCAGTCGCGCCGGTAATGACCGCCAACGGCGTCCTCAGTTCATGACTGACATCGGCGTTGAATTCGCGGTCGCGCTCCACCAAATGATGCACACGTGCCGCATAGGCATCCAGCGCGGCGGCCAACTGCCCGACTTCATCATCCGGAAACCAACTGGCCAGTCCCGGCGACGGTGTCTCCTCACCCAATTGACCCAGCCGTTCTGCCAGGTCGCTCACGGGTTTCATTACCGTGCTGGAAGACCAAAGGCCCAGTGCAAGCGACAACAACGAAAATACCAGCACTGCCACCACCAGCGACACGATAAGCCGATTGGTTAATCGCTGGTTTTCAGTGATGTCATAGATCAGGAATGCCCATAAATCATCATCTTTTCGCACCGCAGCTTTGAAGTATCCTTCCGCTGTTTCGACTTCGTGTACACCGCTCTCAAGCTTTCTGATTTGCGCTGTGACACTGTGATTTGGGTCGCCCGGCCGGGTTATGAACCCCTGTATGCGGGTATGAAACGGCTCTACAAGCGTCGGGTCTTTACGCAATTGAACCAGGTAGTCGTCCAGTTCCTGTTTAAGCGTCGAACCAATGAGTTCATCTTCAAGATTGCTTTGCAAAAAAAGTGTGCTGATTGCAAACAGGCTGCTAAGCAGTGTGCCAAACAGTAAAAAGGAAAATATGATGCGGCTGCGAAGCCTGCGTCTATATAGCATCTGACTCCAATAAACGGTAACCGATACCGTGACGGGTCTGAATCATTTTTGTTCCAAAAGGTTTGTCTATAGCTGAGCGCAAGGAATGTATGTGTACCCTCAGGCTATCGCTATCAGGCATCTCTTCACCCCACACTTCTTTTTCCAGCTCTGCACGGGTTACCACGTTAGGTGATGCGTCCATCAGGCAGCGCAACAATTTCAGACCAATCGGATTAAGGTCTATCTCCTGTTCGCCCCGGCTAACAATCAGGGTATCAACATTAAACATCAGGTCACCGATCTGGATTTCCTTACTTGCCCGCCGCAGCCCCCTGGTAGTCAGGACTGTCAGCCTGGCTTCAACCTCCTGCAATTCAAAAGGCTTGACCAGGTAGTCGTCTGCCCCGGTCTCAAAACCGGCCAGTTTGTCTTCAAGGCGATCCCTGGCTGTCAACATTAGGACCGGTGTGTTTTTGCCCGCTTCCTGACGCAACTTTCGACAGACTTCCAGCCCGTCCATTCCCGGCAGAGCAAGATCCAGAACGATGGCATCAAAATCATTGACAATGGCCAGATGAAGACCGGTTATACCATCTCCGGCGAAATCCACAGTATGTCCTATTTCATCCAGGTAATCACCGATATTGGCGGCAATATCCGGGTTATCTTCAATAATCAAAATGCGCACATTGAGTACCTATACTTGGTTGATCAAAAATAGAAAAGGCCCAGGCTGGTGACTTTACCACCATACCTGGGCCCGAAACGCCCCGTTAACGTGTTCACAGCAGGAGTAGCTGCACTCAAATACGTACAAGTTTTTACCTGTGGCATCAAGTGAGGGACAAGTGTATGCCTGTGGTCGTTAAAAATTGGTTAACCAAAGTAGAATTTTCCGTTAAAGCACCTGAGTATTACCCAAGTGCAGTGTATACCCTAAACCTTCGGTTCAGTGGTCACCAGAATGTTCAGCACAAGGCATGCTCGCGCAGGCATAGTGGTTCTACGTCAAGCGAGTATAACGCAGTGATGGGCATTCTGGTAGCCACCCGTAGGGCGAGTACACAAGCTGATCCGAAGGTTTAGGGTATACACTGCACTGGCTAAATATCCAACAACTCCACATCCCTGAGTCTTTCTGAAAGGGAATCAGCGTCACCACCTTCTGACATTTTCACAGCCAGACGAACCTCATTGGCCGAATCGGCGTGCCTGATGGCTTCGTCGTATGTAACTTTGCCTTCCTTGTACATATCGAACAGACACTGATCGAAGGTGATCATGCCATGGTGTGCGGATTCCTTCATGATCTTCTTCAACTCGGTGATTTCACCATTACGAATTCTTTCCTGCACCAGTGGTGTGGCCAGAAGAATTTCGACCGCCGCCCATCGCCGGGTCTGATCTGCGGAAGGAACTAACTGCTGCGCAACAATTGATTTCATATTAAATGATAGATCTAGCAATACCTGCTCTTTTGCCTCTTCTGGGAAGAAGTGCAATATACGATCGAGTGCCTGGTTGGCGTTGTTGGCATGCAATGTACACAATACCAGATGACCGGTTTCAGCAAATGTAATGGCGTATTCCATGGTTTCCCGGGTGCGGACCTCGCCAATCATGATGACATCAGGCGCCTGTCGCAACGTGTTGCGCAAGGCTACCTCAAATGAGTCTGTATCAATTCCGACCTCACGCTGGGTCACCAGGCTTTTACCGTGAAAGTGCACGTATTCAATCGGATCCTCCACAGAAATGATATGCCCGCTCAGTCTCTTGTTTCGGTAGCCAATCATGGCTGCTAACGAAGTCGATTTACCGGAACCGGTGGCGCCTACAAACAGAATAATGCCACGCTTGGCCATGGACAGATCCGTCAATAGCTCCGGCAGGCCAAGTTCTTCAAACGTCGGGATGACCGTTTCAATACGCCGGCATACCATGCCGACGTGTGCCTGCTGGTAAAATGCACTGACGCGAAAGCGGACATCCTCCCCAAGCGCAATGGCAAATTGACACTCCATCGTTTCGTCAAATTCCCGGACTTGTTTCTTTGTCATGATGCTTTTAACGATTTCGCTGACCTCATCCGGTAACAGTACCTCGGTTGAAATTGCCCGGATTTTGCCATTGACCTTGATGCAAGGTGGCGCGTCCGCCGTCACAAAAAGGTCAGATCCCTTTTCTTCGTGAACCTGCTTTAACCAGCCTTCTATTACACTCATCTCTGCATCTCCAATATCAAATTTCTGATCAGATCCCCAAATGAACTTGCCGGTGTGACACCCTACATGAACAGTTTGCGGTCCACCGCTTTTCTGGCGGCCTCCTGACGGGCAACAATTCCTCGCCTTACCAGGCCTTCGAGATACTGGTCAAGCGTGTGCATTCCGACATTCTGGCCCGTCTGAATAGCTGAATACATTTGCGCTACCTTGTCCTCACGTATCAGGTTACGGATGGCAGGCGTCGCTAACATGATCTCGTGGGCGGCAATACGACCTCCGCCGATTCTTTTCATCAGCGTTTGCGCAATAACCGCACGTAAGGACTCCGACAACATCGAACGTACCATCGATTTCTCACCTGCCGGGAACACATCAATAATACGGTCGATGGTCTTGGCGGCCGAACTGGTATGCAGCGTTGCAAAAACCAGGTGACCGGTCTCTGCTGCGGTCAGGGCCAGTCGAATCGTTTCAATATCCCGCATTTCACCCACCAGGATAATATCCGGATCCTCACGCAGGGCCGAACGAAGCGCCTGGTTAAAGCCATGTGTATCACGATGAATTTCACGCTGATTGATCAGGCATTTCTTCGATTGGTGCACAAATTCGATCGGATCCTCAATGGTCAGGATATGCCCGGCCTGGGAGGTGTTGAGATGATCAATCATCGCGGCCAGGGTCGTGGACTTACCTGAACCGGTCGGGCCGGTTACCAGCACCAGGCCACGAGGAACATTGATGATCTCCTTGAAAGATGGTGGAGCGCCAAGATCTTCGAGGGTCAAGACTGCAGCAGGAATGGTACGAAACGCACCACCAACACCCCGATCCTGATGAAAACAGTTAACACGAAAACGGGCAAGCCCCGGAACCGCGTATGAGAAATCCACCTCGAGATTGGCCTCAAAGTCGCGTCGCTGATGATCACTCATCGTGCTGTACAGCAACTCGGTCAACTGTTGGTTGTCCAGAGCAGGCAAATTCAGCCTGCGCAAATCCCCATCCACACGGATCATGGGTGGTAGAGCAGATGACAGGTGAAGATCTGAAGCCTTGTTTTTAACAGCAAAGGCAAGCAGCTCAGCAATATCCATTAAACCCTCCTTGCACGGACACCGGTCGCGTTACAATATATTATGAATCATTAAATGAAAAATACTTAAACCCAATCCATGGTTTGTTCGAAATTATTGTAACAATAGACCCTGCATACGTGTGCTGCAACATGAATGACACAATAAAAAGACTGAAACTGGTCCGCCAGAGAATCGAAAAGGCCTGTCTCGCTGCCGGAAGACGGCCTGGTGAGGTCATTTTGCTTGCGGTTGGCAAAAGGCATGGGGCTGAAAAAATCCTTGCCTTAAACAAGCTGGGAGTGCTTTCTTTTGGTGAAAACCAACTCCAGGAGGCACTGCAAAAGCAACAGGAACTGGCTGATCTTGATTTGCAATGGCACTTTATCGGCACCTGTCAATCCAACAAGACCCGCGCTATCGCAGAAAATTTTCAATGGGTTCAAAGTGTCGACAGGCAAAAAATCCTTAACCGCTTATCATCACAACGACCGGACTCCCTGAAGCCGCTCAATATCTGCTTACAGGTTAATATCGACCAGGAACCACAGAAGGCCGGGGCTAAACCTGAAGAAATTTTGCAATTGGCTGCGCTTACGCACGGTCTGCATAATATACGGCTGAGAGGTTTGATGGCGATTCCCAGGGTGACAGACAAGTTGAATGAGCAACATGAGAGCTTTCGCAAGGTAAAAGCCTTATTTGAAACTCTCAGGGATAAAGGTCATGACATTGACACATTATCCATGGGCATGTCGTCCGACCTTGAGATTGCCATTACCGAAGGCAGTACCATGGTTCGAATTGGAACAGACCTGTTTGGAAAAAGAGACATGAGTGCTATTCACGAGGATAAAAAATGAGAATCGGATTTATTGGCGGAGGCAACATGGCCACGGCATTGATCAGCAGCCTGTTTGCATCACGCCATAGTGTTGACCAGGTACAGGTCGCCGATCCTAATGCCGAAGCGAGGGAGTATTTGCAAAAGCGCTGGCCGGTGACCTGCTATGAACACGCGGCTGATGCCATCAAGGGAATAGATGCGATCGTCCTGGCGGTCAAACCACAGGTGTTGCCCTACGTACTCGATGAGATTCAGGATCTTGTCACCGATCAACAACTGATCATATCCATCGTTGCTGGAATACCCACCAGCCATATAGCCGCACATCTGAGTTCCAATCCACCGATTGTCCGTACCATGCCTAACACACCCGCACTGATCGGCCTGGGCATTACCGGTATGTACGCACGTGTAAACTGCACTCTCGCCCAACGTGAATTGTCACAAAACCTAATGGAATCCGCCGGCGAAGTCGTATGGCTGGACAAGGAAAAGCTGCTGGATGTAGTGACCGCATTATCGGGCAGCGGACCCGCTTATTTCTATTACCTTATTGAATCCCTTCGCAATGCTGGAAGCCGCTTGGGTTTGCCGGAAGAAGTGGCAGCCAAACTCGCGTTGCACACCGCCCATGGTGCCAGCGCCATGGCGGTCCAAAGCGATGCAGATGTCATTGAACTCCGTCAACAGGTAACCACCCCCGGCGGCACCACCCAGGCCGCGATGGAACAGCTGCATGCCGGCCACTTTGAACAACTGATCGATTCGGCCATCATAGCGGCCACCCGGCGTGGTCAGGAACTCGCAGAAGACGAGGCGGATTCGTGAACACGTCTGGCGCCCTTATTTACCTGGTCAGCACGCTCACAGACCTTTATGTAACAGCGATCTTGCTGCGGCTGTTGTTACAGTGGGTCAGGGCCGATTTTTACAACCCCTTAAGCCAGTTTCTGGTCAAGGTGACCAACCCTGTACTGGTTCCCGCCCGGCGTCTCATTCCATCGATCGGCAAGCTGGACACCGCTTCGGTGTTGGTTATGCTGCTGCTGGAACTGTTGCAGCTTGTGATTGTCAGCCTGCTCAGCCAGACAGATTTTGGATTCCAGTTTCTACTTGTATTTGCGGTCAGGAAACTGCTGATCGCGCTTCTTCTGACCTACTTTGTGCTGATAATTGCGAGGGTTATTATCAGCTGGTTTGCGAATCAATCCCGGCATCCTTTAATTCCCCTGATCCACCAGTTGACCGAGCCGGTTTTAAAACCGATTAAAAGGCTGCTGCCGACCATGGGTGGTGTTGATCTCTCACCGCTGATAGCCCTGATTGCACTGCGTGCCCTTTTGCTTCTGCTAGGATGGTAGATAGAGGACAGCAATCTGGGGTAACCCGGAGAAGTTGGCCGTTGTAGTTGATTGAATATAAACCAGGTACCCTCAAGGAGGATTTGATAGATGAAAAAACTGTTAGTAGCCCTGTTTCTTCTCGCCGCTATGTCGTCATTGACCGTCAATGCGCAACAGTCAAAGCAGTATGACGACTATACGGTTCATTACAACGCGCTGAACTCCAGTTTAATTTCTCCTGAGGCAGCCAAAGCGTTCGGAATCCGTCGCTCTGACAGCCGTGCCCTGATCAATATAACGGTTTTAAAAAGCATGGAAAATCAATCACCGGCGGCCGTAAGAGCCACGGTAACTGCTTCCGGTCGTAACCTGACAGGTCAAACCCGCGTGGTAGAGATGAGGGAGATCAATGAAAACAATGAGGCAATCTATTACATCGGTGAATTATCAGTCAGAAATATGGAAACCTTTGATTTCACCGTAATGGTCACACCCGAGGGTCAAAGCAAACCTTTCAAGGTGGAATTCAGGCAACAGTTCTATACCGAATAAAGGGGTTTGGCCACAACTGTCCCAATAAGATCAAGACCTAGGCAAGATTGCCGTAACCGTTCCCGGCTTCGCGTTGACGGGGGTGCGCTGGAGCCCACAGGGTGTGCTTGTGGCGAGTCCTGAAGAAAGGCACTGTGCGACCTCGGCGCCCATGCTGATTAAGAAACGCTGTGCAAAACTGAGAGGCAGCACTACGACATGACGGCAGCATAACCCGCCTGGTAATCCGGATACGATAATTTGAACCCGCTATCACGCAATCTGCGGTTGCTCACGCGTTTGCCTTGACTTGCATTTTTATCAAAAAGGCCTGTCGGTGATGCATTGCCCTGTATTTTTGCCAACCACTCAACGACTTCGTATCTCGGTGCCGGTTGATCATCGGTCGCCAGGTACAAGGCTTCCGGCTTTTCAATTGCTAACAGGTGCTTCAGCACCGCTGCTGCATCATCACGGTGTATACGATTGGTAAAATATGGCGGGGTTTGCTGAACTTCCAATCCATCAGAGGCAGCCAGCCTGATCAACCTCTCTCGACCGGGCCCGTAGATACCTGAAATCCTGACAACGACAAGGTTTTCTGTACAGTGGCTTGCAAGTTGCTCCATTTTCAGTAGCACCCTGCCGTTAAAACCAGTGGGGTCGGGTCTTGTTTCCTCATTGACCCAAGCGCCATTGGCCTCACCATATACCGCGGTGCTCGAAACCAGCAGTGTTCTGGCCGGGGCCTTTTTCAGGGCTGCCATGAGATTCTTCCACCCCCGTATAAAGATATCTTCATAAGCCGCCTGATCACGACGTGCCGGCGTTGGCATAAACACCAGGCTATCAATATCTGCCGGCAAATCTGCCAGGGTCGCGGGGTTTAAAAGGTCTGCGCCGACAGCTTGTACGCCATCGGGCAGGGTGGAAATATCACGCTTCAAGCCATAAACACGATGGCCATCCTGCAGTAAGGAGGTGGCCAGAACGCTTCCTACATCGCCGCAACCGGCAATAAGAACCCGCATTACAACGGTTCCGGCTCCGGGTCGCCCCGATGTGCACGCGAACCTGGCAGGGTTCGCAACCATATCAGCCAGACCACCAGGGCATCGAGAATAATCAAGGCCTGCCACAAATACAGGTGAAACCATTCAAACGCGGTGTAATTCCATTGGCCAAGATAAAAAAGGCTAATGATTCTGACCAGGTTAAGCGCCTGGATGGCAATGAACCCCGCAGCGAAGCCTATCAGCTTATTTTTAAACGGTGCAGGAAATGCAAAAATGGCGGAGAATAAAATGATGACAGCCTCAAGACCGTTGCAGCCTCGCTCAATACGTACACCAAACCCTGAAACCTTGTCACGAATCACGTTTCCTGTAGCCACGACATTTTCATCAAATGCCTGGACAATCCAGACACTGATATCCGCAACCGTTGATGTAAAGGGTAGGATGATGTATTTTTCCGCTGATTGAAAAAGCTCAAGCGTAAAAAGACCGATCAGCAAAACCGAGAATATGATAAAAAATCTAAGCATTAAATCTGTCGCCATACCTGTGAACCAGAACGCAGCAATGGTACCCAAAGCCAATCGGGCTTGCACGCCGTTTGTGATATCAGGCAACAACGGATGAAAATGCTCAAGCAGAATATTTTTCTGATTGGACCGATGGGTTCAGGTAAAACCACGATTGGCAGGCAACTGGCGAAAGTGTTCGGCCTGGAGTTTTACGATTGCGACCATGAACTTGAGCGATTGACGGGAGCCAGCGTCAACCTGATATTTGACCTTGAGGGCGAGGCGGGATTCCGATTAAGAGAAAGTCAGCTTCTGAAACAGCTGACTGCAAAAACCGGCGTATTGATTGCAACCGGTGGTGGCACCGTCTGCAGCGAAGAAAACCGCCGCCTGCTGCGTTCGCAGGGTTTGGTTGTATACCTTCAAACCAGTGTAGAAAATCAGCTCAAGAGACTGAGCAAGGACAAAAGCCGGCCCTTGTTGCAAGCCGAGGACAGGACGCAACGGTTGGTGGACCTCGCCAGTGTACGTAATCCACTCTATGATGCCACGGCTGACCTGGTATTCAGCACCCGAAACTCAAGCATGTACGCAACTGCTAAAGCGCTTTCGTCCGCGATCGTGGAACATCTGGATACATTAAAGCAGGAGCACTCACATGCAGACAGTTAATATAGACCTGGCAGAGCGCAGCTACATGGTCACCATCGGCTCCGGTCTGCTCGGTGACGTACATTCCGTTTTCACTATACCAAGCGGTAGCACGGTACTCATAATCACCAATGAAACCGTTGCACCCCTGTACCTTGACAGCCTGGTGGCTTCATTGGCGGACGTGAACGTCCATAGCCTGGCTCTGCCGGATGGTGAAAGCTATAAAACATCGGAACACTGGTCGCAGATCATCGACAAACTGATCGAAATACGCGGCACCAGGGATACGACCTTAATCACCCTGGGTGGCGGGGTCGTCGGTGATTTGGGTGGTTTTGCCGCAGCAAGCTACATGCGGGGAATCAATTTTATCCAGATACCCACCAGTCTACTGGCACAGGTAGATGCCTCGGTGGGTGGCAAGACCGGTTTCAATCATCCACGGGGGAAAAACCTGGTCGGCGCCTTTCACCAGCCTGTCGCAGTAATGATTGATATCAACACACTGGAAACACTCCCTGCACGTGAGTTTTCAGCCGGTCTGGCAGAAGTGGTCAAAATAGCAGCCGTCAGAGATGAAGAATTTCTGACCTGGCTGGAAGACAACGGCCCGGCAATCATGGCCCAGGAACCCGCGGCACTCACCGGCATGATCAGTCGCAGCATCGCCAACAAGGCCGAAGTCGTGGCAGAAGATGAGCGCGAGGCAGGTGTTCGTGCGCTACTCAACTTCGGACACAGTTTTGGCCATGCGCTGGAAACCCTGACCCACTACCGGTCATATTTGCATGGCGAAGCGGTTGCCATCGGTATGATGGTGGCAAGCAGGCTCAGCGAGATCAGGGGCTTATGCGAAGCCGGATTCAGTGAACGTATCGGCACATTACTCCAGTCGTTCAACTTACCCCTGGAGTTGCCGGCAAACATCGAAGCGGATGACATTATCGATACCATGAAGCTGGACAAGAAAGTTATTGCCGGTTCAACCAGGCTGATACTGGTAAAATCAGCCGGCCACGGAATAATCGACAGCAGCTCCGACGCATCGCAGATTGCCGCGGCAATCAAAGCCAGTCAACCAGGAACCCAAGCAGGAAATCACTGAGCAACCCATGAATTCACCTTTAAAGAACGATCTGTACATCAGGGCATTACTCCGTCAACCCACCGATAGAACACCCATATGGGTGATGCGGCAGGCCGGCCGTTACCTGCCGGAATACCGGCAACTGCGTGCAGAGGCGGGTAGCTTTATGAACCTGTGTACCAACCCGGAACTTGCCTGTGAGGTCACACTGCAACCGTTGCGAAGATTTCCGCTTGATGCTGCAATTTTGTTTTCAGACATCCTCACGATTCCCGATGCGATGGGTCTCGGGCTTTATTTTGTCGAAGGCGAAGGCCCCAAATTTGAAAAAACTGTCCAGTCTACAGCGGATGTCGAGCAGCTAAAATGGCCTGATCCGTCGACATCGCTGTCCTATGTCATGGATGCCGTGTCTTTGATTCGCAAAAACCTGGACGGTGATGTACCCCTGATAGGCTTCAGTGGCAGTCCATGGACACTGGCCACCTACATGGTTGAAGGCGGATCCAGCAAAGCCTTCGCAAAAATCAAGCGCATGATTTACGGTGACCCGCAAACAGCCCACCTGTTACTCGATAAACTGGCGGATGCCGTCATTGAGTATCTCAATGCGCAAATTGAAAGCGGTGCACAGGCCGTACAAATTTTTGATACCTGGGGTGGTGCGCTGTCACCTGACATGTTCAGGTCATTTTCTCTGCGATACCTGGAAAAAATCGTCAACGGCCTGCACCGTTCCTACGATGGCAAAACCATTCCGGTGGTGTTGTTCTGCAAAGGCTGCAATTCGCATCTGGAAGCTTTGGCCGATACCGGTTGCGATGGACTGGGTGTGGACTGGACGATAACGCTTGCTGAGGCCAGGGCCAGGGTGGGTGAGCGCGTGTCCCTGCAGGGTAATCTTGATCCGGCCATTATGCTGACAAATCCTGAGATTATTGAATCCCGGGTTAAAGAAACCCTGGCCAGTTTCGGAAAGGGCAATGGTCATGTATTTAACCTTGGACATGGCATAACACCCGAAGTCGATCCTCACCACATGACGGTTCTGACGGAAAGTGTGCGTGAACACAGCCGCTCATGGCATAAGGATTGAGAGCGCCCTGGTAATGCCGGGGTAGGACCGGGTGACCGGCTTAAGAACTACCCGGACTTCTCGTTATCGAAAGCCTTTGTGACGATTTCAGAGTACAAGTCAATGAAACGGGACATGAGTTCGCTAAACTCGGGGTTACGTTTGAACAGTGACTGATTAGTCCTGCTGTCGTTAAACACCTTTTTCAGGAAGCGGATGTCACTATCGCTGAGTGTACTGCCATCATTGACCTTTTCCAGCAAACGATGCGCCCTTGGCAGGCGGGTTTCCGTCATTCTGATCATCAGGGTAGAGATCGTGCCGGCGTCTTTTTCCTCTTGATCCATGATGAGTGATAGCTCCTTTAGCCCCTCAGTCCATACTTTAGTCACTGGCTCACCGGAATGGTAGCTTTTAGAATAGAGTCGGTCCGGGAGATTCTGATGCGTGTGCGACTTCTGTTATTCATAGCTATTCTGCTGGTGGCCGTTGTGACACTGTTTCT
>JASJFX010000061.1:0-9525 GCA_033791845.1 Lysobacterales bacterium | reverse complement strand
GGTAGCGGTCCTGCCGTCTTGAGAAAGGTTTCGCAGGAAGCAAGTAAAGTTGATCCGGCCCAGCGTCGTGATTTTCTGAAAAAAGGTCTGGTGGTCGCCGGTGGCGCCCTGGCAGGCGTGCAGTTTGCATCCACATTAAATGCAGCGGAAAATAATTTACCCCCGAACCTGCCTGAATGGAGCAAGTCCCTGGGTGCAGGTGTTATCACCAATCCGTATGGTCAGCCTTCACCCTTTGAAAGTGATATTGTGCGCCGGACCGTGCCCTGGTTGACGGCAGACCGTATTGCTGCCATCAGTTTCACGCCCCTGGCAGAGCTTGACGGCATCATTACACCGAGCGGACTTGTTTTTGAGCGTTATCACGCGGGCGTGCCAACGATCAATCCGGATGAGTATCGCCTGATGATCCACGGAATGGTGGACAGGCCACTTGTTTTCACGATAGACGATCTGCGGCGGTTCCCGAGCACCACGGCCATCAATTTTCTGGAGTGTCCGGCCAACGGTGGTATGGAGTGGCGTGCTGCGCAAATGGATGCCCTGCAGTTTACACACGGAATGATCAGTTGTTGTGAGTGGACCGGTGTTCTGCTGAGTACCTTGCTGGAGGAAGTAGGGGTTAAACCCGAAGCGAAGTGGGTGCTGGCCGAAGGATCGGATGGTTCACATATGAGTCGAAGCATCCCGATGGATAAGGCACTGGACGATACCCTGATCGTTTACGCCCAGAATGGCGAACCGCTAAGACCGGAACAAGGCTACCCGGTACGCATTTTCAACCCTGGCTGGGAAGGCAATACCAGTGTGAAATGGTTACGTCGCCTGGAGATTGGTGACAAACCCTGGTATCACCGCGAAGAAACATCCAAGTACACGGATTTACTGGCTGACGGCCGTGCCAGGAAATTCAGCTATGTGCAGGAAGGTAATTCAGTGGTGACGTTCCCGTGTCCTGAAAAACCGCTGAAGCAAAAAGGCCGCTACGAACTGGAAGGCCTGGCCTGGTCCGGAAGCGGCAAGATCAAACGTGTTGATGTTTCTTTCGACGGTGGTGTGAACTGGAAACAGGCACGCCTCAAGGGCCTGGTGTTACCCAAAGCGCTGACCCGTTTCAGTCTCGATTTTACCTGGGACGGTTCACCCGCCCTGATCCAAAGCCGGTCAACGGATGAAACCGGTTATGTTCAACCTACTTTTACGCAGTTGCGGGAGGCACGTGGTAACAGTTCGATTTATCACAAGAATGCCATTCACACCTGGCGTTTACATGCAGATGGGACGGTGACCAATGTCCAGATTAGCTAAAATGGTTTACGTCGTTTTCTTTTTGAGCGTGATGATGACAGCCTTACCGGCTTCGGCCAAAGATGGTCAGTATGGTATTGGTACCCCTGCAACCGCCAGCGAGATCGCAGGCTGGGACATCGATATCAGGCCCGATGGCAAAGGTCTTCCACCGGGTAGCGGCTCGGTTGAAGATGGCGAAATGATGTACGAGGAGAAATGCGCCTCCTGTCATGGTTCATTTGGTGAAGGTGTTGGCCGCTATCCCGTTTTATCGGGTGGTGAAGGCACTTTAACCGAAGAAAGACCGGAAAAAACGGTCGGCAGCTATTGGCCGTATGCGAGTACATTATGGGATTACATCCACCGGGCAATGCCTTTTGCCCAGCCCCAGTCAATGACGGATGAAGAAGTCTATGCAATAACGGCCTACGTGCTGTATTTGAATGACCTGGTCGAAGATGATTTTGTATTGACTGCGGATAACCTGGCTTCCATTGAGATGCCAAACCAGGACGGTTTCTTTTTTGATGACCGGCCGGATACCAGCAACACGGGCTGTATGAAAAACTGCAAAGATCCGGCGAGTGTTAAAATCACCTCCGAGCCGTCCATTGCTACATTGCAGGAAGAGGAGAGTGTAGCGGTGGTTGAAGTGGCCCCGGAAGGTGGTGAGAAGGTCTATCAGCAAGCCTGCCTGATGTGTCATGCTGCCGGAGTTGCCGGTTCACCGATGACCGGGGATGCCGCCGCCTGGTCAGCCCGAATTGCACAGGGCCGTGAAAAGATGGTGAGTAATTCCATCAATGGAATCGGTGTCATGCCGCCAAAGGGCGGACAAACGCAGTTAAGTGATGAGGAAGTTGCATCGGCGGTGGATTACCTGATCGAACAGGCCACGAAGGACTAGAAAAAACCTATGTTAAAAAAGAAAGTTTTACTGATGGCCAAACTCAGTTTGACCGGTGCCATGTTATTCAGCCCCGCCTTTGCTGCCGAAGATACTGAATCAATGAGCAGCCTGGAGCAGGGTGAGGCGCTTGCCTTCAGCCGTTTCAAGGGCAATTGCCTGGCCTGCCACTATGTTGAAGGTGGTGAACTGACCGGCAATTATGGACCGCCGCTGATTGCCATGAAAACGCGCTTTCCCGACCGTGATGTCTTACGCGCGCAGATCTGGGATGCAGCGATCAAGAATCCTGATACCAGGATGCCGCCATTTGGCCGTAACAGGATATTGACCGAGGAAGAGATCGACCTGGTCACAGATTATATTCAATCATTATGAGAGATTTTTTTATG
Organism: Lysobacterales bacterium; assembly: GCA_033791845.1. Classification (GTDB taxonomy): domain Bacteria; phylum Pseudomonadota; class Gammaproteobacteria; order Xanthomonadales; family SZUA-36; genus SZUA-36. The sequence goes on along the minus strand of JASJFX010000061.1, from coordinate 6,936 downwards.
GGAGTGATTCGATGAAACTACAACGCAGGGCTCTGATCAGGAGCTTGTTTACCGCTGCCGCCGTAATGGCAGTTCCACGTTGGCTGTTAGCATCAAGGCCGGATGCGGCATTTGATGCAGATAACACTGCCAGTGTCGTTGGCGACCTGTTTGAGGGGCCAATTACTGAAAGTGACCAGATCACATTAAAGGTACCGGATATAGCGGAAAACGGTGCGGTGGTGCCGGTAACCGTCAGCACCGATCTGACTGATGTTGAATCCATCAGCGTGATTGTAGAAAACAATCCGACCCCGTTGGTCGCGATGTTTGAATTGTCACCACAGTCCGTTCCGGAAATTTCGGTCAGGATCAAGATGGGTGAAAGCTCAAAGGTGCAAACGGTCGTCAAGGCGGGTGGAAAACTGTATTCCGCAAGCAAAGAAGTCAAAGTGACCATTGGCGGTTGCGGCGGCTGATCATAGCCGGACGTTAATAGCAAAGGAATTTTATTATGGGTAAACCAATCAAAATCAAGGCAAAAATCAAGGGTGATGTTGCCGAAGTGAAGGCATTGATGCCGCACCCGATGGAATCAGGTGCCAGGGTTGATGCTGATACCGGCGAAGTGGTGCCAAAACTCTATATCGAAGAAGTTGTCTGCAAGCACAATGGAAACGTGGTGAATACCGCCTTTTGGGGCACGGGCGTATCGAAAAACCCTTACATGGCGTTCAAATTCAAAGGTGCCAAGTCCGGTGACAAACTGGAGATCAGCTGGCGGGATAATACCGGCGATACGTCTGTATCTGAAGTTACATTCAAATAACTATGCCGAGTAGCACTCTGCAACATTTAGGAATTACGGAGAGAAATCTGTGAAAAAGTTTTTAATTGCATGTTTTCTGTTCGTTGTGACGGTAAACGTTTATGCGACACCTGAAGATGACAGGCTCGCATTGAGGGAGTTTTTTGCCCAGCGTTTTCCGGATATGGACCTGAATGAGATGATCAATGGCCTCTACGCCTTCGATGAAGGCGCCCGTGAGCAGTGGCTGGAAATGGAAGACTTCCCTCCCTATGAGATTGCTACTGAAGAGGGTGAGGAAGCTTTCAATGAGCCGTTTGCCAACGGCAAAAGCTACGCCGATTGTTTCGAGAATGGTGGTATTGGTATCAAGCAGAATTATCCCCGTTTCGATAAGGATTCCGGTGAGATCATTACGCTGGAATTCGCCATCAACCAGTGCAGGACAGACAATGGGGAAGAACCGTTGCCCTGGCTGACAGGTGAACTGGCAGCCATTTCGGCTTACATGGCTTTTACCTCTCGCGGTAATAAAATGAGTGTTGTTATACCGGACGATCCAAGGGCACTTTCTGCCTATGAGTCCGGCAAGGAATATTACTATACGCGCCGCGGCCAGTTGGAGTTCGCCTGTGAAAACTGTCACATGCAATCGGCTGGATTACAGCTTCGTGCTGATCGTTTGAGCGGTATGCTCGGACAGGCTACACACTGGCCGGTTTATCGTTCCAAGTGGGGCGAAATCGGTACACTGCATAAACGTTTCAGGGAATGCAATTCACAGGTCCGCGCCAAGCCCTATGAGCCTCAGAGCCAGGTATACCGGGAACTCGAATATTTCCTGTCGTACATGAGCAATGGCATGGAAATGAACGGGCCGGCTTCGCGCCGCTGAAGGGAAACACGAATGAAACATTTAATTCCAGTTCTGGCGTCTGTCTCGTTAGCAGTTTTGATGCTTTCCGGTCCTGTCCTGGCAGCGGATGCTGCCGAATACCAGGCAGCGCTGACGAAAGCCCGGGCAACACTTAGCGATGCCGAAAGCAAGGTGCAGTTGTGGAGTACCTCTGAAATATTATTAAGAGATGCTGAAGAGGCCGCAGCGTCAGGTGACTTTGACTTGGCCGTCAAATTGGCGACTGAAGCCAGGCTGCAAGGTGAACTGGCAGTTGCTACGGCGGAAAGAGAAAAGAATACCTGGCAAAACCATGTACCTAAATAGGCGGAGATTCAAGCCATGATGGACAGACGTGAATTTCTCACGATTATGGGCGCGGCAAGCGCTGCAGGTTTATTACCCGTCAGAGCAGCAGGTCAATCTAAAGATGACATCTACGCCCTCCCGTCATTCGGCAATGCCCGCTTGTTACACTTCACAGATTGCCACGCGCAACTGGAGCCGGTGTATTTCCGTGAGCCGAACGTAAACATCGGAATCGGCGCGGCTTCAGGTCGTCCACCGCACCTGGTCGGGGCTCATCTGCTTGACCATACCGGTATTAAATCTGGAACAGCAAGTGCACACGCTTTCACCTATCTTGATTTTACCGCTGCTGCTGAGACCTACGGCAAAGTGGGTGGTTTTGCACACTTGAAGACACTGGTAGATCGCCAACGCGCGGAAGTTGCTGATGGCCATTCGCTTCTGCTCGATGGTGGTGATACCTGGCAGGGTTCGGCCACGGCGTTGTGGACACGTGGTAAGGACATGGTAGAGGCCTGCAACCGTCTTGGTGTGGACATCATGACAGGACATTGGGAGTTCACCTACCAGCAGGATGAGATCTTAGAAAATATCTCCGAATTCAAGGGCGAGTTTATCGCACAAAATGTTTTTGTCACTGAAGAGGCGATGTTCGACGATGCGCCTGTTTATGATGAGGACACCGGTCACGCTTTCAAGCCATTCACGATCAGGGAAATGGGTGGCCGCAAGGTTGCAGTCATCGGCCAGGCATTCCCCTACACACCGATTGCAAACCCGGCGCGATTTATCCCCGACTGGTCATTTGGCATCCGCGATTCCGACATGCAGGAACTGGTCAATGCGATCCGTTCCGAGCACCGGCCTGATGCAGTCATCGTCTTGTCCCATAACGGTATGGATGTTGATGTCAAGATGGCCAGTGTTGTAACGGGTATCGATTTCATCCTTGGCGGCCACACCCATGATGCGGTTCCCAAACCGGTTGTGGTGAATAACCCCGGTGGAAAAACAGTGGTGACCAATGCCGGGTCAAATGGAAAATTCCTGGCCGTACTCGACCTCGATCTCGGTGAAGGCAAGGTCAACAATTACCGCTATCGGTTGTTGCCTGTCTTCTCCAATCTATTGCCCGCTGACGCCGCTATGCAGGCTTACATCGATGAGGTACGACGGCCATTTCTAGATAAGTTAAATGAGCCACTGGCCGTAGCTGAAACCCTGTTGTACCGTCGTGGTAACTTCAACGGTACCTTTGACCAGGTTATCTGTGATGCCATGCGTGAAGTCGGTGGTGCGGAGATTGCACTGTCACCCGGCTTCCGCTGGGGTACATCCATTCTCCCGGGCCAGACCATCACCATGGAACGCCTGATGGATCAGACCGCCATGACCTATCCCGAGACTTACGTCAGGGATATGCAGGGCTCAGAGCTCAAGATGATTCTTGAAAGTGTGGCCGACAACCTGTTCCACGAGGACCCCTATTATCAGCAGGGTGGCGACATGGTACGTGTCGGTGGGCTCAGCTACAGTTGTGACCCGGGCCGTACGATGGGCGAGCGCATTGGCGACTTAAGTCTGCATGACGGCACACTTCTCAATGCTGACAAGACCTACAAGGTGGCCGGTTGGGCCACGGTTGGATCGAAGTCTCCCGGTCCACCGATCTGGGATATGGTGGCAGAATATTTGCGTGACCGGAAAACCATAAAAGTTGAAAATGTTGACACGCCCAGGTTGATCAATGTGGCTGGTAACAAGGGTATCGCTGATTACGCCGGTAAGATAAGCTGAACCGGATGCAATCAAAAACCACCCTGTTTGGCCTTATGAGTGCATGGCTGTTTTTCACCATGCAGATTGCAATGGCCAATGAAGTGAAAGGCGAAGAGTTCAAGCCTTTCGCAGAGAAACACATCATTTTGCAGCTAAGCGACCAGGCCAATGAGGCCGTTGTTCTTGATACGGCAAATAACCTGATCAAGAACTACGGCGGTCCCGATATGATTGATATCGAGATCGTGACCTTTGGAAAGGGTGTCCGTCTCATGTATGCCGACAGCCCAGACGGGGTCCGGATATCCAGCCTGGTTGAAAATGGCGTGCGCTTTTATGTCTGCCGCAATACGCTGGATACCATGGAAAGAACCCAGGGAAGCCGTCCAAACATTAATCCCAACGCCATCATGGTGCAGGCCGGTGTGGCACATATCATCGACCGGGTTGATAACGGTTATATTCTGATCAGGCCTTGAGCGGTTTGTGATTCCCCAGACCCCGATTCACTGGCCTGTTAACGTCGACCTCTGCGACGCAGTGACTGTGGTGAGAACTGGTTGACCGACAGATCCACGTTGAAACTTGCCGCGCCGTTACGATTGTCCTGCCTGTAGGAGACAAAACGCCCTGACTGCAGATCATGATGTGTCTCGACAGACGTCCACAGTGTAGGAACTTCGTAGAACACGATTGGGTGCGCCTCCGAAAAACGCCATAACTCACCACGCTTGTCATAGTGTTCGACCATAAGTATCTGGTAACTGTCCTCATCCAGGTAATAGGTTCTGCGAGGATTAATATGTCGAGAGCCTTCGCGCAGACGGGCCTCTACCACCCACACACGGTGTAACTCGTAGCGCAATAGCGAGGGTTCCAGATGGCCGGGTAATACCAGTTCCTTGTAGTCAGAAGGGCTGCCATGTACCCGGTATGCATTGTAAGGCACATAAATCTCACGCTTGCCCTCAAGCGACCAGTCAAAACGATCCATCGCACCATTGAACATGTCCGCCATGTCGCTGACCGCCAAGCCATCGGTCGCTACGGAGGGGTTGTCGTAAGCGACATTCGGGGCCCGTATGACACGTTTTTGTGATGGGTTATAGACCCAGGCATCGCGTGGTCGCAGCGCCTGGTTAACAGATTCATGAACCAGTAACAGGGTACCGGCAAGGCGCGCCGGCGAATTGATGGTCTGCATCAGGTAGAGCAGTCGATTGTCGATAGACTCAAGGGTTGCACCTGGCTGGTGATACTGGCTGAGCACTTCAATTTGCATATTTACCAACTGGTATTTACCGCCCGCCGTTGCATTGACCAGGTTGAGACGACGGATACTGCCAAGTCCCTTGTACTTGAGCTTGTGGTTCCAGATGAGTTCCCGGCCGTTGTCAGGGAATGGAAAAGGAAATCCCTCGGCCACATCCTGTACACCTTCACCATCAGGTGTCAGATGCCCGGCAATTCCGTTTGCAGCGGTTTTATCGTAAATCCTTTGTTCAAAAGCGGCGCTTCGGTGTGTTGGGTAAATATCCATGAAGTAGGACTCATCGTATTTCCTGAGCATCGCAATCTGACCAGGGCTAAGATGATTAGCATGTTCACCGAGGTTTGAAGCATTGATGCGGAACTGTGCTGTTTCGCCATCAAAAGGGTTTATATGAACAGTACCGGGCTGATATCCCTGTGGTGGTTGATTGATGCCACCGGTCCACTCCGGGATACGGCCATCAGTATTGCCCGCACGTAAGGCTCCTACTGGCGTCAGGTCGTCTTGTAATCGGTCTAATTGCTCCGGTTGTGGGCCTGCCCACAGGGTGGCCACCGGAAAGCAGACCAGCCAGCAGAAAACCATGAAAACACGCCTGTTACTGTGTAAATAAAGCATCGAGATTTCGTTTACAAACCCCAGGGTAGAAAATAGTTAATTCAACCGCCATCTTGCCATAAGTTCCAGAATAATGAACGGCTGCTTCCTGTCACCCACCGAACCACTGCCCGGAACGATCTGTGCCAGGATTAGATCAATTGATCCAGTGGCGACCGTGCCCCCATCGCGCCCCGGTTAACCACATGTGTGTAGATCATCGTGGTGGAGACATCTTTGTGACCGAGTAAATCCTGGATAGTGCGGATATCCATACCCGATTCCAACAAGTGCGTAGCAAAGCTGTGACGCAGTGTGTGACAACTCGCACGCTTGCTGATATCAGCCATCCGCACCGCTTGCTTCATCGCCTTTTGCATAGAAGATTCTACGATATGGTGGCGACAAAGTTGATCCGGCCTGCGTGGATCAAACGCAAGTCGACTTGATGGAAACAGATATTGCCAGACATACTCATAGGCAGCACGCGGGTACTTTCGAGCCAATGCCTCTGGCATCGAAGCACCCGAAAAACCACTTGCCATGTCGCAACGATGCAGCAGTCGAGCCCGGTACATTTGATTCCGGATATCGATCAGAAGGCTTTCCGGTAAAACGGTAACCCGGTCTTTGCCACCTTTACCTGCATGGACGGTAATGCTCTGGCGATCCAGATCCAGTGCATTCACCCGCAAACGCAGGCACTCGACCAAACGCAAACCACTGCCGTAAAGCAATTTACCAATTAACTGGTACTGGCCCGGTAAAGCCGCGAGCACCGCCGTTACTTCACCGCGTGAAAGAACAACCGGAATGCGTCGCCGGATTTTTGCGCGAACCACATTATCCATCCACGCCAGCTCGACACTCAGAACTTTCCGGTAAAGAAACAGAATCGCTTGCAGAGCCTGGTTTTGGGTAGATGGCGCAACTTTGCGATCCACAGCCAGCCAGGTTAAAAACGCCTCAACCTCCTGCTTACCCATTTCTGAAGGATGTCTTTTTTTATGGAAAAGAATGAAACGCCTTATCCACTGCATATAACACTTCTCGGTCTTCATCGCATAATGATGAACCCGAAGCTGATTTTTGACCTGGATAAGTAGCTTTGGCATAGGCGGACTCTAGAACAGGAATCCAGCTTATGGTTTTCAATCAATAAAAGATTCCAATGATTAACGCGGATGCGTGTAGGCAAAACACCCGTCATACCAGTAAATTTCAACTAATATGAAATTTCTAAAAAACCAAAAAAACAACAATACCTTTGCAAAACAAAGTGTTTCTATCCAAAAT
>JASJFX010000060.1:0-8995 GCA_033791845.1 Lysobacterales bacterium | reverse complement strand
TGAGTGCCTGCCGGCTTATACCAAGATGCGCGCAAAGCGTTTTGCTACCCGAGCTTCCCTGATTTTTCAAGAAAGCCAGAATGGATTCAGGAGTGTTCATCGAAATTGTCCAGACAAGCGTTTTGTCAACTTTATGTCAATCAAGGTAAAAAAACATTGTCAATCATTATGATTTGTGAATTGGTGTATTGTCAACTTTATGTCAATGGATAAAAAATATTATTGTCAATGGATTCGAGACACTAAGTAACACTAAGTAAAGGGTCGGACCCCTGAATGTACTAAATGTACTCACCTCAGTAGCTGACGCAAGAACACAGCAAACAAAATGTAAACCCATTAGAATTGAAAGCTCTTGTTCAGAGCCATCCCGGATGACAGAATTAACCAAAGTACAACTCAAGGCCCCCTACCTGATCCTGATCGGTGACCAGGGTGACGCGACCTACGCCAAGACGGGTTTGGGTCTCGTTCAATGGCGGCCTGACCTGGTTGCAGGACAGCTTCGATTTACGGGCAGCACAATCGATATGGGCGTGCCTGATATGACGGTTTCAGAGGCAGTATCGGCCGGTGTGAAGAGTCTTGTTATCGGTGTTGCACCCATCGGCGGAGTCGTGCCGGACTATTGGTGGAGTTATATTGAAGAAGCAGCGAGAGCCGGTATGGATATCGTTTGCGGTCTGCATTTCAAACTGGCAGATTTCCCGGCGGTTGCCGCTGCTGCTGAAGCTTCTGGTGCACGTCTGATTGATGTTCGAACACCTCCCGCAGAAATTCCCGTGGGAACCGGTATCAAACGCTCCGGCAAACGCGTCCTGACGGTTGGTACGGATTGTGCTATCGGCAAAAAATATACCGCACTGGCACTCGACCGGGCGATGCGTGAAGCCGGTATGAGATCCACTTTCCGTGCAACCGGTCAAACCGGCATCATGCTGGCTGGTGAAGGCATTCCCATCGATGCAGTTGTAGCGGATTTTGTTTCCGGTGCCGCCGAACTGGTCTCACCCGATAATGACACAAACCACTGGGACGTGATCGAGGGTCAGGGTTCATTATTCCACCCGGGTTATTCTGGTGTGGCTCTCGGCTTACTGCATGGTTCACAGCCGGATGCTTTTGTACTCTGTCACGATGCCACACGCACTACAATTTCCGGCTGGGAGCACTATGCCCTGCCCTCCATCCGGGATGCCATCGATTTGCACGTATTGCAGGGTAGCCGCACCAATCCGGATATCCGTTGTATCGGTATCAGCGTCAATACCTCCAAGTTAGCTGCAGATAAGCGTAGGGATTACCTGGCCGGACTCAGTGCGGAAACCTGTCTGCCCTGTGTCGACCCGATCATTGATGGTTGCGGGGCAATTGTCGAACACATCAGGCAACTTTTTCCGGAGGATTAAAAATGGATTTCAGTATACATATCACCGACTGGGAACTGATCCAGCCATTCCGTATTTCAGGTTTTGAGTGGACTAATTCACGTTGCCTTGTGGTACAGCTTGGCAAAGATGGTTGTGTGGGCCGCGGTGAAGCACAAGGTGTTTTTTACCTGGATGAAACCGCGGAGAGCATATTCCAACAGGCCCATGAAGTTGCCGCTGAGATACGTAAAGGCATTTCCCGCCAGCAATTGCAGGAACTTCTGCCGGCCGGTGGTGCACGCAATGCGATCGACTGTGCCATGTGGGATCTGGAGTGCAAATTGGCAGGCAAAAGCATCTGGCAACTCACCGGCATCGATCCAAAACCGGTCACCACCGTTTTTACAATCGGCCTGGAAGACTCACCCGAGGCGATGGCTGCCAAAGCCGCTGCTGCCATTGATGCTCCTATACTCAAGATCAAACTGAGCAATCACATGCCTTACGAAAAACTGGCTGCGATCCGTGCCGCCCGCCCGGATGCCGTGCTGGTAGTGGACGCCAACCAGGGTTGGAACTTTGATCAATTGCAGGAAGTGCTGCCCAAATGTGTCGATTTAGACCTGGCGATGATCGAGCAACCACTGGCACGTGGCGGTGACGATCAATTGGAAGGCTTTGAATCCCCCATTACACTGGCCGCGGATGAATCCTGTCTGCACACGGGTGAACTGGAAACCGCCGCCCGTCGCTACAGCATGATCAATATCAAGCTGGACAAAACCGGTGGCCTGACGGAGGCGCTGCGCCTGGCGCGGGCCGCGAAGGCCATTGGCTGCAAATTGATGGTTGGCAATATGATCGGAACTTCGCTCAGCATGGCACCATCATTCGTGGTTGCACAACTGTGTGATTTTGTCGATATCGACGGGCCGCTGCTGCTGAAATACGACCAACCACATGCACTAAACTATATTAACGGAGTTGTGAAAGGGTTTGACTCAGCGCTTTGGGGGTAGACACTCTCACTGATCTTTAATTGCTGTCGATTCATGCCGGTTTTTGCAGATGTTTGCAGCTTGACGCGTTACAATATTTCCTTCTACTCACCGTGGATTATGGAGTATTGAAACACGGCCCTCCGTCAGGGAAAACCAATTCCATGGCAACACCAGTTGATTGACCTCAATGGGATAATCATAGAGAGCTAAGACAATGTTTGAACACCTTAACGCCTTACCACCCGACCCGATACTTGGCCTGATAGCAGCATACGCTGCCGACCCGAACCCGAAGAAGATAGATCTGGGCATCGGTGTCTATCGTGATGAATTCGGCAATACGCCGATTCTGGACTGCGTGGTTGCAGCTGAAAAAATCCTGCTCAGTACACAGACCACCAAAACCTACCTGGGACCACCCGGTGTCGTCGGTTTTAACCAGGCGATGGGTGAGCTGATTCTCGGTAAGGACAATGAAGTATTCAGGCAGGGCCGCGTACGAACCGTACAGACCCCCGGTGGAACCGGTGCCTTGAGAGTCGCTGCAGACCTGATGAAGGTCGCGCGACCTGAAACCGAGCTTTGGGCCAGTGATCCAACCTGGGCCAATCACCTGGCCCTGTTTCCAGGTGCCGGTGTAACAATGCACAGTTACCCGTATTTCGATGCTGAAAACAGCAGTCTGCGATTCGATGACATGATTGCAGCCCTGCAACAACGTGGTCCCGGTGACGCGGTACTGTTTCACGCATGCTGTCACAACCCCTGCGGTGTCAGCCCCAGTCCGGAACAGTGGCAAGTGATCGCGGATATCGCGGGTGAGCGTGGTTTTACACCCATGATCGATATTGCCTACATGGGCTTTGAACGCGGTGTGGAAGAGGACAGTCTATGTATACGTCTGTTTGCCGAACAATGTCCTGAGGTTATTTTCGCCAGTTCATGTTCCAAGAACTTTGCCATGTACCGCGAACGCGTCGGTGCTATTTCCGTCATCGCAGCCAATGCTGAAAAAGCCGCGGCAGTCGAAAGCGTGATACATAACGTAACCCGCAAAAACTACTCCATGCCACCCGCACACGGACCAGCTGTCGTCGATATTATTCTGCACTCCGAAGAGCTTACGGCACAGTGGCAGGAAGAACTCGCTGGCATGCGAAATCGAATCAACGGACTGCGTAAAACACTGGCGGAAAAGATCGCCGAAGCCGGTATTCAACGTGACTTCTCATTTATTCAACGTCAGACCGGAATGTTCTCGTTCATGGGTCTGAGCGTGGAACAGGTTCAGCGCCTGCGTGATGAATTTGCGATCTATACTGTCAACTCAGCGCGGGTTAATGTTGCCTCGTTTAATGAGAGAAATATGGATTATTTCATTGAGGCATTGGCAGTCGTTCTGGACGAGTAGGGTGCGTTATTTATAACGCACCGTTTGTACCAACCAAAGAAAACGCGTGGGTAACAAGTTACCCACCCTACGTTAGAGCGCAACGCCGCGTTGATGGATGCAAATCAAATCGTGCACCGCCGTAGGGTGCGTTATTTATAACGCACCGTTTGTACCAACCAAAGAAAACGCGTGGGTAACAAGTTACCCACCCTACGTTAACGTTGGAACACGATACAGGCGTTGGTGCCGCCAAAGCCGAAGTTGTTGCTCATCACGGTGTTCAAAACGGTGTTCTCTTCGGTCTTCAGCAACACGTTTAAACCCTCAGCTTTAGGATCCAGTATCGAGATATTGACGGAGCCTGCCATGAAGTTGTTTTCCATCATTAACAGGCAATGAATGGCTTCCTGAACACCTGCGGCTCCAAGCGAGTGTCCACATAGTGATTTGCTTGAGCTAAAGGGCGGGGTAGCGTCACCGAACACTTCGCGCATCGCATCAAGCTCGGCAATATCGCCTACCGGTGTACTGGTGCCGTGGGTGTTGATGTAATCAATCGGTGTATCGACCGTGGCGATGGCCTGTTGCATACAGCGCACTGCACCCTCACCTGAAGGGGCGACCATATTGTCACCATCTGAGGTTGCACCATAACCAACCACTTCTGCGTAAATTTTTGCACCACGGGCTTTTGCATGTTCCAACTCTTCGAGTACCAGCATGCCGCCGCCACCGGCAATGACGAATCCGTCACGCTCGGCATCATAGGCCCGCGAAGCTTTGCCGGGGTCATCGTTATAGTGCGTTGAAAGTGCACCCATGCCATCGAACATCATGGCCAGTGACCAGTGGTTCTCTTCACCGCCACCGGCAAATATCCTGTCCTGCTTGCCCCATTGAATTTGCTCCATCGCACTACCGATACAGTGGGTACTGGTTGCGCATGCGGAGGTCACCGAGTAGTTGAGACCCTTAATTCCAAAATGTGTTGAAAGGCAGGCAGATACCGTGCTGCTCATGGTTTTTGGAACGATGTAAGGACCCAAACGGCGGACACCTCTCTCACGTAACTTGTCCGCAGACAACACGATGTTGGCGCTTGAGGCGCCGCCTGAACCGGCGATCAGACCGGTACGTGGGTTTGAAACCTGCTCTTCGGTCAAACCGGCATCTTCTATGGCTTTTTGCATGGCGACATAGGCGTATGAGGCTGCATCGCCCATGAACCTAAGATGCTTGCGATCGATGTGCTCTTTTAAATCGATATCCACGGAGCCACTGACATGGCTGCGTAGACCGATAGCCTTGAAATCTTCATTGAAAGTGATGCCCGAGCGTCCTTGACGCAAAGATTCTGTCACGGTTTGCTTGTCATTTCCCAAACAGGAAACCAGACCCATACCTGTTACTACTACACGGCGCATACTTTAATCCTAAAAACTGTCAGTTGAGAGGAACAAACCAACCTTAAGATCATCAGCAGTATAGATAACCCGACCGTCGACGGACATTGTTGCGTCGGCAATCACCATGCTCAATCTGCGTGTGATGATTCTTTTCACATTCAGAGTATAGGTCACTTTTTTGGCGGTGGGCAGCACCTGGCCGGTAAACTTTACCTGGCCGCACCCCAATGCCCTGCCCTTGCCTTTACAGCCGCTCCATGCGAGGAAAAAACCGCATAACTGCCACAGGGCATCAAGACCAAGGCAACCGGGCATGACAGGGTCATCGACAAAATGAACCCCGAAAAACCATAAATCCGGGTTGATATCCAACTCAGCTTCAATATAGCCCAGGCCATTGGTTCCGCCATCCTTGCTGATCTCGACAACACGATCAACCATCAGCATGTTTCCGGAAGGTAGCTTGGCGGTTTCAGGACCAAAAAGATCACCCGTACCGCAAAGCACGAGCTCTTCCCGGGTATAGGAGTTTTTAATATTCTCAGGTTTGTACATTTTCTTCTTATTCTAATTCGCGAAGTGGTCTTGCAGTTTAATGGTTAACTCATCTAATCTGCAAATCTTACTGCTGCTTTGGGTCCGAACCTGGCTTATCTGTGCCGAGTGTTTTCTCCAACATCTGGGGAGTGAGAGACTCCTTCCGGATTGACGCTTTGGGCTCAGTAAGTGTCCCCGTGACGGTGTAGTCAATGGCCATAATTCCATTACCGTCCTTGCCGACAACGACCTGTCCCAACAAGGGAATTTTTCCAACGATGTTATTGAGCTTGCTCAGCGGTATAACCACGCCTTTTAGCTCCAGTTGTTTTTGCTTCAGTTCCATCCAACCGCTTGCAGTCACGCCAAGTGACCCACCATTCATTTGTACCTGTTGCGTGGATAAACGAGACCCATCCAGCTGGAGGTCGCCGGAAGCCGAGTTAAATGCAAGACCCGTCTGTCTGAAAGTGGAGATAATCTGGCTCAGAGAGGCCAGATTGAGTACAGAGGAAATTGCCGGGGCTTCTCTCACCGTAAAATAGTTCAACTTAAAATCAGCCTGGATAGGCTTTGTGAATAAGGGTCCCTGGCTATCCCCATCAAGCACCAGGTATCCACTCTTCATGATATCCCTGCCCTTAACTGCAGAGACTATCGACCCCAGGTCCTCGGCTTCTATTTGGAGTGGATACTGACCGTTTTTATCAGGTCCGAAGGCGAGCCGGAACTGACCGGATCCAAGTTTTGCAGTGGCTGCAGGCTGGCTATTGGTATCGTCTTTGCCTTCCGCAAACGGGTTGTGTCCCGACACTCTTATTTCCTGCCAGCCCTCACTATCCCGACGACCGCTGAACTCGATATTATCGAAGTACGTTTCACTATTTATGTAAACCTTATCGAGTTTCGACTCTCCAATTTCGAAGAGGATCCCCGATGACTTCAATTGCTTGGCGAGTGCTTCCGACTCTACTGCCACCTGCTTTTCCACTGGGTCACTTTCCCGACTCTCCCGGGAGAGGATAGGCTCCAGGCTGACCTCACCACCCTGCAAGGTGAATAACAGGTCCTTGCTTTTTTTGCGCTCCAGTTTCAAACCGTTCAACTGAGCGTTTGTTAGTGCGAGTTGCTCCAGGGTCAGGCTCATTACCGGCCCGGCAATGTCAATCTCCACATTGCCACTGGTTTTTACTTTGCCCAGTTCAACCTTGATGTCTTTAGCATGTATGTGATTCTTCTCCACCAACATAGTGAAGCCAATGTCGCCTCCGGCACCCGCAGGCTTGCTCCAGTAAATCTGTGGTACCGCCAGCGCCGCATTGTTAAGGTCCGACTCGATCGAGGCAGTGATGCCCTCACCGGGCACAAGGCTTGCATTCGCCTTCACCGCCATACCACCTTGCATGTACTTAGCTACGTCATAACCAAGGGCGCTTATTTGGGTACCGGTGACATTAGGGGCGTCGACAGTAAATTCGGCGTGTCCCTTATCGGGCCCGTTCATAAATGTGGTCCAGTCAATCGTCAACGGAACACCTGAAAATGCCAACGGGCCTGTAAGATTGATCTTCGATTGATCCAGCTTAAATTCAAGGTTTGCCGCCTGCAGATCGAACTCGGCAACAATTTTCCGGTACACACCATCAGAAATCTTGCCAGTGGCTTGATACTTAATTTCCTCATCAGATAAACCGGACTTTAGCGGCAATGAAATACTGAAATCGGATGTAACCTGACCACTTAGCTGACGTGACACAAGACCGGTGACGGATTCAGAGCCCAGCTTGAGTGGTGGTGCCTCCAACACTGCAAACAAGTTGGCCAGAGGACCATTCAGATGAGTCGAAATTGAAATTGCCGCCTTTTTGACATCCATACCGCTGATGACAACTGTACCTCGATCAATGTTGACGTCATTAATCATGCCTCTACTGACACCCAGGTCAAAGCCTTCCTGATTAAATGTACCCGAACCCGTCAGGCCGGTAGCCGGCGGTAATTCACCAAAGTAGCTCACCGTGAGGTCGCTATAATCCACGCTGCCCTTGAGTTCCCCGAGTTTGAAGTTTGTTTCCGAACCTCTCGGAACCTGCAAAGCCAGATCCAGCGTTGCGTTGTCGACCGTACCCGCCTTCATATTCGAAACCAGCCACTTACGCGCACCTTGTGCGAGATCCCGGGGCCAATAGAGGTCAAACTCATTTACCTGGAGTTGTTGCAACAAAGCCTGGAGTTTGACTGCAACCGCCTTTTCAAGCATTTGAGCACTACCACTTACATGTAACTTCAGTGGGTTTGCCCCGTCACCTAACAAAGCATCAAGGCTGGATACATGCACGGACTTGCCGGGTATATCTACACTTAGATCTAAACCCAGCGAGCTTAGCTTAAGTGGTTCCGGGTAATAATCCTGGTATGAAACCTGTCCTGCCCCACTTGTGATATTGGCAGAAACTGTATGAATCTTGTCAGGCAATGTCAGCTTTGTATTGATATTTCCATCAAGACTCAAATCCAGGCTGGCCAGGGCTGCTAGTCTATTATCCAATGTGGCAATTTTCGCGGGTTTTATACCCGTAAACGCCAGGCTCGCTGTCACCGAATCACCCTTTATACTCAAATCAATATCCGTATGGATGCCCTTCAGAACTTGTGGTGAGCTGATACGAACACCGAGGTCACCTTTTATTTCTCCCTTGTGTCCCACAAAAAGTGACTCCACCGCATCCGCAGCCCAATTCAGGCCACTCTTTCGGTCTTCAACTTCCAGCGAGCCCTTCAGCTTGATTCTTTTGAGGTAGCTAAGCGGAGTTGCCGAATCCTCTTCCATTGCCATGACCTTAAACATGTGCCGGACATTTTCACTGAAGTCCCTGGGTTTGTTATCGGCGGTGACGACTGGCAATTCATCTGTTTTACGGAATATTTGAAAAGAACCGTCCTCTCTGCGCACCAATTGCACATCAACGTCATTTAACTCAATTGATGATAAGGCGACAACACCCCGCATCAATGCAAAAACACTCAGCGAAATATCCACTGCCGGAGCAGAAACCAAACTGCTACCCGATGACTCAAGCAATTTGACATCAAGAGCCTTCAGGTCAATCTGTTTTTCGCTGCGGTTCCAGAACATGCCGATACTTTCGAGCTTGACGCTGAGGCCACCCGGCAAATCTGAAGCTGCCTGTTCAATCCTGGGGACAAACTGGTTCAGCTGTATTGGGCTGGATGACAGGCGCCACAGCAAAAGCAATAGAGAAATGACAACAACGACACTTAAACCTA
>JASJFX010000059.1:0-17287 GCA_033791845.1 Lysobacterales bacterium | reverse complement strand
ATGGCGGTGCATCAAGATGGGCCCGGTAAAAATTTGCATCCAGCGTTCTGCAACCTCGCGGTCGGACCACGCCACTGCCTGATCCTGGTTGATACGGATCACGATGTGATAGTGGTTGCTCATGACCGCATAGGCGCACAGATCAACGGCGAATACTGAACAAAGCAGTTTGATACGGTCGACTATCCACTGACGCCGGTGTTCGAAGTTAAAACCGGTTGTTGCGTCCTTGCCGCACAGAAAGGCGCGTCGTACACACCGCGAGATACAATGGTAGTAGGGTGTGTCGTCTAGTGAGACCTGGCGATTTCTGGGTTGTGGCATATAGCCAGTTTAGACCGGTAGGGCCAGCGTCAACAGGGCCATACTGCTCCGCGACTTGTAGGACAATTGATGAAGCGTGGGTGTCTTCTTTCTTGGCTCTTTCTTTCTCTTTTCTTGTTGTTTTGGGCAATTGCTGAAGCGTGGGTGTCTTCTTTCTTGTGTTTTTTCTTCCTTGTTCTTTCTTGTCTGGTGTCTTCTTTCTTGTCTCTTCTTTCTTGGTCATTTGTTATGAGATAGATGACTATGCAGACTGATCTTTAAGCCACTTCAGCATAGTTGCAAACAGGTTCTGGGGATTGACCGGCTTGCTGACAAAGCCGTTCATGCCGGCATCCAGGCAGGCTTTTCTATCGGCATCAAAGGCGTTCGCAGTCATTGCCAGAATAGGAATGTTCACATAGTCATTAATATCGCCTTCCAGGGCCCGGATCTGGCGTGTTGCTTCAAGCCCATCCATATTCGGCATCTGCACATCCATCAACACTATTTCATAGGTATTTTTTTGTGCCTTGTCAACTGCCACAACACCATCTTGCGCCGTTTCCACCGCCAGGCCGACGCTGCAGAGCAATGCCTCCGCAACTTCGCTGTTGATGGCATTATCTTCAACCAGAAGAACACGCGAACCTGAATACTTCTCCCGCAGCAAGTTCTCAACATCCAGAACCTGTTCTTCCTCGTCCTCCTGACAGACACTTTGGCCACGTTTAAACCAGGCCGTCAACCAAAACGTACTTCCCTGGCCAGGAACACTTTCGGCGCCGGCGTCTCCACCCATAAGACCAGCCAACCTGCGTGTGATCGCAAGACCCAAACCGGTTCCACCATGTTCTCGAGTCGTAGACGTATCCCCCTGCTCAAACAAATCAAACAGGCTGGAAAGCTTGTCAGCGTTTATGCCAACACCGGTATCCTGCACTTCGAAACGCAATTTGATGTCATCATCTCTGGATTCGACTATCCTCGCGCGCAAGTTGATACTTCCCCGGTCTGTGAACTTGATCGCGTTACCAACATAATTGAGCAATGCCTGGCGCAATCGTACCTGGTCGCCCTTGAGCCAGCTTGAAGAACCGTCAACATCCACATCTATCTCAGCACTTATTCCCTTTTTTTCCAACTGCTCAGCAAACAAATCGAGAACCTGTTCAAATACGGCCGTCAGCTTGAAATCCAGTTTTTCCAGACTTAGCTTACCCGCCTCAATTTTTGATAAATCCAGGATATCATTGATAATTGATAGCAAATGTTCTGCCGAGGAGTCTATTTTAACCAGCTGGCCGGACTGTTCCGGTGTTGGATCATTCCGTTGCAGTAAATGGGTTAGACCGACGATGGCATTCATCGGGGTGCGAATTTCATGACTCATATTGGCCAGGAAAGCACCTTTTGCCCGGTTGGCATCCTCGGCGCCTTGAATGGCATCTGCAAGCTCTGCGGTACGTATTTCGACCAGTTTATCGAGATGATCACGATGCTCTTCCAGGTCCTGGGTCAGTTGATTTAGCTCCGTGATATCAACCATTGAAACAACGGCCAATCGCTGGTCACCCATGTTAATTGCAATCGCACTGGTCAACAGTTTTTTTAGATTGCCCGCGCTGGTATGCATGTCAATCGGTTCATTATCGAGAAAACCTTCATCAAAGAGCTTTCCAAAAACAGTTTTGCGATGTTCCGGATCAGAACTCACATCCTTTTGTGTTTCTGAATCTACCAGTTCCGCACGCGAATACCCACTTAACTCAACAAAACTATCATTGACTTCAGTTCTTCTATTAGCTATTAAATCAATAACTTGCATTGCAATTGGATGGCTATCAAACGCCCTGGAGAATTTTTGCTCACTTTGTACCAGTTTCTTGCTGACCCAGTTGCGTTCATGGATAACGGCCAGGGCAACCAGGGTTGAAGCTGCTAATACGGCCAGGAAAGCCTGTGCCGAAAGGATGTTTTCGTTAACTGTATGGCCCGACCAGATGAATGGTCCCAGCCCCTCATCCAGGGTGTGAACCACCAATACAGTGATAAGCAAAACAGCAATGGTCACTGTCCTGAGACCAAAACGCAGGGCTGCCCAGAGCAAAAAAGGAAACACAATGTACGGTTGATCGACCAAAAAGTGGTGATCCATCGGAACCGCAGCAAATACGAAACGGATCGTAGCCAGGAGACTCACCCAAAGGGCAAACAGCTCAAACGTGCGCCACCACTGATACCGGAAAGACAATACTGATTCGATCCGTAACGCCAGAATGACGGGGGTTACGGCGAGTACACCCAGGCAGTTGGCAAACCACCACACCTGGAGCACGGACCAGTAATGGCTATCCGTGGCAATATTTATAACGACTGCTGAGCCTATTACCGCACTGAGAAATGTGCCAATCAAGGCGCCGCCAAGCATGAGGATCAATACGTGTTTCACCCTACCCAGCTCTGGAACGCCCCCACAGAACCACCGGACCAAGCCAGCACCTAGAACGGCCTCCATGATATGAACCATGGCAAAAACCAAACCAGAATTCATTTTTTGCAAATCCACGGCCAGGATCATTACCACTTCACTGACGAGTGACATCGCGATAACCCAGGGCCAGTTGCGAACCGGGTTTACCAGAAGCACGCCCATGAACAGACCGCTGGCTGGCCACAGAACCGACACACTGTTTTTCTCGGCAGACCCTAAGTAGAACTCGTAACCCAGGTGCAATGTACCGAAATACATGACGGCGAATGCTATCAAAAGCATGCTGTTTTTAAACTGAGCTGAGCCCCCTTGCGCTGAAATCATGGCCGTTCAGATTTGCGAAAACAATTCAATCATAAAAAACAAGTAAATTTAATCCCTTAACTCACTTGGCCTCAGTCTAGTTATAATTGTGAAGCGTGACAACACCTCATTGAAGAGATGAAAAAACCAATGGGGACAAACAGAGTCAACAAAAAAGTCATCCGGGGCTTAGACACCCCGGAGTGACTTTTCCTTGAGTGACGGTATCTGGGCAAGAGTTGAACGAACCTCGTCGATATCGACCGGCTTGCTGACATAGGCATCCATGCCTGCAGCAAGACAGCGTTCACGATCACAAGAAGAAAGAAGAAGAGAAGACACCCACGCTTCATCAATTGTCCGAATCAATGTGTGACCCCAATTATTGTTCACAAGACGATTCTCCACCTGCTCGGGATCGATCACGCACAGCTCACCTACAAATTCCAGGGCCGCCGTTTCCGGCTGACGGTTGTTCACGGAGAGATTGTCAAACCGATACTCTCCTGAAATTCAACGATTCGGTTGACCTTTCAGCCACCACTTCTTGCCGCTGTTCAGTTTGTTCCGACGTTCTTTGAACTTGGCGGTACGGACATTGCCCCAAAGATAGAGGCCAGTGAGTTGCTCGATTTGATTCAGCGTAATTTCGCGGAGGTTGGCGCCCTTAACCGTCGTTGAGTTTTCCATCAGCCACGTCCAGGACCTTGCGGTCTTTTTGTGCAGAAACATCGACGAGATGAACAGCGCATCCGGAATCCATTGACCGTTTCCCAACTTCCCGTG
Organism: Lysobacterales bacterium; assembly: GCA_033791845.1. Classification (GTDB taxonomy): domain Bacteria; phylum Pseudomonadota; class Gammaproteobacteria; order Xanthomonadales; family SZUA-36; genus SZUA-36. The sequence continues at coordinate 13,404 of JASJFX010000059.1, read as the reverse complement.
AATCGGCTCAATACCGTACCAGACCGGCCCTTGAACCAGATAGGTGTGGGTTTGGGTTTTTGCGTAAGCGAGAATCGCGGATTCCAGCGGCCCTTTGCAGTTCTGGTTCGTCGCGCTGGCCTCGGGCGTGACACCAGCCAAGGTATCAACATCGGACTGCTCAACAACATCGTTGCGGCGGTACTGGGATCCTGCGCTGTGTCCTTTGTCTACCAGGAATTGATCTTCCGGTTTCTTGCGTTTTTCCTTTCTGTTCCAGTTTTTGTAGTGCTTTTCGGTCGTGCTTAATTCGGTCGGCAACGAAAAGTCCCCGCTGCTGAAATTGTCGAGGCGTTTTACTTTCTCTGTTATGTCCTTACTGGCTTCAGTGGGGTCGACTTCAAGCATCGTGTAAAGCGGACTGATCTTTTCCGGGTCGAACACGATCAAGTGGGCGGATGTTCGAATCGGAATCAACCGGCGCTCTCGGAAGTGAGGAACGCCACATCGGAGGGTTTCATGGGCCAGCGATAGTGCTCTAGCGGCTATTTCATGCATGATCTGGTTCCTCTCTTTGGGTTGTGATTAACAATCACCAGCCACTAAATCAAAATCGAAATCGAGTTGCAACCCTTATTGCCGACACTGCGACCCCTACGCACTCTGTGATTGACAATGTGGAAAACCTGCCGGAAAAACTTCCGCAGCTATTAATGGCGTTAACCAAATGAACATTACGACATAGAAGCACGCCTGGTGTGAATCTGTTAATTCTTGGCAAAAATCTGTCATATATTGGCGTACTTGGAAATAAGGAAATAGGCAGTCAGTAACATAACTTTCATCAGTTGCCTATAATGAAGAAGAGGATTGGTCTTCCTTGTATTATGTGGGAATTGGCAACAACTCATCTCATCGGGAGAGAGAGTTTTAGGCGCTGGCTCACTGAAGACGCAAAGAGGCGGACCGGCATTGCCGGACTCCTGGCATAGATTCCCGCTACCGGAGGCAAATGAGAATAACGATGGAAAACCGAAAAAATATCGTGCTGTGTTCGGACGGCACAGGCAACACCATGATGAAAGGCCGTGGAACCAACGTCTGGAAGCTCTACGAAGCCGTGGATCTGACGGCGCACCGCTGGCACCAGGGAAACGGCGACGAAAACGGACGCGGAAAGGAGCAGATCACATTTTATGACGATGGCGTGGGCAGCCAGGAAAACAAGATCATGAAAATAACCGGCGGCGCCTTCGGCTGGGGGCTGAAGCGGAACATTCTGGACCTATACAAATCACTCTGCCGCGCCTATCGTGCCGGGGACGATATCTACATCTTCGGCTTCAGTCGCGGCGCCTACACGGCGCGGGTGCTCGCGGGACTCATCCTGTCCTGCGGAATCTTGCGACACGACTCCTGGAAAACTGACGATAGGCTCGATGAGCTGTCGAAAGAGGCCTATGACAATTTCCGTAGTCACTTCAGGCTTGGCACGGCGAAAGGGCGCAAGGCCCTTAAGACTCGGCGGCAAGCTGCAGATGCCGCGTGTGAACTGGAAGGCGCCGATAAAGAGTCAAAAAACGAGATGGCCCGCAAAGTCCAGGAACTGGAACAAGCAGCAAGCCAGGCTGAGCAGGAGGCCGAGTCGGCGCGGGATAAGGCCGTAGCCAAGACCGATGCATTCCGGAGAAAATACGCCATCCAGGATGAGATCCACGCCCCGGACGGCGAGGTCACGATCCGTTTCATCGGCGTCTGGGACACGGTCGCTGCGGTCGGACTTCCATTTCGTGAAATCACCAAAGCCTGGAACCGGTGGGTCTACCCATTCATGTTTCCCGATTACCTGCTTAGCTCCCGCGTGCTGAAAGGCTGTCACGCCATTTCGATCGACGATGAGCGACGCACCTTTCACCCGATGATGTGGGATGAACGGGAACCCGATGCGAAGAACCCGGGACATGTGGAGCAAGTCTGGTTCGCCGGGGTGCATTCCAACGTCGGCGGCGGTTATCCCAAGCAGGGTATTTCGCTGGTCGCACTAGACTGGATGATGCAACGGGCCGAAAAGATGGGCTTGAAATTCATCGAGAGCGAGCGCGAGCGATACCGGCACCTGCAAAACGTACACGACAAGCTCTACGACTCGCGCCATGGCCTGGCAGTGTATTACCGCTACCGCCCCCGGAACATCGAAGATATCTGCAGCCGCCTCGGGGTTTCACCCGCCATCCACGTCAGTGCCCTGGAGCGCATTGCCCTGGGCACCCAGAATTACGCGCCCGGTAATCTGCCTGGCGATTTCAAAATCGTAACCACCGACTCCGATAGCGGGGCGCCGCTGGAAGACCCTCAAAAGCTCAAAGCCGTGGTCGCAGCCATCAAAGGCAAAACCGCTTCCGATCAAGTCAGGTTCTGGATCAGCTTACGTCGCGTCATTTATACCATATTCGTCATGGTCACCGTATCGATCGTTGGGCTCGCCGCCCTGTACCACAGCAAGACCAATAAACCCGAACCCTGGATTCCACAGGGTCTCGACGATACGCTGGAAAAAGGTTTCGGCTTCCTGCCCTGGGGCGACACATTGTACGAATTCCTGATCCGGCCACTGTTCCTTTATCCCGTTTACGCCGCGATCGCCGTGGGGCTCTTACTGGCCTTCTGGGCAGTCAGCCGTCACGCACGTATCAGGCTGCGTCGAACATTTGCGCAGTTCTGGCGCAGTAAGTTGCCTGAACCCTGGTGGTGAGACAGTTGTCACGAGCTTCAATCCACCAGTCGGCCACCTTATCTAAAAGCTGAAAGTGCATTCAAGCCACTTTTATCTTCAGCGGCGGCGGTATCTCGATGCCATCGCCCAGTTTGATGGCGGAAGGAAAATCAAGTTCGGCCGATTTTTCCTCGAGAATTTCTTGACCGTAACAGCTAAGGTTTCCTATTGCCTGGCAACCTGAAATTCTTACCTCCAGGATTCGACCTTGTTTGATCTTCAGAATTGTTTTCGCCATGACTAGCGTCAGAGAAATGTCGACGGTCATTTCCGTCACTTTGTTGTCGTAAACATAAAGTGCGATCTTTGGTGAATGTTTCGATGTGATTTTGTGCTCCGAAAGCACGAACTTGTGGGTCTTTTTCGAAAGCAGTTTTTCGCCCGTAGCGTACTCCTGAATGGCCACCATCTTGGCCCAGGCACTCACCATGATTTCCATGAGAGAGATATCGAAAAGACGGTCTGCTGCCCTGGCCACCAACGAATCAACAAGTTTGCGTGCGTTGTCGACCGTTTCCGCGGCCGCCAGGTCGGCGGTTTTTTCAATGTCTTCGAGGCTGAACAATTGCCTTGCGGAGCCTTTTAAATCAGCGCCATAGAATACATCCGCTAATGTTTGACCTTTCATGTTTCATCACCTTTGTCGTCAATGGGGCCTGCTGACTGCTCACCAAGATCAACAGTTACGCTGATTCTCACTATGTCCCCGGTTCCTGTGCGGTTTGTATCACCGTTATCTTTCTTGTCCGTGGTCTGAACGCCATGGTCTTTTGTCACCTGCAGCCGGATTCCTCCCGGATCTTCGGTCCTGGAAAATTCCTGGGTTGTTGATGAACTCGAAGCGGCTTTTAGCCCTGCAAACGCACCCAGGGCAACAACAATAACCAACACCCCGATCACCGGCCATAGCCACGGCGGCTTTGTTCCTGATGCAACGAGGCTCAACCTTTGCTTCGGCCCCAGTTTGACATTTGGCACCGGATGCTGGGAAATCACCCTGCCAGCCGGCTCAAATGTTAAAAGACGCTCACTTTGATCCACAATGGCATTTGGATACCGGGCGAGAAACTCCTGCTGGACGGACCCGGCTGACAGACCCACCGCGGCGGGCGCCATAGGCCAACCAAGGGAAAGTGAGATTTTGACTCGTCGGTCCGCCGGTATCACTGTTTTTGCCGCCGGCTGTTGTTCTATGACCAGTCCGGTCGAGAATTCAAAGTGCTCCCTGGGAGTGATCTTAACCAGCGTAACCCTGTTGTCAGTGGCGATGCCGTTCGCGTCTTCTTCAGACTTGCCAACGAAATCAGGTGTTGGCCAGCCAGTCGAAATAGTGACAGAAACCCTGCCGTCTGCCGGCAATGGAGAGCCCGGTTTGGGGAACTGTTCGCTGACAAGACCGGTAGAAAATTCCCTGCTCGAGTCTTTCGCCGCGTCAAGAATGATGTCTTCGCGTTCAGCAAGGGTCGTCGCCTCGATTTCCGTAAGCCCAATCAGTCGAGGGGTCAATTCGCTGGTAGACACCACTATCCCCACAGTCTGGGCTGGGGTAAGCAGCGTGCCTGGCCGGGGGGTTTGGTCGATGACGATTCCCGGTCGTGTTTCCCTGTCCTGACGGTGTTCGACGATCCTCAGGATTACTTGTTTCTCGCTGGCAAGTGATCTTGCTTCATTTTCCTCCAGCGTCAGAAAATCCGGTGTGGGCCATCCTTCTGAGACAACAACACTTACAGGCATGTCGAGCGGCAGACGTGTCCCGGGTTCTGGATTCTGCCGGTCGATGTGGTCCACGAGACGATCTACCAGGGGCATGCGTTTTGTGTCAAGACTGAAATTCAGTTCTGACGCTAACCGACGTGCCTGGTTTTCTTGCATACCGACAAGATCCGGCAAAGGGTAGCCACGTGAGACCGTTACGTTGACGGTTTGGTCACGGGGTAGGGGTTCCCCCGCAGGCGGTTGTTGATAGAAAATGATTCCGGCAGGCACCTCAAAGCTATCCTGAACCGTGCTGTTCAGCCTTATCCCAATTTCCTGGGCAATTTTTCTTGCATCCGACTCCAGCTGTCCAATGAAATAGGGGACCGGCCAACCACGTGAAACCTTGACTCTGACGGGCTCTCTGAAAGGAAGCAGGGTGCCGGCGGGCGGCTCTTGTTCAAAAATAATGCCCTCCGGCACGTCGATTTTTTCTTCGCTCTCCACCTCCAGCCTGATCGCCAGTTCTCGCGAGTCAAGCCGGGCATCCTCCAGCGACCGCTTCACAAAATTCGGTAACGGGTAGCCGGCGGATGGATAAACGGTGATCCTCCTTTGTGGCATGGGTTGGCCCGCGACTGGGTTTTGCTGCACCACGATCCCCCTGGGTATTTGTGGATTCCTTTGACTGGCACCGACGTTCAGAACTATTTTTCTCTGCCCGGCAATCAGCCCGGCCTCATCCAAAGTTCTTCCAACAAAATCTGGCGCCGGTTCTGGACCGGTCGACACAACCACGCTGAACGTGACCACGCCGTAGTTTCCTCCCACATCGTCCATGTAAGGGCGCATCGGTGTGCCGGGCGACTCCAGTTGCCGGATGATCTGACCGGCAGGCCGTGCATCGCTCCGGCTGCCAACTTCAACAGCCCGGGCACTTCTTGCCCGCGTTTGCTGGCCTGCTGAAAGCACCCTTCTTTCCGCATCAGGAATGGTCAGTCCAACGACATTCGGCATTGCAAAAGATGTGGGTACCGAAGGTCCCGTGGACACAACCACCCTGAATGCAACCTCGCCGTAGATTCCTCCCACGTCGTCCATATAAGGGCGCATCGGCGTGCCTGGCAACTCCAGTTGCCGGACAATCTGACCGGCAGGCCGAGCATCGCTCTGGCGGCCAACTACATCAATCCGGACACTGGTTGCTCTAAAATTTCGTCCCGCGGTCAATACCCGCTCTTCCGCCTCGGCAACCGTGAGCCCGATCACGTTGGGCATGGAGAAAGTGGTTCTGGATTGAGCAGGCACATGTTCCGGTGTACCCAGGTATAGAATCAGAGCAACCACGTAAAGCGGTCTGAAGTGCTGTTGACAAAACCTGACACTCCGCATGGTCATGCTCCCTGTCATCAAACCGACCAACAGCTAACCTATGAAACGATCTGCACAACTTGCTGCTTGATCCCTTTTAAGTTTAATCCAAATGGAAAATTATTCAACGGGCGTAGGTAGTTCTAACCCTATATTGAATCGCTTACACCAGTCTCTGGGCTATCGATCTCGCAGCGATTATGAAAGGATGCAAGCTGTTGCTTAAACCACTGTCCGAAAAAAGCGGGTTACCTCACCCTGTCTCAGTTCTTGTTCTTATCTGAGTCGATGGTTGAAGATTCATTTTAGATTAGATGGGTTAAAATTAGGTCAACATGCCTGCAGTCATACTATTTCGTATTCTCCATATTGTTTGGGCTATTCTTTGCGTAATTGCATGTGTGATTCTCGTTACCTCAAAGGGTGGGCATCCTCCTGGAATTATATTATTACCCATTGCACTTATATTTTGGGTTATTGGGCATGTTCTTCTTTGGGTTATTTCTAAATTATTTGCGCGGGGTAAGAAGTTAGAAGTACGTACACAGAGTGATGTAAAAAAATGGCCATTGTCTTTAATTATTCTTGCTGTGTTCTTAGGAGGGGTATTTATCTTTGGATCCATGGCTATCATTTTGTTTATCGTGTTAGAAAATGATTGGCTAAGTGGTATGCCAGCAATACTTGCTCTCTGGTTGCCGCCTTCGTTGTGCTTTATAGGAATTTTGTTACACAAATCCTGGTCACGAGTATTAGCGGGTTGGGGGTTTATTGGTGTGGCTATGATTATTTTATATCAACTTGTTGAAAGTGCTTTGCGAAGCCATACAGCCCCAGTTACTGAATGGGTCATTGCAATTGCAATTCTTATATTTAATTTACTTATTGGGCAACATATTTTACGTTCTCCTAAAATAAAAGCATTTTATGCAGAATAGGAATACATACGAACGTAATGACCCCAAAAACAGAATAAAAATTACAAATGGAACTGAAAAGTACTGGCCCCTTAATTAGAGATGTGCCCGACTCCCTGATATTGCACTCTGTGATTGAGCAATGGAAAGTCATTCGCTCCTAAACCCTACAGCTTTATGACTCCCATCACAAAACGGTTTATTCTGCGACTCTCCACAGCGACAAAGTGCTACCTTCTCGCCTTTCCACGCTTCACGACCCGTACTGGCAAATATTGTCAGGCTCCCCTTTAACAGCAGCGGCCCATCTGTCAGCGGTTTGATGGACAACTCCCCACCTTCTGTAGAATGCCCCGGCCCTGTTTCTCCAACCGCACCTGAATCAGTAAAACCCGCTTTGATGTGCGAGTTATCACAAAATGGTTTGTTTTTCGATGCACCGCAACGGCACAGCGCCGCCCGAAAGCGCGTCCCGGGCATGTCCTCAGAGAGACCATCGATATTCAACGCTCCGCTTACATACAGCGGGCCATTCTGGGTTACGGTGGTACGGTTTTCCTCGAAATCTTCTTCAATGCCTGAACCATCGGCAAACGTAGCGGACAGTGCGCCGGTCGGGCAGCGTAGCAGCACATCGTGGATTCCATCATTCGAGGACTGGTCAGGTTCGCACCAGGGCTGACGGCCGCCAATAAACAATTCTCCCGAGGCCCGCCCGCATTCGCCATAATGAATGCATAAGCGACCATCCCAATGGACATCGCACTGCTTGCCAGTGTAGGTGTATTTCGTCTTCTCGCTCATTTGATTCTCTCTCAATGCAGGCCAGGTTTTGGGGGCGTTTCTATCCTACATCAATAATTGGGGTCAGAGTAAAGTGCCAGAGTAAATCAATGGTGATCATGGGAAACGTGTCATGAGCCGATCAGCCAAAATGTTACTCAATCATCCCCGCAACTTGCTTTCTGAATTTTTCCGAGCCGAGAACCAACCCTGTGTTAACGCGGTGGCGCATCTTTACCATCACTTGCTGTTCCAGAAGCTCACTCATCAATCCACGATAAGCCTTTTGCCAAATTTATCGTCAGTCAAACGCCCCAACACACGTCGGTTTACTCTGGCACTTTACTCTGACCCCAATTATTATTGAGAGAATTTCTACAAAACAGACACTTAACAGATAAATGATGCGTCAGAGCCGGATGACCCGGTCTGCCCATCAATTACAAACTGGAATGCAATGGAGTTGAAGATGGCTGCAAACAAGAAGCGGATTTCACAAAAGCAATTAAACGAGAAATTGCGAGACCTCGACGTCAGTGACGAAGAGTTAGCGAAATATTTCATTGAGGACGAGGGAACAAGTGGCGCTTTCAGACCGAACCTGATCCCCAACCCGGAACTGGTTGAAGACGACGGTCTCGAGGGCGCGTTCATTCTTAACAAATTCAATTCCATCGCTCGCTGGCGCCGCAATCAGAAATATAAAAGACGAATGCGAAACTGGAGTGGTGTACGTGTGGTCGCGGAAGGTGATTCCTGGTTCCAATACCCGTTTATCCTTAAAGACACCATAGACCAGCTTGTCGATTTGGACCATTTTGAATACGCGATTTATGGATTAAGCGAAGCGGGTGACCTGCTTTCCAATATTGTCCTGGAAGATGAAATCACAGATGCAATTGAAGACAAGGATCCACACGTTCTGCTTATCAGCGGTGGCGGGAACGATATGGTAGGTGATGACCGCATTGCCTCCATGGTGCACCCCTTTAAAGTGAACCGCAAAGCGGAAGAATATCCCAACGAGAAATTTGACGATTTCCTCAGTGAACTGGGGCGTTTGTATAGTGGTCTTTTTGATCGCGTGCTGAGTAACAAACCTCATTTGAAAATCATTTGCCACGGCTACGATAACGCCATTCCGTTTAACGGCCCCTGGCTGGGAAAGCCATTGGCCAAAAGAAAGATCACCAACAAGACTCTACAACATGAAATTGTCACCGAGATGATTCGCCGCTTTAACGTAATACTCAAAGAGACCGCCGCTGACTATGTGGGATCTGTATACCATGTTGACTGTCGCGAATTGATCGGCACCAGATCAAATTGGCACGATGAACTTCATCCAAAAAATGAAGGCTATTTCAAAGTTGCCGGACTATTTGACAAGACCATCAAACGCGCACTGGCAGAAAACGCATCCTCGCCAACCATTTTGGTCAACTCTGCTAACGTGGATGCCGACGGCGGCCCAGGAAGTTCGCCAGTGAAACTTGCAAAACTCAAGCAGTTGGATAATGCCAGCTTCCTCAACCTGGTTTACGCCCGCGCCAAACGCACATTGGGAGAGAACGTTACCATGCCCAAAAATGTGTATGAACGCCGACAATTGGAAACTGACATTGGCAACCACTTTGAAAGAATTCACAAGGAAGCCAACTTTCTGCCGAGCAGTTTCCTGGAGCAAGGCGTCAAGCGAGCCCAGGCGGTATGTCGAATTGTCACCGACACCAGCTACGGCAGTGGCTCCCTGATTGCGTCCCGGAGTTTCATAATGACCAATAACCACGTCATCCCGGACATCGCCACCGCCAGGGCGAGTATTGCGGAATTCGACTACGACGAGGATGACATCCTTTATACAGTCAGCCTGAATCCAGACACTTTTTTCGTTACCGATACCGATCTGGATTTCACCATTGTCGCCTGTGATCCGTCTCCATTGCCACTGAACATTGAAGCGATTCCCCTACTCCGGAATCCACAGACAGTGACCCGCAAAGAGCGTGTGAACATCATTCAGCATCCCAGGGGGCGCAGGAAGGAGCTGTCATTGCACGATAACAAGGTAAAATACATCTATGATATCGGCATCCGATATACCACTGACACAGAGCCAGGCTCGTCCGGTTCCCCGGTGTTTAACAACGAATGGGACCTGGTGGCCCTGCATCACGCAGGCTGGTCCGAGGCGAATGGAGAGGCCACCAATGAAGGCATCCGGATTTCATCCATCGTCGCATTTTTAATTAACCGGCAGGAGAATGAGTCGGATGAACAGTTGGAGTCATTGGTGAGCAATATTCCGGTAACGGGTGCGACCTTGACCGCTCCGGGGACCCCATCTGAAAAACCGGCTCGGCCGGGCCAAAAGCAAATGGCCGGTGGCTCACTTGTTTTGAACCTGGAAGGAAATCTGAAGGAGCTAACCATCAAGCTGGGTTGACTTCGAGCTGGTTGTGAGAGAAAAGGAGGGAAGGAGAGAATCTTGGCTGTCTTCGCTCTTCGTCACAGCATTCGGCCATGTGAAGACCGACGGGCCCCGGCTGTTGCTGCCGGGACCCGTCAACCTGCTTTTTCGCCGCGGTGACTCAGGAAGAAAGTGCTACGAGCACTTTTCTACCGCTATCGCGACGTCGTCATTCCCACGCAGGATTGACGATAGCCATTTATCTCCATTGCGTACATGAGAGTACGCCCAGACGTGGAAGGCGAAGGCGCAGGTCGAGGTGAGACCAGACGTCAGGTTATTGTTGCTGGCATCATCGATTCCGGGGAAGGTGCCGTGAATCGCGAACGGTGAGCCATTGGTGCTCGCTGGCCCTCCGCTATTCTTGATTTGGCCACTGCCGCCCGTGACACCCTTCTGCCACCAGAGTCCCCAATCGTGGAGCCGGCCATTCTCCTGCACGATGTCAACATCGATTTGGAGGGTCATACCTGGTGTCCATTTGATCACTCCGCAGGCCGGGTCGACCAGGTTATGAACGTTGAGTTCTGCCGTCGGTGCCTTGTTATCCAGGTGGGTCACCAGATCTGCCCAGTCGAAACCGGTGGATGGCAGCACCGCTGGCGGCGCAACCGTGCCGTCCAGGTAGTTCACTGCACCCGCGCCCAATTTGTTGCCTGAATTATCGAACACCTCAAGGCGCAAGCGGTAGGTTCCCTGGTCGGTCTCGAACGCTGTGCCCCACAATCCGATGAGATCGGCGTGGTACCAGAGGTAGGTCTGAAAATCTCGAATCTCATAGAGCGAAGGCTCACCACCAACCGTGTGCGGCCCCAGCATGTGAGTCTCACTGAAGTTGGTGAGGCGATGGACACGCGTGTCCTTCAGGATGGCATTCAGGAAGGTAGACCCACCACCGCTGGTCTTGGCGTAAGACAAGCGGTAGTAGTGTGCCCCTAAGCTCAACGCCGTTCCGAACTGAGCGAAGATTCGCAGCAAACTGCCGTAGGCCGCGTTAGTATAGCCGCCCCACTGGTACATCCCATTGCTTTGGTTGATCTTGTAGACCTCGTCGTTGTGGCCAATACGGGTGAAGAAGGCCTGTGTTCCTTCCGGGCGATTCTGCGGATCGCCATCGCCGCACTGGACATCCTCGTCGTCCAGCCAGAGATCGATGTGTGTCGAGTTCGAGTTCCAGCGAGTCGATGTATAGGGATCCATGTAGATCACCTTTTCGACACCGTCAACGATCTGTGTGACACGAATGATGATGTCGGGACGGTAGTCGTAACGCAATCTGCCCTGACGGAAAGTGAGCGGGTACCACTTGAAGCAGCAGTTGAAGAACCCATCCTCATCAGTGACTGTCTGGCAGACCTTACGACGGCTGTAGAAGCAACGTTGAAAGAACGTCCACGGTGCGAGCGTAGACGTCAGAGTGAGCTGCGAAAGCCCCTCTGCTACCGCGGGCTCGAGATTCTTTATCTCGCCGATGATCTCGGGGTGTGTTGAGCGCCCAGGATCGACAGCGAACTGCGGGTCATCGGGGTCCGCGGTTAACCTGTCATTTGGCAGCCTTGAGAATGGCACCCTGGTGACAGGTAATCTTGTGTTTGACGGCCACATATCTGACGGCGGACGCAGCGGCACAGGGTCAGGGCCGGGTCGCGGCGGCAATGGCAGGCGGCCGACCGGGTCAGGCAGGGGAATCGGCGGGAAAGGCCGCGGGCTGGTCAGATCAGGAACCCGAAGCACCTGACGGTCCAGCAACTCGGGAATTCGGACCCGCAGAAGATCCCACCAACAGGGGCCGCGGTCGACATCGAAGATCTCAACTTTTACGAACGGTACCGGGCAGAATGGAATCTTGCGTATGTGGCCGGAGACACAGATCGTCTTCGGACGGAATAGTTCGAGAATGCGTGGGCTGAGTACGATGGTCGGTTTCAGCACGAAACGATTGCGGTTGCTCTTCCACTTCTCGGCAGAGAAGCTGTGCCTCACACGAGCCGTCTTGCGCAACTCCTCATCCGGCATCTCCGGCCCAATGAGAATCAGTACGTCGATACGTTCACTAAGCCTGGTGTCGATGCTGAACTGCCCGTCCTCGCCCAGCAGTGCTGAGCCAACGACCTGGCCGTTGCGATCAATGGCGATGGCTTTGAGAGTGCCAACGGCTTCGAGTGCCGCCTGGTCGCTAACCTTCACACGTCCCTGAATAGAAAATTTACTGGCCATTTTGAATCCTCCTTGTCTTGATGAGTGAATGCCTGATGTGAAAAGCGGGTGGCGAGCCTGGCTCCACCAGTTTCAAAAGCAGGTGGTAGTGAAGGCCGGTGCGCAGATTGTTGCTGTCGTTATCGTCTGCAATTCCGGTTTCCCGCCCGATGCTCTCAAACAACGATTCGAAAGGATCTGGCGAATAAGAATGTTCGTGGTTGGGTGGTTGGATGATGACGCCTGAAGGCGTCCTCAATATGAACGGCCATTCAACGCCGCTTGGGTGCTGTGAATGGCAGTGCTGGCAGGAATGTTCCCGCTCAATGGAAAAATAGCTGGATCGAAGGAACCGCAACTCGTCCGTTGGTTTAATGTCATCGAAGATGACCGGGGTTTTCGGCGCGGATAATGACATGTCTAACCTTCATTCTGGACACTTAACGGTTGTTTAACACCCCCCTTTTAGAAAATTGAACAGACATTCTGTTTGTACTAGTTAATATAGTGCGTTGTATCCCGGTTTTCTCCCACATGGCAGCAGCTATTAATAATTGGGGTCACCATGGGGCCAGCGGGCGCATGTTTTGATGTGTTATTCGAATCCATCAGCAAATATCAGTTCTACAAAATCTTCGATGGTCATGCTGGCTGAGGCTGGCAAGCCTATGACGTAAGCGGTATTTTCAGCAATCGTGATATCGAGTACTTCATCGCCTTCGACGATATTGTCGGCCTCTGGGGTGATGACCAGATCGAACGAGGCGCTACCGGCTGGAATCGCTACCTGGTTGAGTGACTCGAAGAAACCACCGTTGTTGTCACTGTAGTCCGCGCGACCAACAGTGGTGGTGCCGTCTTTGGTAACGAAAACGGTCAGAGCGACGCTGATGTTTCCACCGCTGCGCGTGAACGTAAACGTGCCGGTGTCCGGGCCTCGTTCGCGGGCCGTGGCATCGGAGGCCGTTACCGTGATAACCGCAGCATCGTCGCTGATGGTCATACCGGCTGAATCGGGTGTTCCAACCACGTAAGCAGCATTTGCGGCAAGAGTAATATCCAGCTGCTCATCGCCTTCGGCGATATTGTCGGCCTCTGGGGTGATGACCAGGTCGAACGAGGCGCTACCGGCTGGAATCGCTACCTGGTTGAGTGATTCGAAGAAACCACCGTTGTTGTCACTGTAGTCCGCGCCACCAACAGTGGTGGTGCCGTCTTTG
>JASJFX010000058.1:0-9447 GCA_033791845.1 Lysobacterales bacterium | reverse complement strand
GGAATATGGATCGTGAATAGTGTCTACCGGTCAGGCCAGGCCGTCGTATGTATACAAAGTTGGGCCGCCCGGCGCTGGATTGGAATCAAGCTATAATTTGCCAGCCATCACGAAAGCCGATACATTGCGACCCTAAGAATAACAAATCGAAGAAAAATAAATCAAACCCACCTTAAAAATTATTGGAGCATCGAATGATTAGCAGCATTGCCTTTGGTATATTCGGACTGGCTGTATTAATCTCGGTTGCTTTCTCATTTTCCCGGCACAAAAAATCAATTGACTGGAAACAGGTTGCAGCCGGTATTGGTTTACAAATCGTTTTTGCGATCATCGTCATCATGGTACCGGGCGGGCGTGAGTTCTTTGATTTCATCAGCCGGATATTTGTAAAAGTCATCGACTTCGCAATGGTCGGTGGAGAATTCATCTTTGGCGACCTCGCCAACCAGGCCAACTTCGGATTTATTTTTGCCTTCCAGGTACTGCCGACCATTATTTTCTTTGCTTCCCTGATGAGTGTGCTCTATCACATCGGCTTTATGCAGAAAATTGTGCAGGGCATGGCCTGGGTCATGCAGAAGGCTTTACGTGTCAGCGGTTCTGAGTCACTGTCGGTCGCCGCCAATGTATTTATCGGTCAGACCGAGGCGCCGCTGGTGGTCCGGCCCTATATTGCCAAGATGACCGAATCGGAATTATTCACAATGATGGTCGGCGGAATGGCCACCATCGCCGGCGCCGTGCTGGCGGCTTATATCGCCATGCTCGGTGGCGCAGATGATGCACAAAGATTGTTCTACGCCAGGCATTTGCTGGCCGCCAGCGTGATGGCCGCACCGGCGACCATCGTGATTGCCAAGCTGCTGAGACCGGAAACCGAGGAATCCCTGACCAAGGGTACGGTCCACCTGGAAATCGAGAAAACTGCAACCAATGTCATCGAAGCCGCTGCCAATGGCGCGGCAGACGGCGTCAAGCTTTCACTGAACGTTGCCGGTATGCTGCTGGCGTTTGTCGCCCTTATCACCATGATCAATTTCCCGCTGGCATGGATTGGCGAGATTACCGGTATTGAAAGCCTGACCGGCCAGACGCTGAGCATGTCATTAATCCTGGGCTATCTGCTTTCACCGCTGGCCTGGATCATCGGCATTCCATGGAGCGAAGCGACCATCGTCGGTGGCCTGATCGGTGAAAAAATTGTCCTCAATGAGTTTGTTGCCTACCTGCACCTGGGTCAGATCAAGGACACTCTATCGGAACACTCCGTATTGATATCGACCTACGCCCTTTGCGGCTTCGCCAATTTCTCATCCATCGCCATCCAACTCGGCGGTATTGGCGGCCTGGCCCCCAACCGCCGTTCCGACATTGCCCGCCTTGGCTTACGCGCAGTACTGGGTGGAACACTGGCGACCATGATGACGGCCACCATTGCAGGAGTTCTTACCCAACTGGCGGCTTAGGAGCCAACAGGATTCAACATGTCGGAACACTCACAATTTGACCTGTTAAAAGAGCGGCGTTTTATGCCGTTCTTTATTACCGGTGCGCTGGGTGCCTTTAACGACAATGTTTTCAAGAACGGACTGGCTGCAATGCTGGTCTTTAACAGCGCGCAACTGGCCGGTCTGAACACCAATCAGATCGTCAACCTCAGTGCAATGGTCTTCATTCTGCCGTTCTTCCTGTTCTCGGCAGTATTCGGGCAAATTGCAGACAAGTACGAAAAATCCAGACAAATCAGATATATCAAGCTGTTTGAAGTGTTTATCATGCTGGCTGCCACACTTGGTTTCTGGCTGAACAGTTTGCCGCTGTTACTGATTGTCCTGTTCATGCTGGGTTTTCAATCCACCATGTTTGGCCCGATCAAGTACGGCATCATTCCCCAGGTCCTGAAAATCCGTGAACTGATCGGCGGTAATGCACTGGTTGAGATGGGGACTTTTGTCGCCATTCTCGCCGGCACCATTGCCGGCCCCCTGTTGATGGCAATCGATGCAGACTGGCCCGTCTGGGTGAGCGGAACAGGGCTGGTGATCGCTATCGCCGGCTATTGGGTCAGTCGCGGTATTCCCGAAGCACCGTCGGTTGCCCCGGACCTGAAAGTCAGCTGGAATTTCATCACCGAGACAATCAGAAATATCAGCTTCATCGGCGAAAACCGCACCGTACTCAACAGTGTGCTGGGTATTTCCTGGTTCTGGTTTTTTGGTGCAACATTCCTCGTCCAGATCCCCAGTTATTCAGAAAATGTACTGGGTGGTGATGCAGCTCTCATGTCCACTTTACTGGCCATGTTTATCATCGGCATCAGCTCTGGTTCGCTCTTGTGTGAGCGCCTGTCTGGCGGACAGGTTGAGATAGGACTGGTGCCGCTCGGTGCAATAGGCCTGACTGTTTTTGGTGTCGATATGTACTTTGCCAGCCCCACGACATTGATGCTTTACGAGGGCTTGGGTGACTTTTTTGTGGTGACCGCCAATTGGCGTATCGTGTTCGATCTGCTGATGATCGGTATCTTCAGCGGTTTTTACATCGTGCCGCTGTACGCACTGGTTCAACAACGCACCACGCCAAGCCATCGTTCCCGTGTGATTGCCGGCAACAATATCCTGAACTCCCTGTTCATGGTGGTTTCGGCGATAATTGCCATGTTATTGCTGGGTAGTGCCGGCTTTTCCATCCCGCAGCTGTTTTTGTTTACCGCCCTCCTTAACCTGGTTGTGGCCATCTATATTTTCAGCCTGGTGCCCGAGTTCCTGATGCGCTTTCTGGTCTGGATACTGATCCACACCATTTACCGGGTAAAGGTCACGGGGATGGAAAACATACCGGATACGGGATCGGTCATCGTCGCCGCCAATCATGTCAGTTTTGTTGACCCGCTAATTGTCGGTGGCGTCATCAGGCGCCCGGTACGTTTTGTCATGTACCACAAGATCTACGATATGCCGGTGATGAAGTACATTTTCAAAGCCGGCAAAGCCATACCCATTGCGTCACGTGCTGAAAGCCCGGAGATACTCGCAAAGGCCTATGAAAGCATGCATGAAGTCATTGGCGCTGGTGATGTGCTCGGTATTTTCCCGGAAGGCGGCATCACCTCGAACGGTGAAATCATGACCTTCAAAAAAGGAGTTGAAAAAACCGTTGGCGAGCAACCGGTTGACGTGGTGCCAATGGCACTTTGCAACTTGTGGGGTTCCTTATTCAGTCGCCGCGACCCGCTGCACAAACGCAGACCGTATAAATTCCGGGCACTGATTGAATTACGTATAGGTAAGCCGATTCCACCTGATGAACTGACAGCCGAACGCCTCGAGAAAGCGGTTCGCGAACTCAGGGGCGAAGATCGCTAAGTTTCGGTTTTCAAAGACGGCCGTGGAGTTGAACACTTCCAGCAGTGGGTAAAGACCGGTTCCTGCGGTGTGCCGCATTTCGGGCAATCCCAGGCCTCCTGGGGTTCACTGCTTTGGTCGTCATGCAATTCCCTGATTAACTCCCTTGCGCGACCGGCATCGCTTTCATTCAGCACCCATAATTGCGGAATCACTTCGACGAAGGGCAATTCGCCCGCACCGGATGTACCGAATTGATTTTTCATAAAGGTGTCAATACCATTGGAATCAAGTACCGACTGGTAATGACCCACCAGCATGATATCGAAATCTTCAAAAACCTTGATCATATCCATACATCCTGAGTCTGAACCCCGAAAGATACACTACAATGGCAGATACTATGAAAAAAATAACCCGAAGCAAACAGGACTGGCAGGCACAACTCGATGCCGAGCAGTACCGCGTCACCCGTGAAGCCGGCACCGAAGCGCCTTTCAGCGGCGAATATTGTGATCATACCGGGGAAGGCTATTACCTTTGTGTGTGTTGCGAACATCCCCTGTTCGATTCCGGGAGCAAGTACCACTCGGGTTGTGGCTGGCCCAGTTTCCATGGCGAACTTGATACGGCGGAAGTGGTACAGCGTCCGGATACCAACCATGGAATGGACCGCATCGAACTGTTGTGTCCCGCCTGTGACGCCCACCTCGGGCATATTTTCCCCGATGGGCCGCCACCAACCGGACAACGATATTGCATCAACTCGGCATCACTGAAATTTGTGGATGATATAAACCATAAAAAATGATTCTCCGCCTGTTACTGGTTCTGTGTCTTGCTGCCTGCTCCGGTCCGTCCTATTACCTGCAGGCGATGTCGGGCCAAAAAAAACTGATGAAGTCACGTCAGGATATTCAATCTCTGCTGAATGACCCTGCAACCCCGGCCGGGCTTGCGGGTCATCTTTTGACTGCTGAACAGATCAAGGAATTTGCACAAGACGAACTGGGTCTGCCGATAGATGGCAGTTATTCCAGCTATGTAGAGGTTGAAGGCGAGGCACTGGTATGGAATGTCGTTGCCAACGGGGAGTTCACCCTGCAGCCGAAAAAGTGGTGTTTTCCGGTGGCCGGTTGTGTGCCTTACCGGGGTTTCTTTGAGAAGCAAAAAGCCCGGGAGTCCGCCAACCGCTTGGCTCAAAAAGGCATGGATGTCATTGTTTCACCCGCCGCCGCCTACTCCTCACTCGGATGGTTCAACGACCCCCTGCTCAGCACCATGTTTTCCGGTTCAGATTCCCGTCTGGCCGCCTACCTCTTCCATGAACTGGCCCATCAACGTCTGTATGTCAAAAGTGATGGCCTGTTCAACGAGGGATATGCCAATTTTGTCGAGGAAGCCGGGGTCATGTCATGGCTGGAATTCAATCAGCGACCCGAAGAGCTGCAAAGATGGCAGCAACTCCGGGAAGTAAGCAGCGACTTTTCCAACCTGGTCGGAAAAACACGTATTGATCTAAACGGGCTATACCACAGCAACGAAACCGATGACGTCATGCGGCAGCAGAAAGCGGAGATCTTTACTGCGCTCGAGCAGGACTATCAACAACTCAGCGATGAAAAATGGCAGGGAAAACGTTACTACTCATCCTGGTTCAAAGAACCACTCAATAATGCCAGGCTGGCACTGTACAATACCTATGAAGGCAGCCATTGTGCATTCCAGGGTTTATGGGCCCAAAGCGGGGGTGACTGGCAGAAGTTTCACCAATTGGCTGAACAGAAATCCGGACTTCCAAAAGATGAACGGCGGGAATGGTTGAAGCAAACATGTCCAGAGATTGCACCGCAAGCCGATTTGTGACAACTTGCTCCCTGAATCACACCGGCGTGTTGTAAAAATTCATGACCCAGAACAACCAATCCCTTGCTACAATGCGCGCGCTGACCCTGTTCAAATACGGCGCCGATTTGTGACCCGAATATATTCCAGAGCATCAATACTGATACCGGCCATGGGCGTCGCACTGGCGGTTTTTCAGGGTGCTGCATTTGCTGACGAAACCGCTGTCCCGCAATTGGCCTGCCCCGGTCCGAGCCTTGCGCCGATGGTTGAAAATACGCCGGACCGCTCAGACTCACCCATTTCTGTTAAAACCCGGCAATTCGATGCCAGGAAAATGGGTATGGCCGTGGCCCGTGAGGATGTGGAGCTAAGCCGTGCAGACCAGATACTGAAAACCGAACTGCTGGAATACGATACGCAAACCGAAGTCGTTACGATGCCTGGTAAGGTAGCTTACGAAGATTCGGTCATGTACATCAACGGCACCAGCGCACAATACAACTTCCTCGAAGAGAGCGGCAGTTTTATCGATGTCGATTATGGCATTGTAGGCTCCAGCGCAAGAGGTACGGCGACGGAGGTGACACTTGAGTCAGGCAATCATTCCATTTTGCATCATTTGCAGTTCACTACCTGTCCGGGAGAAACACCCGAATGGCTTTTGAGAGCCAAGGAACTCGACCTGGACTTCGAAGAAGGCATGGGCACGGTCAAGGGCGCCCAACTCAGGTTTTTTGACATACCCTTTCTCTATCTGCCCTACATGACATTCCCCATTGACGACCGGCGCAAAAGCGGTTTTCTTTATCCGTATATCAGTACCGCCAATGACAATGGTTTTGAGTTCAGCATTCCCTATTACTGGAACATCGCACCCGATCAGGACGCCACCATTACACCGCGATATTTCACCGAAAGGGGCTTCATGCTGACAGGCGAGTACCGGTTTATCACGCGACGTACCACCGGTGAACTGGATTTCGACTACCTGCACGATGACAAAAAGACCGGAAAAACACGATTCCATTACCGTTTTGCCCATACTGCCCAATTCAGCCCCCGCTGGTATAGCCAGCTTTTGATTGACCGGGTCAGCGATGATCAGTACTTCCAGGACTTCAGCAACAGCCTGGCCTCGGCTTCAAGACAGTACCTGCGTAGTAAGTACGGAATCTACGGCAGCGGCCGCTTCTGGCAACTGAGGACTTACATCGATGATTTCCAGGTGGTTGACGATGCTGTTAACCTGATCAACAAGCCCTACACACGTCTGCCGCGTGTTGCCTTCGATCTTGATCAGCCACTGGGCATCAGGGGAATGGGGTTTCGGCTGGACGCGGAAGTGGTCTATTTTGACAGGGATATCGGCGTTACGGGTGCCCGTTTCGATATTTACCCGCGTTTTGAGTGGAACATCGAAACCAACTGGGGTTATGTAAGACCCAGTGCCGGTTACCGCTACACACTTTATGACCTGAACTGGCACAATCTGCCGGGTGTAAGGGACAGAACACCTGACCGTGGCACGGAAATCCTCAGTTTCGACACCGGTCTTTTCTTTGAACGCGATAGCAAAAATGGCAACCTGCAAACGCTGGAACCCCGTTTGTTCTATCTCTATGTACCGTATGAAGACCAGAAAGGTATTCCCGTTTTTGACACGGCACCATATACCTTCGGTTTCAGCCAGTTGTTTCACTACAACCGCTTTACCGGTGCAGACCGCCAGTCAGACGCCAACCAGTTGACGCTGGCCCTGACCACCCGCACCTTAGACCAGGTCAATGGGCGTGAACTGTGGAGTCTGAGCTTAGGCCAGATCCTCTACTTCGAAGACCAGAGAGTGCTATCGATCGACGACACACCCTTGCTGAGTGAAGATTCATCCCCGTTCATTGCCGAGTTGGTTGTTCACGTGACCAATCGTCTCGACGTCCGAGTCGGCACGCAATGGAACTGGCAAGACAACAATTTTGATGTCGCCGTGCTGGGCGCAGCCTATACCACACGTCGCGGTTTGCGTCTCGGTGCCGAATACCGTTACAGACGCGGCAGCATTGACCAGTTTGATATCCGCTACTACCAGCCTATCAACGAAAGCTGGCGGGCCTTGGCCCGGGTAAACTATTCATTGCTGGACTCCGATCTGTTGTCGGCTGAAGCGGGCTTTGAATACGATAGTTGCTGCTGGGCGATACGTGTGGTCGCCAAGCGTTTTCTAAGAAACCGCGAGGGTGACCACCGTGATGCGCTATACGTCCAACTGGTGCTGAAGGGACTGGGTAATTTCGGACGCAAAACCGCACCACTTTTTTACGACCTTGCCTACTGATACTGAATATTTCCCGGCAAGTGACTTACGAGACAGGAATATGCTCAAAACACCGATAAAGACTAACGATATTCTCCGGGGTGTACGTTATGAAATTCGCGGCGAACTGGCCGCACGTGCCGTCGAACTTGAACGGCAGGGCTACGAGATCATTTCACTGAACATCGGTAACCCCGGTCTGTTTGGTTTCCGCACACCTGAGACCATGCGATTGGCGATGATTGAAAACCTGGGCCAGAGTGAGGCCTATTGCCACCAGAAGGGTATTTTTCCAGCCCGCGAAGCAGTGGTGATGCAGCAGCAGGGTCGTGGCGTGATGGATGTCACCGCGGACGATGTATTCATAGGCAATGGTGTTAGCGAGTGCATCGACCTGACCCTTCGTGCGATGCTCAACAGTGGTGACGAGGTTTTGATCCCCAGCCCGGATTACCCCTTGTGGAGTGCATCGGTCGCCCTCAACCACGGCACGGCGGTTTATTACCGTTGCCTGCAGGAGAATGGTTTTCAACCCGACCCGGCTGAAATTCGCAGCCTGTTGACTGAACGTACCCGCGCGATTGTGTTGATCAACCCCAATAACCCTACCGGTGCGGTTTACAGCCGTGAGCTACTCGAAGAAATTGCGGCCATCGCCGAACAGAACCAACTGGTCGTGTTCAGCGACGAAATTTACGACGAGATGCTTTATGGCAATGCGAAGCACATCCCGATGGCAACACTGGTGCATGACACCCTGTGCGCGACATTTAACGGACTCTCAAAAGTTTACCGTGCCTGCGGCTACCGGGTGGGATGGGTGGCATTTAGTGGTGACAGGGAGAATGCAAGAGATTATCTGCATGCCGTCGAACTGGTCGCCTCCTTGAGATTGTGTGCCAATGTACCGGGACAGTGGGCGGTGCAAACCGCACTGGGCGGCTACCAGAGCGTCCTGGAATTGACCTCGGACGGTGGTCGTCTGTTCCAGGCCCGGCAGGCCGTCATTGATGGCGTCAATAACAGCAAGTTCATGTCCCTGGTCGAACCCGATGGCGCGATGTATGCGTTTCCCGCTATTGATACCAGCTTGTTCCAGTCATTCGATGACCAGGAATTTGCGATGGAATTGCTGGAGAAAAAACACGTGCTGATTGCCCCGGGCAGCAGTTTCAATGTGCCATACCGCAATCACTTCCGGCTGACCACCTTGCCAACCGACCGAAAAATGCAAATCGTTTTTGAGCGCATGGAAGATGTGCTGGAAAACATGCAGACGAGATGAAAACAATATAAATCCTGAAGACACCTGTCTGCAGTATCAGTTAAAATAAGCGGTTCGGTATTAAACAGGCAACTTTTTGCTTTTGCTACAATCAAATACCGGACAAAGGATAATAGGAAAATCCCGGAGGCAAGTCTATATGAGAAGTTTTAACCACCCTGCAGTCTGGGTCATGTGCATCGCCCTGCTGTCACCCGTGGCAAGCGATACGGCGATAGCGCAAAACACCGTCGAGATCGATTCCATCGTTGCACTGGTTGATGACGACGTCATTCTTCGCAGCGAATTGGATATTGCCTCCAAGGGTATCGTCGACAAAATCCGCCAGCAAGGCGGTGATCTTCCGCCGAAAAGCCTGCTTGAAAAGCAGGTACTGGAACGACTGATCATCCGTCGCCTGCAATTGCTCAGGGCATACCAGACCGGCATCAGGATCAGCGATTCCGATATTGACCAGTCGATGATGATGCTTGCCCAACAGAACCAGATATCGCTGATGCAATTGCGCCAGGTGATCGAAGCCGATGGCGAAGATTTCGCTGAGTTCCGCCAGAATATTGGTGAAGAAATGATGACCGAGCGCCTGCGCCAAAGGGTTGTCAACAGCATGGACCCCATTACCGAGACCGAGATCGATATCCTGCTGGCCTCGGAGA
>JASJFX010000057.1:0-8375 GCA_033791845.1 Lysobacterales bacterium | reverse complement strand
CACCGCCAGCACCATACCCGCCATCATGCCCATAAAGCCGTAACTGGCAACCAGGGTGCCCGGTAAAACAAACAAGCCAACGGCACCAAGCATGGCCTCTGCACTGATTTTCAAACCATACCAACGTGCCGTGTTGCTGGTATCACTTAGTGCCGTTGCACCAATGCCATAGGCCGTACTGAATGCACCGCCGGCAATAAAAATACTTAACATCAGCAGCCCATGACTGCGGGTATATCCCGCCATCAGGAGCGCAACACAAGCAACGGCCAGGGCGAGCCAGGTAACCGTCCTCCAGTTGATCCGCCTGATCCAGAAAAAGGCCGTACTCGTGGTCAGCGTAAAGCCTGCAAAGAACATCGAGCTGAGCAGACCGATGCTGCGGTTATCCAGTTCACGGTAATCCTGGGCGACACCCAGGAACATCGGTAACAGGTTGTAAAAAAGAGCACCGAGGGCGGATAAAACAACCGCGGAAAGAATGGCTAGTTTTCGGTCCATCTGGTTATTATTAGTCAATTAGAAAGGAACCTGGTATCCATTTTTTACCCGTATCTCAAAGGTCTGGTGGTGTAATCCAGTCAATAAAAACAACGTCATTGGTATCCACCGGGGTCGAGGTAACCCACATCACCAGCCTGTAACCATCGGTGAAATAGGGATCTCCGGTAAAGTTACCCCGTGGCTCATCAATCGGTGCCGGAATGGCGCCTTCGACATAGGCAAACTTGGCAAGCGCCTGTGAATAGGCCAGGTCTTCAAGCAAAAACTCTCGAGTTTCATCCGTATCCGGATCGATCTTGTGCGTGGTGATCGTTTTCTTTGTAAAGTGCACACCGATATCGCGGCTGATTTGGCCCATCCACACCGGCAAACCTTCGAAGGTGACCGGCGACATCCACAGACGCAGATGGTTTCGCTCGTGAATATTATCGCGTGCTTTCTGGAAAGCGACATCCTGGGGGCGACCGAATACGTATAAGCCACTGACCGGTGAATAGCGATATTCACCGCCCCCAACGAAAGACTGTACGGTTTTCCATGTCGTGCCCGTGGTGATGGTTTCGGATTCGTCCCAGCCGGCTCGAATAAAGGCCGCGTAAACTTCACGAGGCGCTCCAATCACCACCAGGTTGACAGGGTCTCCGTCACCCTCTGCGGTTTTATCTGTAGTACAACAGGTCTGGGCAGCCAGGTAAGCCTTTAGCGCGTCAGCATCAAGATCCTGAAATTCATCTTTGGCGTACAGCTTGCTCCAGTCTACGCTGTAATGATCGATATGCAGACCCGGCACCTGGATGAAAAATGTAAATGTCGAGAGCAGGCCCTCGCCAATAATGTCCACGTTAAAGCCCTTGGTCCCTTCATCCAGTGCACTGAATATAAAGCCCTTCCTGGTCTCGCCTGGATCTACCCCGGTGTCCAGGCTTTGACCGACAAACCGGGCATCCATTGAAGGTGTTGCTTTACCTCCCGGGACCAGTTTCAAATCCAGGTTGGCGGCTTCGGTCGGCGAAAAGTAACCCGGGTCAAGCCCGGCTGGAAGAACCGTCACTTTCCTGTCGCTGGAATTGGTGATTTCCAGCCACACCGGCTGAACCCCGCGTTTATACAGGTCGGATCCGAAAACCGCCTTGGTTTCCTTCCTGTCGGGTACAGCGGCTGTAACACTGATGCCGTCCTCTACCTGGGTCCGTGCCCGGGCAAAGTAATCACCGGCATTATCCGGTGTGACAGGGGGAGCTGAGGCGCAAGCATTTAATAGGAGAAGGCTCGCAACCAGCGCGATTGATTTTAAGTTCACCTGTTTCATTGGCCGGGTACCTCGTCCCAATTCAACGGAGTGGTATCAAGCAATGAGTAGGGTGCGCCTGAAAACCACAACACAGTCCGGAATCCATCTGTGAAAAACGGGTTGCCGTTGAAATCGGTGCCAGGCTGATCAAAGGGAATCGACTTACCGGCATTCGACCAGGCAAATGACTGCAAACCCTGTGCGTACCAGATGTTCTGCAGCAGGAAACTACGGGCGTCATCAACATCGGGGTCAAGATGAGCACCGTAAAACACCTGTTCAATATAACTGCGCTGGCCAACGAAGTTTGTGACCTGGCCCAGCCAGACCATCTCGCCATCCACCCGCATCGGTGCCAGCCATACCCTCAGTTCGTTGCGGTCCACGCTGTTTTTGCGTTGAAATCTGAAAACAGCATCCGGCTTGCGGCCGTATAGGTAATAGGTCTCTTGCCCGGAACCGGTCTTGTCTGAACTGGCGGCAATTGACTCATACCAACCGGCACGGAGCAAGGCACGTAAAACATCGATACCATTTCCGACAATAACCACATTGACGGGTAAACCACTGGGCTCAGCGTCTTTATTGGCGGTGTAAATCGACAATTCGCCCATCGAATCGCGAAACTCCTCCGTCGTCAGTTCGCGGGTTTCATCGCGTGTGTACAACTGCTTGAAATCGATTTCTGCATGATCCGGTTTGAAACCGGGCACCTGGATAAAAAACGCAAAATTCTGCATGGTTTCCACGCCAAACAGATCGACATTGAAGCTCTTGGTACCCGGGCTTAAATGGGTAAAAACGAACCCCGAAACGGTTTCACCAGATTCTACAAAGCGCGTGATTCCCGAGTTGTGGAAGCGCTTGTCCATGGCGGCCCGGGCTTCCTTGGAAAAACCTTTTCTCAAGGTATATGACACCTCCAGGGGTGAGAAATAATCGGGGTCAACACTCACCAGTGCAAAACGAACGTTCTCGTCACCGCCGTTGGTGATTTCCAACCATACCGGTTGAACACCATTGTCATAAAGAGGCACCCCAAACAAGACCTTCGATTCTTCGGCGCTTGGAACTGCGGCTTTCACTGTTAATGGCTCGAAGCTTTGAACTTCAGCTCTCTGGCGTAGTGCATCCACGTTTAACGGGGCCGGCTTGTACGGCGCCACGCTGCAGGCAGTGAGTAATATAAGGACCGCAATTAAGGCAGCATCAAGCTTGTGATACTTTCCTTGCTTCATTCAACACCTCTTTTCAGGGTAACAGTATAATCCGCCTGCAGGTCAGAAGCACTTAGACCCGGATCCAGGCGCAACCAGATATCACCTACTCGTAACGCAGTGCGTCAATGGGGTTAAGTTGCGCGGCCTTGGCCGCTGGTACAATACCAAAAATAATGCCCACAGCCGCACAGAAGCCAAAGCTCAGCATCACCGCCCACAGCGGAACATGGGCGGCGGGGAAACCCGGTAGCAAGGCAGCCACCAACGCGCCCAACCCATAGCCAATGGCGACTCCCAGCAGGCCTCCTATCATGGTTAGGGCCAGTGCCTCAATCAAAAACTGCAACAGGATGTCCTGACGTGTCGCACCAAGGGCCTTGAGAATACCTATTTCACGGGTTCTCTCGGTCACCGATACCAGCATGATATTCATAATGCCGATACCACCGACCAGTAAAGAAATACCAACGATACCGGCTGACACTGCGGTCACCATGTTGATGACCGTATTGAATGATTCGGTTAACTGTTCAGCGGTCTGTACCCGGAAATCGTCCGGCTCACCGGATTTAAGACCGTGCTCCTGGCGTAAAACACGCCGCACACGCTCTTTGACCTCATCCTGCCGGTTCATATCATCGACCAGTAACTGGATCTGAATATCAAGGTCACGCGACGCACCCATGATGCGCTTGGCGGTTCCGTAGGGCAGCAGCACAAAATTATCCTGCGAGAAGCCAAACAACTCACCACGCTCTTCCATCACCCCCACGATCTTGCACCACTCGTTACCCACCCGAAAGTACTTGCCAATGGGATCACCGGGTATTTCCAGGTCTTCGATCACATCAACACCGACCGCACAGACCAGTCGCCGCCGCTCATCATCGTCGGTCGTAAAAAAGCGGCCCTGCTGTGGATAAACACTGTTGACATCAAGATAGCTGGGGCCAATTCCAACCACGCGTGAAAATGACACCTGCGAGCGATAGCTGATGGCGCCCTGTTGACCTGTCTGTGTGAATAATACAGGCGTGATATCGGAAATCCCGTCAACACGATTGGAGATGACCTGCATGTCGCTGTCCCTGAGCTTGGCCAGGCGCCCCTGGATCTGCTTTTTGAAAGGAGTATACGAACGGATCGTCAGTGAATTGCCACCCAGCCCCGCAAACTGCGCATTAATGGTGTATGAAAGGCCCTGCACGATGGAAACGACTGCTATTACTGAAGTTACACCAATGATGATCCCCAGCGAGGTCAGCAATGAGCGAAAGCCATGGGCAAGAATTGATTCCAATGCAGAACGGAAGCTTTCGAAGAGCGCGAACATCAGGCAGCCACCGTCTGCTTGCGCTCGTCTGACTCGACCTTGCCATCGGTCAGGTGGATGACCCGTTCACAATGCGCGGCGATATCGGGCTCATGTGTCACCATGATGATGGTCTGACCCTTTTGATGCAGTTGATCGATCAAAGCCATGATCTCCTGGCTGGTCTTGCTATCGAGGTTACCGGTCGGTTCATCGGCCAGCAATATAGCCGGGTTACCAATCAATGCACGCGCGATGGCAACCCGCTGACGCTGACCACCTGACATCTGGTTGGGCCGGGACTCGAGGCGGTCGCCGAGACCCACGTGGCCCAGTGCTTCGCTGGCCAGACGTTTTCGCTCTGTCCGTGGTATTCCGCGGTAGACCAGCGGCTGCATCACATTTTTCAGAGCTGACGCACGCGACAACAGGTTAAAGCTCTGGAAGATGAACCCGATCTCCCGGTTGCGGGCTTTTGCCAGTTCGGCCTCACTCATTTCACCAACGTTGGTGCCGTTAAGCAGATAGTCACCCTTCGTGGCCCGGTCCAGACAGCCGATGATATTCATCATTGTCGACTTACCGGAACCCGAGGCACCCACAATGGCAACATATTCGTTACGTGAAATATCCAGGTCCACACCATCCAGCGCATTGAGCACCTGGTCACCCATCTCGTAAGTCCGGTAAATATTCTTAAACTGGATAACCGGCGGTTCTTTGTCAACCGAGTGCATTAGTCTCCAATTTCCACGGTTACACCATTATCGTCTTCACGCTCTTCGGGTTCTTTCTCCTCAACGGCATCACCATCGTTCATGTCCCGTAAAACTCTGAAAGGACCGGATATGACCGTCTCACCCTGTTCAAGACCTTCGATAATTTCCTGGTCACTGTCACTGGAGATGCCGACCTTTACGTCTTTGCGGACAGCCTTCCCGTCCTCCATGACAAACACGTAGGTCTGTTCCTCTTTATCCCTGGATTTTTTGTCCTTATCCAGTTCTTCATCGTAGAGCACGGCCTGCACCGGCACCGCCAGCGTTTCTTCACTGCTCTGGGTATAAATGTCAGCGCGCACACTCATACCTGGGCGGATGATGAGGGCATCCTGCTCATCCAGGAGAATTTTCACGAGGAAGGACAGGCTTGCCTGGCCCGGAGTCTGGCGCGCAACCGAAGCTATCGACTGAATGGTACCGAAAAGCGGTGTGTCGGGATAAGCCGCCGTATAGATATCGGCGCCCTGACCTACACGGACCTGGGCAATGTCGGCCTCATCGACCTGAACTTCGGTCAATGTCTCGGAAGGGTCAGCGATAACCATCATCGTGGAGCCGGGAATATTTGTGGTTCCGGCAATAACGGTTTCACCCACCTTGAGGTCGAGTTGGATCACCACACCATCTATCGGAGACTGGATACGTGTCTTACTGAGCAGGTCTTCGGCCTGATCCAATGCAGCACGGGCCTGCGTCAGGGATTCCTGCAATGAGCGGAGGTCAACCCTGCTCAGTGCCAATTCACTTTCGAGGGCCTCATAACTGTCCTCGTCCACCAGGTTTTTCGCAAACATGGACTTCTGCCGCTCAAAACGATCTGCCAGGGTCTTGATTAACAATCGCTGGCGTTCAATCGCAATCTGCTGGATACGCACCCGCGCCTCGGCCTGGTCAACCTGCGCCTGGTAGTTCTTTGGGTCCAGGGTAATGACCATGTCACCTTTTTTTACCCGGTCCGCTTCCTCGACATGCAGTTCAGTCACTTGGCCGATCACCTCTGAGCGAAGCTGTACCTGCTCACGATAGGCCAGTGTGCCAGAAGCCAGGATAGAGCTTTTGATCAGCTTGAGTTCGACCTTTTGAACCTCAACCTGCTTGGCATCGGTGCCACGGGTGAGTTTCGAAATAAAGGGCACAGCGACCAGCAGTGCCGCAAGTGCGACAAAAATCAGGATTTTTTTCATTTACAGGGCGCCGTTAAATCATTGCCAGCCAAATGCCGAATATCATCGCCCACGGAAGCACTGCGATAACGGTCGATTTCAATATGCCAGCACCCGTCCAACGCGCATATCCGATACTCATCAGGAAGAACGTCCAGAAATTAATCAGGGTCAGCGAACTGGCCCAGGTAAACAACGGCTCACCCGCACTCGCATGAATAAACAGGGAGTTAAATGACAACACCTGCAGGCTTTGCGTTGCCAACTGGTTCGAATCTGCCAGGAAGATTGTGGCAAAACCTGCCAGGGCACCAAACACACCAACAAAAGCTGTCCAGACACTGAAAGAAAACCACTGGCCAAAACCGATATCAGCACCCGTGATCAACTTATTGGCAAGGTGCAGATAAGACGCCTGGATCGTGTAAATGATAAATGACATGAGGACGATGGCGATTACCGTCGTCCACATGCTTCGCCCGGGCTGCATGAACTGCCTGATGGCATCGGCACTTTCGGCACGACTTTCCGCAGGTACCTGGCGGATGGTTTCCTCAACCAGCCAGGGAAAATCCACCCAGCTGTAGTAGTAGATAAACAGACCGGATGCCAGCAACATGGTGATCAGCAATGGCCACCACAACCAGGATGTATGTGATTTGATTTCATCCAGGGCCTTGCCCGGTGAAGCGACGATATCCACCATTGCATTGAAAACTGAATAAGAGCTATCAGACATTTTTTCTCTCCCTCTTTATTGGCGGCTTGTCAGCATTGCACAAACCACGACGCCGGTTGTGAACCGGGACTAATTATCCAGTATTTCATTAGCGTGTAACAGGGTCAAAAGTACGGTGCCGGTCGAGTGAACCATGATTACCTTATAACTGTTTTTCAGGAACGATCCGTGAAAGAAATGCCTTGAATCTCATCCAGCCACTGGCCTGGGGTTCATTTTTTTCAACAACTTCCTCACCGTCAATCAATGCGATCCAACGAAGTCTTCCCTTGTCGTTTTCCGTTACCCGGTAGGCAAATGTTGCAACGTGATCCAGAATCCATTCAGTCAGTTCACCGGCCATCTCAGTATTGTCAATAAACACCCCAAACTCCGTATTAATATCAATGGAGCGCGGATCAAGATTCAGAGAGCCCACGAGCGTATAGCGATGGTCCATAAAAGCGGCCTTGGTATGTAAGGTAATGGAATCATACGCAGACGTTTTATCATCCTCCGGGATCTTCGCCGCATCCACCCTCATTTCATATAACTCAACGCCTGCGGCAATCAGGTCATGACGATAGCGGGCGTATGCACTATGCACCGGTACATGGTTATTGGTTGCCAGTGAGTTGGTAATCACGACGACCCTGACACCTTTGCTGGTAATTTTTTGCCAGTATTCCACACCGTTTTTCCCGGGTATGAAATACGGTGTGAGGATCAACACGTCTGATACGGCCTGATCAATGGCCTCGGCAAGCGCGGCGATCAGTATTTTCTGCTCATCTGAAACCTTGTTTAACAGTTTGTCAGGGTCGTCGGTAATCACCTTGCTCTGAGCCGGAAAAAGACTGACCCGATCTTCGGTAATATCATGCATTAGCAGCGAGTTCAGAGCCTTACCGTAGATTGACTGGCTGGCTGCGTTAGCGGCCTTGTCTGTGTTGGCCCGTGCGGTTTCAAGATCCGGTAGTTTCTTGTTTGACTCGAGTGCCTCCATCGGCACCGATAACTTGTGGTTCCAGAAACGATCAAAGGTGATGGAAACTTCAGCCGCAACAGGACCAACTGCGAGCATGTCAAAATCAACAAACCCGGTCTCCGTCAACAACTCGAAATACTCATCTGCAATATTTCGGCCACCGACGTTTCTGACCTGTTTATCCACGTTAAACGACTTATTGTGCATACGACGGTTGGCAAGCTTGAAATGACCCAGGTAGTTGAGATGGTATACGCCATCCCTGCCTATCGGGTTAAAAAGGCGCATTTCGATATTCGGGTGCTGGTCCAATACGACAAATACGTCATCATCAACCGTCGTAAAAATATCATCGAGCAATAACCTCACGCGGACGCCGCGATCGGCAGCCTCGAGC
>JASJFX010000056.1:0-56344 GCA_033791845.1 Lysobacterales bacterium | reverse complement strand
GATCTGATCATATGCTATGAATTCACCACCACGGGCCTCAGCACAAATCTTGGTCATCGCCGCCGTCAGCGTCGTTTTACCATGATCAACGTGACCAATCGTTCCCACGTTTACGTGGGGCTTTGTTCTTTCAAATTTTTCCTTGGACATGCCAGTCTCCAAAAACAACCGATGTTAAATTGTAAAAAAAAATCACTACGACCCAAAAATATGGTGCCCATAACTGGAATCGAACCAGTGACCTCTCCCTTACCAAGGGAGTGCTCTACCGCCTGAGCTATATGGGCCGATTCATATAACGCAATCTGACTTAACCCTGTCACGCTCTTTACCCACTGCTCCAAGCCGGTAAAGTTGGAGCGGGTGATGGGGATCGAACCCACATAATCAGCTTGGAAGGCTGATGTTCTACCATTGAACTACACCCGCCTAACCTTCCAAAACCTGAATAAAAACCCAGGATTTCTTCACCATTAAAAATGGTGGAGGGGGGAGGATTCGAACCTCCGAAGGCATAGCCAGCAGATTTACAGTCTTCCCTCGTTGACCGCTTGAGTACCCCTCCGTCAAGCAAGCCGCCTATTTTCTCTTAGCCGACGTGCGACTGTCAATACATCTAAAGCGAAATACTTGAATTAACCTACAATCACCTTGCGAGGCGACTAAGTGTAGCGTCAATCCTAAAGTGTAGAGTTGACGCTACACTAGACATTAAACCGAAAATGCATGACATCACCTTCCTGTGTGATGTACTCCTTCCCTTCCAGTCTTAGTTTTCCGGCTTCTTTTGCACCATTTTCACCGCCGAACTTGATGAAATCATCATAGGCGGTAACCTCGGCGCGAATGAAGCCACGCTCAAAATCGGTATGGATCCTGCCTGCTGCATTAGGCGCCGTTGCGCCTTCCGTTACTGTCCATGCCCTGACCTCTTTTTCACCTGCGGTAAAAAATGTCAACAAATTCAACAGAGCATAACCTGCACGAATCACACCAGCCAGGCCCGACTCTTTCAAGCCCAGTGCGGCGAGGAACTCCTGCCTGTCCTCGCGATCCAGCTGCATCACTTCAGCTTCAATCGCCGCGCACACTGGCACAACCCTGGCGTTTTCGCCACTTGCCAACTCCCGGACCTGGTCAAGCAGAGGGTTATTCTCAAAGCCATCTTCAGCAACATTAGCAATGTACTCAACCGGCTTCATGGTCAGCAGATTGAGATCCTTCAACTGTTTTCGCTCTTCCGCGCCCAACTCCAGGCCGCGGACATTTCCGGCTTCGCCGAGTCCACCCAGCACCTTTGTCAACAACGCTACCCTGGCCATCGCTTCCTTATCACCGCTGCGGGTTTGCTTTTCCGCTTTTTGCAGTGAGCGTTCTACTGAATCCATATCTGCAAGTGCAAGCTCGGTATTAATGATTTCAATATCAGAAACCGGGTCAACCTTTCCGGAAACGTGAACCACATCATCATTTTCGAAACAGCGCACCACGTGTGCAATCGCATCCGTCTCCCTGACATGTGACAAAAACTTGTTACCCAGTCCTTCACCTTTTGAAGCACCGGCAACGAGACCGGCAATATCCACGAACTCCATGGTCGTGGGCAATACTTTTTGGGGCTTTACTATTTCGGCCAGCCGATCCAGACGCAGATCCGGCACCGGCACAATTCCAACATTGGGATCAATGGTACAGAACGGATAGTTTTCCGCCGCAATGGCAGACTCTGTCAGCGCATTGAACAAAGTAGACTTACCAACATTTGGCAGCCCGACAATTCCACATTTGAAACCCATGATCCGTATCCAGTTCAATTAGCCGGTGATTCATCACCGGTATGTAAGTCCTTGGTAGCTTTTGAGACATTGCCTGCCAGCAGGTCAGGCATAACCGCAACAGCATCACCAATCGAGTGCATGACCTGCTGTTCCTCGCCAGCTGAAGGCCGGCTTAGAACATAAGCGGTCACGGCATCTTTGATACCCGGATGACCGATACCGATTCGCAATCGCATGAAACCGGTGTTGTCGAGATGCCGGAAAATGTCCCGCATACCATTGTGGCCACCATGGCCTCCACCTTTTTTCAAACGTATGGTTCCAGGCGGCAGGTCCAGATCATCGTAAGCTATCAGCAAATTATCAACGCTGATCTTGTAATAATCCACCAGCGCCCTGACCGCCTGACCACTGTGGTTCATAAAAACAGCCGGCCTTGCGAGAATGCAATCTTTTCCATAAAAACGATCCCGGCAAATTTCAGCAGACACCTTTGTCTGCAGCCTGAACGGGACGTCGCAGGAACTTGACTCAATCTCTTTGTGAAAGGCATCCAAAAACCAAAACCCGGCATTGTGCCGGGTTTGGCTATATTTCGAGCCCGGATTACCG
Source organism: Lysobacterales bacterium (assembly GCA_033791845.1). Taxonomy (GTDB): domain Bacteria; phylum Pseudomonadota; class Gammaproteobacteria; order Xanthomonadales; family SZUA-36; genus SZUA-36. The sequence continues at coordinate 53,954 of JASJFX010000056.1, read as the reverse complement.
AGGCCAACGATCATGAACATTTCGGACACCTGTACTCCGGTAACTATCCCTTATCCGTTCAGATTTTATCGCCGGCAGAGTCATCCGGTTTCATCTAGGACTGATCCTCTTCGGTATCTCCCGGCTCAACGTCATCAGCCTCATCAATCACATCAGCACCTTCAACTTCAACTTCATCTTCAAGAGCAGCTGCAGCTTCAGCTTCAGCTTCAGCAGCCGCACCCGTACCCTGAGATTCCTTAATATGAACCGTATTGGCGATCATGATTTCGTCAGCATCATCCGCTGCCAATGCAGGGATTTCGACACCTTCAGGTGGCTCAATGTCAGACAGCATGACGACTCCGCCCGCCTCCAATCCAGAAAGATCTACAGCCAGGAACTCGGGCAGATCACGCGGTAAAGCTGAAATTTCAATTTCAGTCACCAGATGCTGAATAACCATGCCGGAGATCTTGCCCGCTTCGGACTCATCTTCACCGGTAAAGTGAATTGGAACAGACATACGAAGGACTTCTTCAGCAGAAACACGCATGAAGTCGAGATGCATAAGCCGTGCTTTGAACGGGTGATGTTGTACATCACGCACAACGACTTTCTGGGTACGTCCGTCTTCAACCTTGATCTCCAGGATACTGGAGAAGAAAGATTCCCGTTCGGCGGCATGCTTCAGGGGACCGTGTTCAATTGACAGGGTGGCCGGCTCTCTTTGACCACCATAAATTACAGCGGGGACTTTGTCCTGAAGACGCAGGCGGCGGCTCGCACCTTTCCCTACATCTTCACGGACTTCCGCGTGGATTACGTTTGAATCACTCATGGTATTCCTCAAAATAATGTATATCTGCCAAGATACGGAAGCCTCCGTAGCAAAGCAAAAAACCGTTTTCACGGCAGTTCATCCATCCCCGCGACCAGGGGCGGCACAAAAATCTAGCCGGGCATTATAACGCACCCACCATGGGTAGGCGCAACACATATTGAAACTAAATCCACAGAAGGGCAGACATATGAACGCATACCGATGGCTGGGCACTAGTCCACGTAAAGGGAGCTCACTGATTCTCCATGGGCCATGCGGCGAATGGTCTCTGCCAGCATTTGCGCAACGCTTAATTGACGAATCTTGTCACATTGCTGTCCCGCCGCACTCAGTGGAATGGTATCAGTCACGACCAGTTCATCCAGCCTTGAATTGACAATATTGACTATGGCTGAGCCTGACAGCACCGGGTGAACACAATAGGCCACCACACTCTTGGCACCGTGATCTTTTAGCGCACCGGCAGCGGCACAAAGTGTACCTGCGGTATCCACCATATCATCCACCATGACACAGTTTTTGCCTTCAACATCACCAATGATATTCATCACTTTTGCAACATTTGCACGCGGACGACGCTTGTCGATGATGGCTAATTCAGTATCAAGGCGTTTGGCAATAGCCCTGGCCCTTACCACACCACCGACATCAGGTGATACAACGACAAGGTCTTCAGCACCCTGGGTCTGCCAGATATCTGCCAGCGTCAATGGTGAGGCATAGACGTTATCCACCGGAATATCGAAGAACCCCTGGATTTGATCTGCGTGCAAATCGATAGTTATCACACGGTCGGTTCCCACGGTGCTGATCATTTTAGCCGCCACTTTTGCGGTGATCGGCACACGTGCAGAGCGGGGCCGGCGATCCTGCCGGGCATATCCAAAATAAGGGATAACCGCTGTAACCCTGGCGACGGAGGCACGTTTCAGGGCATCTACCATTACCAGCAACTCGACAAAATTATCAGCCGTTGGTGCACAGGTAGGTTGAATAAGATAGATATCACGACCACGAACGTTTTCCATGATCTCGACTAAAACTTCACCATCGCTAAACCGGTCAACAACGGCTTTGCCCATGGGAATATCAAGTTCACGCGCAATATCGTTTGCCAACTTGAGGTTGGCATTACCTGCAAAAACCATCAAGGAAGTATTAGCCACTGTCTCACCACCTGGACTGAGTTGTTAATCGCAATAAGAAATGGCTGGGACGGCAGGACTCGAACCTGCGAATGCGGGGATCAAAACCCCGTGCCTTAACCAACTTGGCCACGTCCCAATCGTTTTCAACCTTTCCTGATCAAAAGTCAACGGATAAGTCATCCAGCAAATGTGATCTGTCCACCCCGTTGACAGGCTGGACATTATATCGGCATTCTAATTCGCTTGCCGCGCTGATTGCAGTATTTTTATCGCCAAATGATAAAAAAAATGTGCTGCCGGTGCCACTCATATGCGGTTGGCCCCATTCAGACAAATCCTGCCTGACATTTTCAAGCTCCGGGTACATTCGCAATGCAACTGCTTCACAGTCATTCCGACCTGCTTGTAAACTCACTCTCGACATGTCAATCGGTGCTGAATCACGCTTGAGCAACGGGTGCCGAAAAACTTCTGCTGTCGCAATAGCGATACCCGGAAAGACCAGCACGTAATATCTTGGCCCCAATGACACAGGCTGCAATTTTTCACCCCGGCCCTGTGCACACGCGCTGTAACCATTGACAAACACCGGCACATCTGCACCCAGGTCCAAACCCAGCTCGGCGAGTTGCGGTCGTGTTAAACCACAGGACCATAGCTGGTTTAATGCACATAACACCGTTGCTGCGTCTGAACTGCCGCCCCCAAGACCTGCACCCATCGGAATTCGCTTGAGCAATTCAATTTGCACACCCTTTTTCACACCACAGCGGTTCTTCAAAAGCTGTGCGGCCCTTACGCAGATATCTTCCGCTTCCGGAACATCATCAATGTTACAGGTCCGCGCAATTTGCCCGCTATCATTTACAGTGAAGCGTAACTCGTCCCCCCAATCCAATATTTGAAACAGGGTTTGCAATTGATGATAGCCATCCGGGTTGCGGCTTGTAATATGTAGGAACAGGTTCAGCTTGGCGGGAGCGGACCAGGCTTTTCGTCTGTTCTCAATCTGTGAGTTCATGGTTCACATCCATGCGCCAGCGACTGATGGCCAGCTTCACACGGTAATTTTTGTTCGTGGCGATCAGTCTTACGGGCAGTTCAATACCGTCGACTGAAGCATAACGTTTGAATTCCACGTCCCAATCAAACTGTTGCAGACCCGTCAAAAGCCCACCGGGCCCATACGTCTCTTTTTCAATCACCCCCGGCGCCACCAGGCCCCGCACCCACCATTGCAGGGCGTCCAACGGAATAGGCCAGCCGATGCGATCCTGAATCAAGTCATTGACGTCCTCGGCAGTCTGTTCAGTACCATCTGCCATCTTTAACAGAACGCCATCCTGCCCGATTTGTAAATGCCAGGCGCCTCGCCCCATGGCACCATGAAAGTCAAGTTCGCTGTGGCCGGGCTCAACACTCCATTGCAACCTGCCACTCCCACCATCGTCACCGTCATCCAGTGAAATCTTTCCTACCAGACCCCATTTACCGGTGGCATTGAGCCTCAATGCGCGATCCTCATAAACTTCCTTACCAACGAAATCTGCATCCTTCACCGAAGCACCGGTGCAGGCATTTAGCATTAGAACCAGAAAAAATGAAATACAGCAACTCTTCACAAGCGATTGTGTCAAGGTAACTCACCAAACCGTTGCATGGTGCCAATCAGTATTTCGTTGTTACTATCCAATTCCCTTCCCAACCTCCAAATGGATCGCGCTTCATCTTTTTGTCCGCTTACCCACAGCACTTCTCCAAGGTGGGCAGCAACCTCGGCATTACGCATCGTTTTCCAGGCCTCCCGCAAGTAACCTTCGGCCTCAGGTAAACGGCCCAGTCGATAAGAAACCCAGCCCATACTGTCTATGATGGATGCGTCATCGGGTTGCAACTCGTAAGCCAGCAGAATCAACTGCTCAGCTTCATCGTAACGTTCCGTCATGTCGGCCAGCGTGTAACCGAGTGCATTGATCGCAGCCGCATTGTCCGGTTGAGCGGAAATGATCTGTCGCAAATCACTTTCAGCCAACTCCAATTGACCCAGGAGGACTGCCGTCAAAGCCCTTGTGTATCGCAACGACATGTCTTCTGGAAGCGCGCGAACCCCGTCGTTCAGAACTTTAAAAGCATTGTCTTGGTCCCCCGAGTCCAGAAGTATTTGCGCCTCAGCCTGGTAGCTTTGTGATTTGATCTCACCATCTGACCTGACCCTGAGTTGGACAAGCAGGTTTCGAGCCTCTTCAATATCACCAAGACCAGCCAATAGAAACGCCCTGCGCATGATGGCCCGTACCGATTTTTCACCAGTGACCTGTTTGTACCAGTTGATGGCTTCACGCCGAAAATCAAGCAACTCCGCACTTTGTGCCGCCTGGAACGCAAGCTCTGAACTCTCCTCGTATTGCCCACTGGAAAAGCCTTTATATAACAACTCCGCGTTACTCCGGTCACCGCCTTCCATCGAGAAGAGGATACGGGCGAATCGCATATCGGGTGTATCTGGCAACTGTGCCAGAACTATCTGTGCTGTTTTCAGATCATTATTTTTTTTAAGAAGCTCGGCATAGGACATCGCAATTTGCAAATCGGCAGGGTCTGCCTCCCACGCTTGCTGATAACGGCTCACCGCGAGTGGTTCGTCTCCAATGTTCACAGCAAGCCTGCCCGACCATGCCAATAGGTCCGCTCTATCCGGCTCCAGTTTGATGGCCTGATCGGCAAGTTCAAAAGCCTGCTCCAGGTCACCGAAACTTGCAGCGAGACGGCTGCGGGCAAAAAGGGCACTCACATTTGATCCGCCGTCAAACTTCTCCAGCAATCTGTTGAGTACCTTGTTTGCCCTGCCCTGATCGTTAACCGGCGCCAGCAATGAGACGACAATGTGCCAACCATGCTCCTGATCATCTGCGGTAAGCTCGAGAATCCGGGCCAACTGGTACTCGGCACCGACATAATCACCTTCTCTTAACCTTGATCCGGCGGCCAGTTCCCGTGCGTCCAGGCTGGCAGGGTCCAGCATCGCCCAACGATCCGAGGCCAATGCAAGCATTTGCCACTCACCGGCCGACATCGCAACCCTGGCCGCGCGTTCAGCGATCTCAGGATCCCTGGATTTCAATGCGGCTTCGAGATATGCGGCTGCCGCACCGGAAAAATCACCATCAGCACCCAAAACCTCTGCAGAGAAAACGTGGTACATCACGTCTGCATCGGTGGGGGCCAGTTCAACTTCGAGAGATTCTTCAGTTGCTGATTCCACCGGTACAGGCTCGATTTCTGCTATAGGTTCGACTGGTGATTCCTGCGCTGATGAGCATGCCGTGATCAACGACATGACAAAAATGAACACGCACGACACCCTTTTCATGAAACAATAGTTATAATTCATACGATACAGGATAACTGCTTGAAGCCAGCTAACCAATCCCCGCGAGCCTACGTTGACGATAATCGGCTACTGAACCGGTATCAGATTCGTGGCAGACTTGAAACTGCCGTCACCGGCAAGCATATTCGCTAGGTTTTTAAATATAACAACTACCCATGCCACTGCTTATCACCGGAATCAGTCATCACACTGCAACGCTGGAAATTCGCGAGAAGATTGCGATCACGCGCCTGGACTATACCGCACGTGTAAAAGAACTGCATGAGCTCGACGGCATTGAAGAGGTCGTGATCGTCAGCACCTGTAACCGCACTGAAATTTACAGTGTCGGCCCGAAGCAGAGCCGGCAGCAGGTTCAGCAATGGCTGCAGGCCAAAGGCGGTCTGAGTAATGAAGAAATGAGCCGCCACTGTTACGTACATGAACGCGATCAGGCGGTACGCCACCTGTTCCGGGTTGCTGGCGGACTGGAGTCATTGGTACTGGGAGAATCTCAAATCGTTGGCCAGCTAAAGGATGCCTGGCAGATGGCTAACGGGGCCAGCGTTGTTGGCAAGGTTCTCGATCGCTTATTCCAACATGCATTTGCGACCGGCAAGCGTATCCGTAGCAAGACCCATATAGGTGACCACCCGGTTTCCGTCGCCTACACAACCGTCATGCTCGCAAAGCAGATTTTTGGCGACCTGGCCAGCAAGACCGTCATCCTGGTCGGAGCCGGGGAAATGGTAGAACTGTGCGGCCGTCACCTGCATGACAAGGGGCTCTCAAGCCTGATCATTGCCAATCGCAGTCTTGAGCGTGCTACTGAACTGGCAGAACAATTCGGTGGACTGGCAGTTTCGTTAACCGACCTTCCGGACGTTTTACATAAAGCCGACATCCTGATCAGTTCAACCGCCAGCCTGGAACCGGTCATACAGGCGAAATCGGTAAAAGTGGCTCTCAAACAGCGCAGGAACCAGCCCATGTTCCTGGTCGATATCGCAGTACCGAGAGACATTCATCCGGATGTCAGCAAGCTTGGAAATGTATATCTCTACACCATCGACGATTTGCAGAAAGTGGTGGACAAGAACCTCTCCAAACGGAGCGAGGCCGCCAAGGCTGCCAGTGGTGATATTGATGAGGCTGTCGATGAGTTTCTGCGCTGGCTAAATAGTGCCAGGGCCGCAGTTTACCTGCGGAACCTGCACAAGCATGCCCGCATAAACAGCGATGAACTCGTCTCCAGGGCATTACGAAAAATCAGGGCGGGTCAGGATCCGGAACAGGTCGTAACACAATTGGCGCATACCCTGACAAAACGGATTCTGCATTTACCAAGCACACGCTTGCGTCAGGCCGCTGAGCAACAGGATGATGATCTGCTCCGGGTTGCAAACCGCCTGTTCGAGCCAGAGGAAGGATCATGAGCCTGTTACCTTCAATACACACCCGACTGGACCGGGCAAGGGAGCGGCACGAGGAAATCGGCATTCTGCTGGGCACTCCGGACGTTCTTTCCGACCAGAACCGGTTTCGTGAATTATCAGTTGAATATTCTCAATTGGGACCGGTGGTGGAAGCCTGGGCCAAGTGGCAACAGGCCGGTCAGTCCGCGGCAGAGGCAAAGAGTCTGCTAAAAAGCCCGGATATCGAAATGCAGGACTTGGCCAGTGAAGAACTTGCCAGCGCTACGCAACAGCAACTGGCACTCGAGGAACAACTGAACACCCTGTTGCTGCCCAAAGATCCTGACGATGACAACAATATCTTTCTGGAAATCCGGGCTGGAACCGGCGGTGATGAAGCTGCCCTGTTTGCCGGTGACCTGTTCCGTATGTATCACCGTTATGTTGAAAACAACAGGTGGCAGGTTGAAACCATTAATACCAGCAATGGTGAACATGGTGGTTACAAAGAGATTGTTGCCCGCATTATTGGTCGTGGTGCGTATTCCAGATTCAAATTTGAATCAGGGACACACCGTGTTCAACGTGTTCCGGAAACCGAATCCCAGGGCCGCATTCATACCTCGGCATGTACGGTTGCAATCCTTCCGGAAAGGGAAAACATAGAAGGCGTGGACATCCAGACCTCGGATCTCAAAATTGATACCTTTCGTGCCTCCGGCGCCGGCGGACAGCACGTAAACACCACGGATTCGGCCATTCGCATCACCCACCTGCCCTCAGGGCTTGTCGTCGAATGTCAGGATGAGCGTTCGCAGCATAAGAACAAAGCCCGTGCATTATCACTATTGAGCGCCCGATTGCTGGAAAAGGAAAAAGCCGAGCAGGCACGCGAACAGGCGGAGGACCGAAAGCTGCAAGTCGGCTCTGGCGATCGCTCACAACGCATTCGCACATACAACTATCCGCAGGGGCGGGTCACGGACCACAGGATCGGCCTGACACTCTATAAACTGGAAGAATTGATGAGTGGCAATCTTGATATGATCATCGGACCTTTGACGCAGGAGCATCAGGCCGAATTGCTAAACGAACTATCCAACTGATGCGTATCCGAACCCTGTTTTTACTTTTGCTCTGCTGTTGTTTTGCCAGTACAGGTGTAAGCCAGCAGGATGACAACTACACACTCTACCTGGTCCGTCATTCGGAAAAGCAAGCGGATGGCAGTCACGATCCCGCTTTATCCGAGGCTGGGCGACGCCGCTCGGAACAATTGGCCACTTGGTTCCAGGGCAATGACATTGAGGATGTCTGGTCGAGCGATTACTTGCGGTGCCGGGATACGGCCGCTCCCCTGCTTTCAACGCTGGGGCTGACGTTGAGGCTTTATGACCCCCGCGATCTCCCAGCATTGGTTAATGACCTGGTTGATAACCGGAACAATGCAGTTATCGTGGGGCACAGTAATACCACCCCGGAACTCGCCCGCCTGTTATGTGATTGTGACATTGCCGATATGGACGAATCAGAATATGACCGGCTGATTGTTGTGTCGATTACCGGCAACGAAACAAAGGTGAAAACCCTGGCGCAACGCTCGTTATTTGAGCGCTAGACTGCATAAAGGTTACGCGCCCTGCGAGCGGTTCTTTTTGGACATCGGCTTTAACAGGTAAATTGCTACGGCGAGATTTATCGGGCTTAGCAAGGCAATTACATCCAGGTTGTATTGATGCTCCGGAAGTAGCAGCAGCAAAAAGGCAACCACATTCCCGGCAATCAAACCCATCGCAACCGGGCGTTGCAAACCCGGGATCAATGCCAGTAGCAGCAGGGGATTAAGCAAAAGCAAATTCGCATTGTCACTGCTGGCTTCATGATCGGTTAACCACCACAAGGCAGCAAGTATCAAACCCATCGTCGCATTAATAAGAACCCAGGCACGACTGAGTCCATGCAACCATATCGATGGCATAAACCTGCCGCTTAACCAGGCAAGACCGGCAATCAACACGCCCAGCAGCAGGTAACGGTACCAGGTGGAGGTCGGTGCGGCGGGTGGCACAGGTAGCGTTGATACAAAAAACATCGTATCAACCTCAACCAACGGTTCGCCGTTGCCGGTTATCTCCCCGGGCATGGAGGCAATCTCATCGGTGACAACCATCGGAATGAACATTTCATCCCAACGTGTAACTGCACGGTCCACCGGAAACCCAAGACCTGTTTCGAGTCCAAGGTAATACCAGAATTGCATCTGTGTCAGGCGACGGGTCTGATCACGGAAATTCAGGGTCGCAGGTGTTTGTGCGGTGCTTGCCCGCAAGGCGCCGTCAAGGGCCACATCCAGGGCATCGCGAATCCGCGTTGAACAATTATCGAGATAGTAATCATAGCGGTAGTTGCGGTTCTCCGGTTGTACCTCATTCAGCAAATGATCGCGGAGCCGCTGGTATTGAGCCTGGGTCAGGTTGAGCTTCTGGGCGCGGATACTTCGATTCTCCTGCCGGTAATACTCAAACTCCCTGTCAACCGGTTGAGCGACGGAGAAGTACAACATACGACCACGCATAAACCGCAAAAAGAAATCTTCCTGCTCAAAATCAAAATAGCCGAAATTAAAAGTATGATCCAGGCCTGCGGCAGGCTCCCGCAACCAGATTGCATTGTGTCCAAAACGCTCAAAGTAGAGTTCACCGGGAGCGAATGTGACCAGCCAGGCTTCCTCGCCATCATCGGGAATAGCGGGTATAGGCGATACCCCGGATGCAACGCCTGCCCGGGCCCAGATAAGAAATAAAAAACAAAGACAAGGCCAAAAAGCACGCAGAAAAAACGTCCACGTGTTTTCTGCAGACAAGCTAATTGGGTTTGAGGTCATTCATTTCCAGCATGATGATACGACGATTATCAGCCGCTGTTACATAAAAATGAAACCGCTCCGCCAGAACCACTTCCTCGCTCGTTTCGGGAACCCGGCCAAACTCAGCCAGTAACAGGCCGCCAACGGTGTCGTAGTCCTCATCACTCAAATTACATTCAAAAACCTCGTTGAAGTTTTCGATCTCTGCCAGTGCATTAACGCGAAAACTGTTATCGCCCAGTGGCTTGATGGGCGCCTCTTCTTCTTCGTCGTGCTCATCATCAATTTCACCGACGATCTCCTCCAGAACATCCTCAATCGTGATCAATCCGGAGACGCCGCCGTACTCATCAACCACGATGGCCATATGGTTTCGACTGGCACGAAAATCCTTGAGCAGCATGTTCAGACGCTTGCTCTCGGGAATCACTACCGCCGTTCTGAGCAGGGATTTAAGCTCAAAAGATCCGCTATCTTCCGCATAGTAACGTAATAAATCCTTGGCCAGCAGTATGCCTTCAACCTCATCGCGATCCTCACCAATCACCGGAAAACGTGAATGGCCGGATTCGAGAACCGTTGGCAGAAGCTCGTCCAATGAAGCTTCTAATGAAATGACAACCATATGTGAGCGCGGGATCATCGCATCCCGAACCTGCATTTCGGATACCGCCAGGGCACCATCAATCATGGCGACAACTTCAGCGTCAAGAATGCCCTTTTCACAGGACTCGTTAATCAGTAATTTGAGTTCCTCGCGATCCCGGGGTTCGGATGAAAATGCCTTGCTGATACGCCCCATCCAGTTCTTGGGCCCGGAACCGTTACTCGATTGATCTTCGCTCATGTTAGTTTTGTTGACGACGCCAATTGCGCCCGTTGATAACCAGGAAATTTTAACCTGTAGATTGTGTTTTACCAGAAGCGTGCAAATATTTCAGCAACAGCGTCTGACAACCAGTCACCTCAAATCCAGATAAGGATCAGAAATCCCGATATTTTTGAGGATTTCCGTCTCCAGAGACTCCATGACAACAGCTTCATCAGGCTGCTCATGATCGTAACCCAGCAAATGCAAAATACCGTGAATGGTCAGATGTGCCCAGTGGTTGGCTTCCGGTCTTTGTTGTTCTGAAGCTTCACGAACCACTACCGGCGCGCAAATCAAAATATCTCCGAGCTGGGATTGACTGAATTCGGCCGGCAGGCCTTCAGGCAGTTCAGCCGGGAAAGACAAGACGTTGGTGGCATAATCCCTGTTACGGTATTCCCGGTTAAAGCGTTGTGCTTCCTGCTCATCAACTATCCGGATGGTCAGTGAATACTTGCAGTCCCGGTCAACCGGAACCGCATTGATCCAACCTTGAAACCGGGCATCGTCAGGGCTTGTTATGGTTGTCGTGGCCCGCTGAATTTCGAGCTCAGCCTGCATCGGAACTTCCGTCTGAACCCGCCTTGTCATAAGCCATCACAATGCGCTGCACCATGGGATGTCTTACCACGTCCCTGGCGGTGAAATAGTTGAAGCTGATACCTTCGACATCCTGCAAGATCTTTGCTGCCTGCTTCAAACCCGAAAGCTGATGTTTTGGCAGATCGATCTGTGTAACATCACCGGTGATGACAGCGGTTGAACCAAAGCCGGTACGTGTCAGGAACATTTTCATCTGCTCTGTCGTTGTGTTCTGGGCTTCATCCAGAATGATAAATGCGTCATTCAGCGTACGCCCCCGCATAAACGCCAGCGGTGCGACTTCTATCACATTTCTGTCTATCAGCCTTGCAACATGGTCAAAGCCCAGCATTTCATACAGCGCGTCATACAAGGGACGCAAATACGGGTCAACTTTTTGGGACAGGTCGCCAGGCAGAAATCCCAGGCGCTCACCTGCTTCAACGGCCGGTCTGACCAGGACGATCCGCTGGACGATATCCGACTGTAATGCTGCCACGGCGCTGGCTACCGCCAAAAAGGTTTTGCCCGTCCCGGCCGGCCCGATACCAAAGTTGACTGCGTGTTTACTGACATTGCGAAGGTAACGCTTTTGGTTGGGTCCACGACCGCGAATAGCCCCGCGCTTTGTATTAATGATGATCTCATCTGAGTGGGGTATATTTTCATCAGCATCTGCAATTTCAGCAATCCCGGAATCCTGCAGGTGGAGATTAATAATTTCGGGAGTCAGGAATTCCTGGTCGGAGAGTGTATACAGTTGTTTCAGCAGGCGACTGGCTGCACGGGTCTGTCGGGATTCACCCTGTACTGTAAAGAGATTTCCCCGGCAGAACAAATCCACGTGCAAACGGCTTTCTATTTGTTTCAGATGCTGGTCGAACTGGCCGCACAAATTGGCCAGGCGTTCGGTATCGGCAGGTTTCAACTCCAGGTTTAGTCTTTCACTCATTGGGGTTTCAGGCCGCTGCAGTGGATGTGTTATCAAGCACAACGATGCGGGCCCTCAAAGAGTTATTGAGCGCCTCGGTGATTGTTACGTCCACAAATTGCCCGATCAGCCGTGGATGGCCGTCAAAATTCACCACCCGGTTGTTCTCGGTTCTCCCGGCGAGCTGATTTGAATCCTTCTTGCTGAAGCCTTCTACAAGGATTCGCTGCACACCGCCAACCATCGCTTTGCTGATATCAAGCGCCTGTTTGTTGATCAATGCCTGCAAACGTGAAAGACGCTCCTTCTTTATTACCATTGGTGTGTCGTCCGCCATCGATGCCGCCGGTGTGCCCGGCCGGGCACTGTAGATGAAGCTGAAACTCTGATCAAAATTCATCTCTTCAATCAGTTTCATCGTATTCTCAAAATCACGCTCGGTTTCACCGGGAAAACCAACAATGAAATCGGAAGACAGGCTGATATCAGGACGCTGCTCGCGCAGGCGGCGAATTTTTTGTTTGTACTCGAGCACAGTATGGCCACGTTTCATCATGGCCAATACGCGATCGGAACCGCTTTGCACCGGCAAATGAACATAGTTTGCCAGTTTCGGGATTTCACCGAATGCCTCGATAAGGCTGGCGGAAAACTCCACCGGATGAGAAGTCGTAAAACGAATTCTTTCAATACCATCGATTGCGGCCACATAATGGATCAACAATGCAAGATCCGCCCTGCCACCCTCGTAAAGCTCACCATCATATGAATTTACATTCTGTCCGAGCAGGTTAATCTCCTTGACTCCCTGCTGTGCAAGACCGGCACATTCAGCCACAACATCATCCAGCGGACGACTGACCTCTTCACCCCGTGTGTAAGGTACGACACAGAAAGTACAGTATTTTGAGCAACCTTCCATGATGGACACAAATGCACTTGGTCCTTTTGCACCAGCGGCCGGCAAGCTATCGAACTTTTCTATTTCCGGAAACGTGATATCTACCGCCGGCTTACCTGTATCGCGAACAGCGTCAATCATATCGGGTAGACGGTGAAGGGTCTGCGGCCCGAAAACCATATCGACATAAGGTGCGCGTTTGATAATCGCCTCGCCTTCCTGGCTGGCAACACACCCCCCCACGCCAATAACCACTTTGCGGTTGGCGGATTTCAGCTTCTTCCAGCGACCCAATTGTGAGAACACTTTTTCCTGTGCCTTCTCTCGGATTGAGCAGGTGTTAACAAGAATCACATCGGCATCGTCTTCCGAATCGGTCAATTCAAGACCATGCGATGCCGCCAGCACATCCGCCATTTTGTCGGAATCGTACTCGTTCATCTGACAACCGTGTGTCTTGATAAAGAGCTTACCTTTCATCTGATACCTGCCTTTCACCTGATTATATGTGTAATATTCTTTCCCGCCCGACTGGACCAACTGGCCCCTGTTAAGGGTCAAATAATGACCAAACCACCGCGCAGAACCCGCTAGAATACACTTAGAATCAACACTTAGCCATATGTCTGAACTTTGAGAAGGAACAGCGGAGTCATGAAAATTCCCTCCGGATTGATTACAACACTGCAGAACGCCAATAAAATACTGGTGCTGACAGGTGCCGGAATGTCGGCCGAGAGTGGTGTGCCAACCTTTCGTGACGCCCAGAGTGGTTTGTGGTCGAAATTTCGACCGGAGGAACTGGCAACCCCGGAAGCATTCAGGGACCAACCGCAAATCGTGTGGGACTGGTATGCAGATCGCCGCGAAAACATCGACAGGGTCAGCCCCCACGCCGGACACATTGCACTGGTTGAACTGGAACAGTACTTTGAAACCCTGCTGGTGGTGACACAAAATGTGGACGGTTTGCACCAGCAGGCAGGCTCAGGGGATGTAATCGAACTTCACGGCAACATCATGCTCTCGATCTGTAGCGAAACAGGCAGAAAAATCGAAACCAGCTGGATCGAATCCAACCCCGGTCGTCCGCCTGCCTCACCACATCACCCCCGTGGCCTGGCAAGACCCGGTGTTGTCTGGTTCGGGGAGTCGTTACCCCTTGATGCCATGAACCGCGCCATGACCGCTGCCAGTCATTGTGATGTATGTTTCTCCATCGGCACCTCTACACTCGTACAACCTGCTGCCTCTCTTCCTTTAATGGCCCTTGATTCAGGTGCCTGTGTCATTGAGATCAACCCGACACCCACGCCATTGAGTGACATGGCCACCTTCAGCTTGCAGGCAACTGCGGCCGAGGCTTTGACAGCGATAACGACCGCACTGGTGTCCTGTAAATGAGCAAGCTGGTGCACTGTCCGGTATAATTTGAATCTGACAGAACACCACACCGTTTCAGGAGCAGTCATGTCTCGAACCATGCGTGCATTGGTAAAACGTGAGTCCGCCAGGGGTATCTGGATGGAAGAAGTGGCCATCCCGCAGGCCAGCACCAATGAGGTCCTAATAAAAGTTGAAAAGACAGCTATTTGCGGCACAGATGTACATATCTACAACTGGGATGAATGGTCACAAAGAACCATCAAGCCCGGGCTGACCATTGGTCATGAATTTGTTGGCAGGATAGTGGAATTGGGCGACGGGGTTACTGGTTACAAGGAGGGTGACCGCGTGTCGGCAGAGGGCCATATCATTTGCGGGCATTGCCGCAACTGTCGAGCGGGTAAACGTCACTTATGCCCCAATACCATTGGAATTGGTGTAAACCGTGATGGTGCCTTCGCAGAATACATTGTCGTCCCGGCAACCAATCTGTGGCCCATCCCGGATGCTATTGCACCGGAGTTGGCCGCCTTCTTCGATCCTTTTGGCAATGCCGCCCATTGCGCGCTGCAATTTGACCTGGTCGGCGAAGATGTTCTGATAACCGGCGCAGGCCCCATTGGAATTATCGCAGCAGGGATTTGTAAACACGTGGGTGCACGAAATGTCGTCATCACCGACGTTAACGATTACCGCCTGAATTTGGCCGCAGAAATGGGTGCCACGCGCACCATAAACGTGAAAAATGAGTCCATTGCAGATGTGGTTAAACAATTGGGTATCGAGGGTTTTGATATCGGCATGGAAATGTCCGGTCAACCCACTGCCTTCAATGACCTGTTGCACCACATGTTCAATGGCGGGCAAGTTGCCCTGTTAGGCCTGTTACCGGCCGGAACCGGTGCTGACTGGGACCAGATCATATTTAAAGGTCTCGAAATTCATGGTATTTACGGTCGCCGCATGTATGAAACCTGGTACAAAATGACCCAGATGGTGCTGACCGGTTTTCCGTTACGCAAGGCCTTGACCCACCATATTCCGATTGATGAATACGAAACCGGTTTCCAGCTAATGATCGCCGGCCAATCCGGCAAGGTTGTCTGCGACTGGACAGGCACGATATAGGAACCTTTATATTCATGCGGGCATTGCAGGTTTTAATTAGTGTAGTGAATCGAGCAGAACATCAGGCTTTCCTGAAGGAGATATAGACATGGTTACACTGGAACACCTGGGAACAACACTGCAGGAAATCCGGGACGCCGGTCTTTATAAGACCGAACGGGTCATCACCACACCACAAAGCGTGGAAATCAAAGTCCAGGGCGGTGAGGAAGTACTTAATTTCTGCGCCAATAACTATCTCGGGCTTGCGGACAACCCGGATGTTATCGCCGCCGCACACAAGGCCCTGGATGATCATGGCTTTGGCCTGGCATCGGTTCGCTTTATCTGCGGCACCCAGGATTTACACAAGCAGCTTGAAAAGACCATTTCGGACTTCTTCGGCACCCAGGATACGATTCTCTACACATCCTGCTTTGACGCCAATGGCGGTTTTTTTGAAACCATCCTTGGTCCTGAAGATGCCGTGATATCAGATGCACTGAACCACGCTTCAATTATTGACGGTATCCGTTTATGTAAGGCCCAGCGGTTTCGTTACCCCAACAGCGACATGCAGGCGCTTGAGAAAGCCTTACAGGATACACAGGGCTGTCGCACCCGCTTAATTGCCACCGATGGTGCATTCAGCATGGATGGCTATATAGCCAGGCTGGATGAAATCACCGCACTCGCAGAGCGCTATGATGCGCTTGTCATGGTTGACGATAGCCATGCCACCGGCTTTTTGGGCAAAACCGGACGTGGCTCCGCCGAGCATCATGGCGTCATGGACAAGGTGGACGTCTTCACCTCCACACTCGGTAAGGCACTCGGCGGCGGCTCAGGTGGTTTCACAACCGGGCGTCAGGACATCATCGATCTCCTGCGTCAGCGTTCACGCCCCTATCTTTTCTCCAATACCCTGCCGCCACCGTTGGTTGCCGCCTCGATCAGGGTGTTCGAAATGTTATCCGGCTCAACGCAATTGAGAGACAAACTGGAGAGCAGCACCCGCTATTTCCGGGAAAAGATGAGCGCAGCAGGGTTCGATATCAAGCAGGGCAGTCATCCCATTGTGCCGGTCATGTTATATGACGCACCGCTGGCGCAGGAGTTTGCCGCCCGCTTGCTGGAAGAAGGCATCTATGTCATCGGCTTTTTCTTCCCCGTGGTACCCAAGGGAGAAGCCCGTATTCGTGTTCAGGTATCGGCCGCCCATGAGAGGCATCACCTGGATCGTGCAATAGAGGCCTTTGTAAAGGTCGGTAATGATCTGGACGTCTTGTAAAGGTTCCCAGGCAGATTGGTTTTGATTCAACCGGCTTGACATCAGCAAGCTGACGGGTTGGTTACAGGCTTATGTAAGTGATTCGGACTTGAAGATCACCGCTTTACCATTGCGGCCGTCAATCAGGATCTTCATTGCCTGTTTCAACCGGACATGCCTGACATATTCGGTTTCTGAAACGGCTTCAATGGAATTGAGCCAGTCCCAGTCGATGTAATTATTTGCGCTACTGCTATTAATTGTCAGGTAGCCAATCTGGAAAGTTATCAGGTTTTGGAAGAAGTGCGTTCCAAAGGATGGCTCAACCATAAAATCTCCGTAGTCAGCCTCAACGATCACCTGTGCTGAGGATATCTGATCCCACTTTGTGGGGATACCAAGCCATCGATCAGAGGTTCCCCACCGTCCTGGCCCGACCAGCATGTACGGTTCGTTTGCATCCTTGAATTTTTGATTATATTTGCCCACGTGATCCGCCATATGGATCATGTTTGCGCGATCAAAGTTTTCGTTCTTTACAAATACAATATCCCTGACGCCATCAATCCGGCCGTTGCTGAGTGCCTGGTCCGACTTGCAGAAAACCTGCTCGTTGTCCCCATCGAACACGGACACATCTTCAAATGATGTATCCACCAGCATTGGCCGAATCTGCAGAAAGCGGAAATTATCCGGCTTGCCTGGGTCAGAGTTCATTTCCACGGCAAACTCCATTTCAACCGGCACATTCATTGCACGGCTGCCCAGCTGCAACAGGTACTGGAGAATTTTATCCAGTGGAAATATTTTGGATTTCAGAATCGGATCGAAAGTGACAATCCGGGCACCCTTACGTCCGATCCCGGGATAAATCCTGTCATCGGCCGCTGAGTACGTGGAGCCCACATATTTCAGTACACCGTGCTGTTCGGACTCGGTCATATTCAGTTTTACCAACCCGTCTTCTCCTCCTTTTTCAGGAAACGCCGACGGGTTGTTCATATCAACCGCAAAGAACTCACGCTGGGTATTTCTCAGGTAATCCTTAGGCGCGGAAAACTGTGGCAGTACCTGTGGATTGGCCGGAGAGAAAAACAAACAGTTTTCACCCTCCATAATGGTTTTACCCAGACCAAGAGCCGTGTAGGCAATACCCTCTTCCGGCTTGATACGACCAACCGAATAAAAGTTATAGGATCTGGCCATCCCTGAAAACACCGGATAATAATGGCCTTCCCTGTTTTTACCGGCGATTTCCTGAAGAATAACCGCCATTTTCTCTTCTTCGGTACGGTTACCGGTTGCTTCGATGTAATGTTTTGCGTTCCTGCAATAAACCGAGGCATAGATGAGTTTGATGGCAGCCAGGAGCCGGTCGACACGCCCCTGCAGAGAAGCGTGGTTATTGGGAAGGAAATAGGTGTCATAAATCCCGGCAAATGGCTGATAATGCGAATCTTCAAGTAGTGAAGAAGACCTTGCCGCAAGAGGGAACTTTGCCACGGCCAGATAAGCTTTGACATCATCCTCCAGATCCGCCGGCGCAGTGGCACTGGTAAAAGCCGCAACAATTTCCTCATCACTGTGGTCACCCAGGGCGAACTCGGTCAGCTTGTTGTTTTCCATGAACTGATCAAACGCGCCGGTGCAAATCACCGCGGTTCGCGGCACCGAAATCCTGACATCCGGAAAGGCGTTGTATACGGGATAGCAATTGATCAGGTTATTGACGAATGCCAAGCCCCGGCCTTTACCACCCAGTGAGCCCTCACCAATACGTAAAAACTCCGCCCGCCCGTCATACTGTTCCCGGGAAAAATCAGTGATAACACCCACCTGTCTTTCATGCCGGAAATCTTCGAGGGTTTTAACCAGGTAGCTGCGCATTTCTTTGGGGTTTTTAAAGTCGCTCGCACGCCTGGGGCGCAAACGTGCTGCCAGGTCAAACTCGGTCCGTGCCATCAGCCAGTTTGAGAAATGATTTCTTTCCGCGTGAAAGATCAAAGACTTGATATCAATCGAAACCGCACATTTCTGCATTTCCCTGAAGTTACGGGCACGGGCAAGCTCTGTACCATCGGGAAGCCTGAACACAAAATCACCAAATCCGAAGTTGCGGTTAATGAATGCGCTCAATTCATTGAGAAGCGTCGGCGACCTTTTGTTCAGGAATGCGGCGTCACATTCCTCAGCCTTTTCTGCATTGGCATCATTTGAAGACTGCAGGAGAACAGGTAAATCATTTACTTCAGTTTTAATCATCTTTGCCAGCTGAATACCGGCTGACTCGTCTATTTTGCCATTTTTGGAAAACTGTATATCGGAAATGACACCCAGCAAGTACTTCTTGTACCTTTTGAACAATACCAGGGCTTCTTCATAATTTTCTGCCAGGAGAATTTTCGGCCGTGCACGCATGCGAAGAAGCCGGTTTGCGGAATTGATGCTTTCAGATAGCAGCGCCGAAGTCTGCTGCATCGTTTCAGTGTAAATCAAGGGCAGAAAGGACGAATAAAACCGAACTGAATTTTCAACCAGAATGATCACCCGAACCCCGACCAGCTTCGTATCGGCTTCGACATTTTTCTTGTCTTCGATGAACTTGATGATAGTCAGCAATATCTTGGATTCACCACTCCAGAAAAACACATTGTCAAATGCGTGGTCGCCCCGGTCTCTCAACAGCTCCAGTTCACGGTGGTGAAACGCGAGCAAAACAACGGGAATATCCGGATTCAGCAATTTAGCCTTGTGGTTGAATTCAAATGGATCGATATCGCTGAGTGAACGAAAAACAATGATCAGGTCAAATTTTCTGTTTTTTAGAGCCTCAAGTGCACTGGAGCCGGAATCAACCCGCTTGATCATCGGTGCCCGTGAGAGCCTTAACTCGGCATACTCGGCCATCACCATATTGGCCAGTTGACCATCCTCACGCAAACTGTATATGTCATACAGGCTTGAGACGAGGAGAATATCCCTGACCTTAAAAGGCATCAACGAGTCAAAGTGCGTTGACTCCTGTTCAAAATCTTTTAAATCGATGACGGGATTCATTGACTAACAGTAGCAAAGCTAACCCGCATATTACAGCGGCAGCGGAAGCGCCACGGTAACAGGCGGGCTGGATAATCAGCAGGTAAAAGGAGAAGCCGGGTACCCCATCTAACGATACCCGGCTTTCCTGACATCGATCAGACTACACCTTGATCCATCATGGAGTCGGCAATTTTGCGGAAACCGCTGATATTGGCACCCATGACGTAGTTGCCTGGATGACCATATTCGATGGCGGTTTGTGTACACGCATTATGAATATTGATCATGATATCGTGCAGACGTTTGTCAACTTCCTCGCGGGTCCAACTCAGACGCATACTGTTCTGGGACATTTCCAGACCTGAAACAGCCACACCACCTGCATTGGCGGCTTTACCCGGGCCATAGAGTATGCCGGCTTCCAAAATCTTGTCCACTGCTTCGCGGGTACTAGGCATGTTGGCGCCTTCAGCGATACAGAAACAACCGTTCTTCAACAGAATTTCAGCATCCGGGCCATGCAGCTCATTCTGAGTAGCACACGGCAAGGCAACATCAACCGGTACATTCCAGACACCTGTGCCCTCGTGGTAAGTCGCAGACGGATATTCATCAGCATATTCCTTAATCCGGCCACGTCTTTCGTTCTTGAGTTCAAAGACATAAGCAAGCTTCTGTTCGGTTATGCCTTCAGGATCAACGATATAACCACTTGAATCGGAGAGGGTAATGACCTTGGCGCCAAATTCAGTGGCTTTCTCTGTAGCATACTGCGCAACGTTTCCTGAACCGGAAACAGAAACGGTCAGACCTTGCATGGATTTACCCTGGGTCTTCAGCATTTCTTCGGCAAAGTAGACGGTACCGTAACCGGTTGCTTCCGGCCGGATCAGGCTACCACCCCAGTTAAGGGCTTTACCTGTCAACACGCCTACAAACTCATTACGAACACGTTTATATTGACCAAACAGATAACCAATTTCACGACCACCAACACCAATATCACCTGCCGGTACATCAGTATCCGCACCGATATGACGGCATAATTCAGTCATGAAGCTTTGGCAAAAACGCATGACTTCATTATCAGACTTTCCCTTGGGGTCAAAATCGGAACCACCTTTACCACCACCCATTGGCAACGTGGTCAGAGCGTTTTTGAACACCTGTTCAAATCCCAGGAACTTCAAAATACCCTGATTTACGCTGGGGTGAAAACGCAGGCCGCCCTTGTAGGGACCAATGGCGCTGTTGAATTCAACGCGAAAACCCCGGTTAACCTGGACATTGCCACCATCATCAATCCAGGGAACGCGGAAAACGATCATCCGTTCCGGCTCGACCACGCGATCAATAATTTTTGCTTCGACGTATTCCGGGTGTTTTTCCAATACCGGTGAGAGCGACTCCAGAACTTCTTCTACTGCCTGAAGAAACTCATCTTCACCGCGGTTCTTTGCTTTGACTGTTGCCATTACTGAGTTGAGATACTGGTTCATTTTGGTCTCCTTGAAACACCAGTTGAATTGCAGCCATTATAAAGAACACACCCCTGGGGATAACCAAATTTCCACGCCAATCTCCTGCTTACTTGATGTAGATCAACAGCCATTTCAGCTTATATGCGCCACTCTGGTTTTAGCCTGATTTCAGGCTGGTTTTTAGCAATAAAGATGGAAAAAACAGCGATAGAAATCACTCATTTATCGCGCCTGAGTCGCCCTCTGGTAAAGGTTGATTTTTTTTTGATGATTGCTGGAATAATCCGATTGAAAAACCATCGAATTGAAGCTTGCCGTTCAAGCGGTTTACAGTGATCCAGCGTTACAACACGCAGGTAAGAATTTTTGGTGATAAATGGCGCCCGCGGCCTTGGATCTTAGTCATTTACCCGCAGGACAACGGGTTCAAATGTTCCAGACCTGTATGCAAATACCGGTCAGCTCGCCAGTTCACTCCGCACCACATCAGCCAGCTCCGTAGCGAGTTGTTTGACCTGGCTTTCATCCGACCCTTCAAGCATTACACGAATGAGCGGTTCGGTACCCGACGGTCGTAAAATTACCCTGCCGGTATCACCCAGTTGTCCCTCGATATACTTAACTGCAGAATTGATTTCCTCCGAACTTTCAAGGTCTGCAAATGCTTCACTGGTCTGCACATTGATCATGACCTGCGGCAATTTTTGTACATCCGATGTTAAATCAGCAAGCCCTTTTCCATTGCTGACCATTACCTCAAGCACCTGTAGTGCACTGACAATGCCATCACCTGTGCTGGTTCTGTCCAGACATAACAGGTGCCCGGAAGCCTCCCCGCCCAGCGTCCAGCCTTTACTGACGAGGGCCTTATGTATATGACGGTCACCTACCGGAGAGCGCATAAACGGGATGTCTCGCTTTTTCAGTGCAAGTTCCAGACCGAAGTTACTCATCACCGTTCCGATGACACCCCCCTGAAGCAAACCCTTGTCCTGTCGATCCTTGGCAAGAATGTAGAGCAATTCGTCTCCATTGACGACTTCACCCCTGGCATTCACCATGACCACACGGTCACCATCACCGTCCAGGGCGATACCCAGATCCGCACCATGCTCAAGTACCGCCTGGCTGACAAATTCCGGGTAAATAGACCCACACTTCTCATTGATATTCAATCCATCCGGATTGACACCCACCGTAATCACTTTGGCCCCCAGTTCCCCGAAAACAGCGGGAGCCACCTTGTAGGTCGCACCGTTGGCACAATCAACCACAATTTTCAAACCACGCAAAGTGATTTCGAAGGGTATGGTGCCTTTGCAAAACTCAATGTAACGACCGGCAGCATCATCAATACGGATGGCTTTCCCCATTTTCTCGGACGCGACGGTTGAGAACGGCTGTGCCAGTTCCTCTTCAATAGCCCGTTCAATTTCATCGGGCAATTTTTCACCTTCGCCAGAAAAGAACTTTATACCATTATCGTAAAATGGATTATGTGAGGCGCTGATGACGATTCCGGCACAGGCATGCAAGGTACGTGTCAGGTAGGCTATGGCAGGCGTTGGCATCGGTCCAAGCAAGGCTACATTGGCACCCGCAGCGGCCAGACCCGCCTCCAGTGCCGATTCAAACATATAACCTGATATTCGTGTGTCTTTACCAATTACAACCGAGCGTGAATCCCCTGCGGCCAGCACCTTCCCCGCCGCGCGCCCCAAACGTAACATGAAGTCAGCCGTTACCGGTGTGTCACCTACACGTCCACGAATCCCGTCAGTTCCGAAGTATTTATTTTTCATGTCAGGCATTTTACGCTCAACCCGGCCAAAGTGCAGTTGCTACCGTCAATGCGTCACGGGTCTCAGCCACATCATGCACCCTGACCATCGCTACACCTATTTTCGCTGCGACTGCGGCAGCAGTAATGGACCCCGCGACACGTCCGGGCATCTTCCGGCCGGTCAGTTGACCAATCATGGCTTTGCGGGACACTCCCACCAACAAGGGATAGCCACTGGATACCAGGTTCGGCAATGTATGGAAGAGTGAAATGTTTTGCTGCAAGGTCTTACCAAAACCGAAACCCGGATCGAGCACAATATTTTCCTTTGATATTCCATTACTCTCACACAGACGCGCACGCTCCAGTAAAAAAGCCGCGACCTCAGCACTCACATCATCGTAAACGGGGTTGTTTTGCATCACCCGGGGGGTTCCCAACATA
Organism: Lysobacterales bacterium; assembly: GCA_033791845.1. Classification (GTDB taxonomy): domain Bacteria; phylum Pseudomonadota; class Gammaproteobacteria; order Xanthomonadales; family SZUA-36; genus SZUA-36. The sequence continues at coordinate 30,537 of JASJFX010000056.1, read as the reverse complement.
TGCATCAGGCAAACGGGTACGGATAATTCTGCAGCGGCCGTCAAAGCGCCCTGATGACGCAGGGCATACACATCATTGATCATTCCGGCGCCCACGCTCACCGCTTCATGCATCACTTCGGGTTTGCTGGTATCAATGGATATCGGGACCGAAAGTTGCGGCGCAATACTTTCAATTACCGGGATAACACGGTCCAGTTCCTGCTGTACTGATACCGCCTGCGCACCGGGGCGTGTAGATTCCCCGCCAACATCGATGATATCTGCTCCGGCGTCCTGCATAGCCAGGGCATGCTCAACTGCCTGGGTTTTATCCAGCCATAATCCGCCATCGGAAAATGAATCCGGTGTCAGGTTGAGGATGCCCATGATCCTGGTACGGTCAAGCACGAGCTTTTTACCGGCGCAGTCAAGTATGCGGCCGTTAGGAATCGATTTTAGGGCAACCTCAAGGGTCATTTTCTACACTCAAAAAAACAGCGCTGGAGCAGCGCTGTTTTCATTTTACCAATCACTGAAAGCCGCGAACCTGCTCAGTGCTGTTCAGCCGTATCACCAATAGAAGGATCATCTCCAGCACTTGCCTCTGGATCGTTTGCTGAATCGCTTTTGCCCTTTTTATCATCGTCAGGACCGGAATCGTCCCAGCCTTTTGGCGGGTCAGGAATTTTGCCTTCCATGATCTGGTCAATTTGCGCAGTGTCAATGGTTTCATATTTCATCAACGCATCGGTCATGAGTTCCAGCTTGTCCCGGTTAGCCAAAACCAAATCCTTAGCAACCTTGTGTGCCGCATCAACGATACGGCGTATTTCAAGATCGATCTTGCGCGCGGTCTCATCAGACACGTGTTTGTGCTGTGTTACAGAACGGCCAAGAAAAACTTCCTCATCAGCTTCGGCATAGGTCAATGGCCCCAGTTCCTCAGACAATCCCCAGCGGGTCACGATGTTGCGGGCGATCTGGGTCGAACGCTCAATATCGTTGGATGCCCCGGTGGTTACATTCTCAACCCCGAAGACCAGTTCCTCGGCTACGCGTCCGCCAAACAAACTGGCCATCTGGCTATCCAGTTGCAACCGTGAAATGCTGTATTTATCCGCCTCGGGCAGAAACATGGTCACTCCCAGGGCGCGGCCACGCGGAATGATGGTTACCTTGTAAACCGGATCGTGCTCAGGCACCAGGCGTCCGACGATGGCATGACCCGCTTCATGATAGGCCGTGAGTTTTTTCTCTTTCTCTGACATGACCATTGAACGCCGTTCGGCACCCATCATGATCTTGTCCTTGGCCCGTTCAAAATGATCCATGGAAACAGCCTTGGCTGCTTCCCTGGCAGCAAACAATGCAGCCTCGTTAACAAGGTTGGCCAGATCTGCACCGGAAAACCCAGGTGTACCACGTGCGATCTGTCGTGGCTCGACATCATCACCCAGCGGTACTTTACGCATATGCACTTTCAAAATACCCTCACGACCACGAATATCCGGTAATGGCACAACCACCTGGCGGTCAAAACGACCCGGTCGCAGCAGGGCTGGATCCAATACATCAGGACGGTTGGTTGCAGCAATAACAATAACGCCTTCGCCACCTTCAAAACCATCCATTTCAACCAGCAACTGGTTCAGTGTCTGCTCACGTTCATCATGTCCGCCACCCAGACCGGCACCGCGGTGACGTCCGACCGCATCAATTTCATCAATGAATATGATGCAGGGCGCATGTTTCTTGGCCTGGTCAAACATATCGCGTACGCGGGATGCGCCGACGCCAACAAACATCTCTACGAAATCGGAACCGGAAATTGAAAAGAACGGAACTTTGGCCTCACCGGCAATCGCGCGAGCCAGCAGGGTTTTGCCGGTTCCCGGTGAACCCAGCATCAGAACACCGCGAGGTATGTGACCACCCAGTTTCTGAAACTTGCCCGGATTACGAAGGAACTCTACCAGTTCCTCGACTTCTTCCTTGGCCTCTTCAACACCTGCCACATCAGCAAAAGTGACCTTGATCTGGTCTTCGCCTTGCAGCTTAGCCTTACTCTTGCCAAAAGACATGGCACCGCGACCACCGCCGCCGCCCTGCATCTGGCGCATGAAATACACCCACAAGCCGACCAGCAGCAAGACCGGTATGATATTGATTAACAGGTCGAGGATGACGGAACGTTGTTTGGGCGGCTCGGCAGATATTTCTACCTCGTGCTCAACGAGATCATCGACCAGGCGTGCATCCGGCATTCCAAAGGTATGAAATTCCTTGCCATTCACATCCCGACCCTGGATTGTATTGCCTTCCGGGGTGCTGCTTATCCTGACTTCAGCAACCGTACCATTGCGCACATTGTCGAGGAAATCCGAGTAAGTAAGTTCATCGGGCGTGGTTCCGACATTTCCGTAGTGATTAAATATGGACATTAAAACCAATAAGATAATGCCCCAGGTAATCACATTTTTTAACATATCATTCAATCGTTTATCCTCATAAAAAATGACCAGGAACGCACGGCGTTACTGATGACGAACTTTCATTGTAACTTGCGCCGATGTCCCAGTACATAAACTTCCCTGCTACGTGGTCTGGAAGCTGCCGGCTTCTTGACCTGCACCTTCTCAAACAAAGACCGGACATTCTTCACAAAACTGTCAAAATCTTCGCCATGAAACACCTTGACGACAAAACTGCCGCCCGGCTCCAGCCAGTTTTCTGCGAAAGCCAGTGCAAGTTCAGCCAGGTACATTGCCCGTGGTTGATCGACCGCACCCATTCCACTCATATTGGGTGCCATGTCCGACAACACAAGATCAACATGCTGACCGTTCAATGCCTCCTCCAACAGTGCCAAAGGTTCATCTTCTGTAAAATCACCCTGAATAAAGGTAACACTCTCCAGCGGATCCATCGGCAAAATATCCAGGGCGATAATCTGCCCGCTGCCTGCCAACGCCCGTTGTACCACTTGTGTCCAGCTACCGGGTGCTGAGCCAAGATCTACCACACGCATTCCCTTACGCAACAAATGGTATTTTTCATCCAACTCCATCAGCTTGAAAGCCGCCCTGGAGCGTAAACCTTGCTGCTGCGCCATCTTGACGTACTGGTCATCAAAGTGTTCCGCCAGCCAGCGGCGACTACTCTTGCTTTTCGCCATAAAACATTCCCGTCAGTTTGGTAGATACAAAAGGTCAGAGTAAATTGTCAGACGGGTACCATCAAGCTTCAACTCGCAGCATTCGGGTTTGCTTTGGCACTTTACTCTGACGCCATTTATAGACCCCGTTTATATTCACACGGTGTTAAAATGCCAGTTTGCCACAACAGGAACAACCAGATGCCATTAAAAGCAGCGCAGAAAAAAAATTTGCGGGGTCAGGCCCACCATCTGAAACCGCTCGTAATCGTCGCTGACAAAGGCTTGAGTGATACGGTTGTCGCGGAAATCGAGCGCGCCTTAAACGACCATGAACTCATCAAGGTCAAACTAAGGGGTGACCGTGAAGCGCGCAAAGCATGGGCACTCAGTATAGCCCGGGCGTGTAAGGCTGAATTGGTACAAACCATTGGCCAGGTCGCCTGCTTTTACCGGAAACACCCGGAAAAGCCTGTGATCAACCCGGGTTGATACCAGTGTCATGTCAACCCCACACTATAGGCTTGACATGACACTAGCTACAGACACCAAACAAAAAACTATCACGGAAACCGCTGAAATCGCCGTTTTCAATATGTAAGGAGCATCAGGCGCGTGGAGTTCAATCTAGAAGTACCGGAAAATCAGTTCTTCATACGTTCAGTCAGTGAGCAGGGCATCCGCGTTCACGAGGACCTTTTCAATAAGCCATTTATTATTTCTGGTCAACGGATTGTCCCAGAATGGAATGTAACGTCTGTCAGCGATATAAATGAAAAAAACCTGCAAAGAATATTCGAAATGGAACCGGAAGTCATATTGATTGGAACCGGTAATACCCAGGAGTTTTTACCGCCTGCTACCCAGGTTCATTTCTTCCGCCGCAATGTTGGTTTTGAAGTCATGACAACGGATGCCGCCTGCCGGACTTTTAATGTTCTGGTTGCTGAAGGACGCCAGGTGGTTGCCGCGTTACTGCCCCTTACCCCATAAAAGGAGTTTCCATAACGCCTTCACGCCTGGAAATTTCCCGCAATCTCGTTAATGCGGCAAGCTGTACCTGCCGCACCCTTTCCCTCGTTACACCAAGCAATTCACCAACTTCTTCAAGTGTTCGGCGTCCCTGACCGTGCAGGCCAAACCGGTGTTCGACGACAATTCGCTGCTGTAAAGGCAGTAACTTCAGCCATTGCCCTAGCAACTCACCTGCGGCCTGCTCGGCATATTCGCTCTCGGGGTTTTGGCTTTGGTCGTCTGCGATTGAATCCAGCATTGAACTGTTGTAATTCGGTGAACCCTCAGCAGAGGATGTCGACTCATTGAAACGGAACAGCGAATACACGGCATCACTGGGTTTGTCCAGTTTCTCGGCCACTTCATCCACCACGGGATGCCGGCCAAGTTCCTGTTCAAGTTCACGGGTTGCACGAAGATAACTTGTGAGTTCACGGATGACATGAATTGGTAAGCGGACGGTGCGGCATTGATTCATTATTGAGCGTTCGACCGATTGCCGGATCCACCAGGTCGCATAGGTAGAAAACCGGAACCCCTTTTCGGGGTCAAACTTCTCAACCGCACGAATCAGGCCCAGGTTGCCTTCCTCAATCAGGTCCAACAATGGCAGACCTCTATTGATATATGCCCGGGCGACCTTAACGACCAGGCGCAGGTTGGCTTCAATCATGCGCTGACGACTGGCCATGCAACCATCAAGAGCAGCACGCGACAGCGACTTCTCTTCGTCGGCGGTCAGTAGTTTGGCGCGTCCGATTTCGCTGAGGTATATCCGGGTTGCATCACCATGATGCAACCTTCTGTGTTTGGCACCGGCATTTTTGGGCTGATTGAACTTGAGGTCTGTCTTTGCAGACTTGTTTTTCGGTACCACAGCACCGCCATCACTGTTATCGTTTATTTTCATTCCCCACCCATATTCACGTAGCCCCATGGTCCATAAAAGACCAGGCCCACGCCACACTAACATGTCCCGGCCTTAGTGAAACAACACTGTTTTGGCCGGAATCGCTAAGAAAATATCACAATCCCCGGAAAATGTCACAAATTCAAAACCCTGTGAATCAACACCTGAAGGAAATACAAACCAGGACATTTAATGTTGGTGATTATTTTTTGGGAAGATATTTCAGTGGGTTGACGGGCTTACCGAGGACGCGGATTTCGAAATGCAGAATTTTCTCATCACTGCTGTTTCTGCCCATTTCGGCAATTTTCTGGCCGGACCATACCTGGTCTCCTTCCTTCACAAGTCGGACCCTGTTGTGAGCATAGGCGCTGAGCATCTTGTCACTGTGCTTAATGATGATCAGTTCACCGTAACCGATCAGGCCATTTCCACTGTAAACCACCTGACCAGCTGACGATGAAATGACAGGCTGGCCTTCCTTACCGGCAATGTCCAGGCCGTTTCGCGCCGGGTCATCCGCCACAAAACCTCTGATAACACGTCCGCTGGTGGGCCATTTCCAACTCTTTGAATCTGCTTTCTTAGTGGCAGTCGTTGATTCGGATTTTGTGGTGTCACCGGGAGTTGCCACCGTCGCGGTCTTTGCCGGCTTTTTGTTTATGCTGGTTGATGCTTTGGGAGTTTGAACCGTCTTTGTAGTTACCTGCCCTGGTGTCTTTACTGTGTTTATCTGAACTTTGGATGAGCTATCGCGGCTTGCAACGCTTGCAACAGTTGATTTGAGCTGTAGTTTTTGACCCGGGTAAATGGTGTATGGGCTTAATATTCCGTTCTTTTTTGCCACATCCATCGGATCGAGCCCATAACTGAAGGCTATCGCATACAGCGTATCCCCCTTGCGGACGTAGTAACTACCATCGTCATTGAGTTGGCGTTTCACAATGGTGGCGGATGACTTGGCCGGTGGCGGCGGCCGATGGTGACGGTGGCAACCTTCCAACAGAAGCAGGCTGAGAATGGCCATCAAAGTCATTAATCTTGTGAGAACCCAATCACCTTGAAAGGTACCGGCCACGAATTTCATTATGAATTCACCTTCAAGATAACAAATACAATCACAGCCAACGCAATCACTATCCAACCAATCAGGTCGATATACTTTCGCATGCGCGTCGCAAACTTCTCACCACCCAGCCTTATCAGCGCTGCGACCAGGAAAAACCGCCCGCCCCTGCCAACCAGTGAGCCTCCGACAAATGCCAATAACGGCATTCCAACGACACCGGCGCTGATGGTAAAAACCTTGTATGGAATCGGCGTAAATCCCGCCACTAAAATATACCAGAATCCCCATGTTTCAAATGCAGCGACCGCAGCAGTAAAAGTGCCGGCATAGTGAGAAGCCATCAACCAGGGCTCTATCCATCCAAATGCAAGTTTGCCGATCAGGTATCCGGCCATGCCGCCGATCACCGAAGCCAGTGTACACAAAGCCGCATATTGCCAGGCCTTCTTCACCCTGGCCAAGCACATCGGTATCAACATCACGTCCGGCGGCACCGGGAAAAAACTGGATTCGGTAAAACTCAGAACGGCCAGGTATGCCGGTGCCCTGCGATGTGCAGAAAGTGCGATAACCCAATCATAGAGACGAAGAAACATACCGGTACCAACAGGCCTTAAGCCAGCCCGCTTAGTAATGGCACAAATACCACCGCACCCAGGTCGGTCTCATCAAAACCGTCCTCCAAACGCCGTACGGTGATCAGTCGTTGTTGACCATTTCTCTCAACCGGAATCACCAGCACACCGCCGATTCGGAGTTGTTCCAGTAGTTCCTGTGGGACACTTTGCGCCACTGCAGTCACCATGATACCGTCAAAAGGGGCCTGGCTGGGCCAGCCTAAATGACCATCAGCATAGCGAACATATATATTATTCAGGCGCAGGTTATGGAATCGCCGGCGGGCAAACTTCAGTAACTCGTCAATTCTCTCAACCGTGAACACCTTTGGAACCAGCTGAGACAAAATGGCGGCCTGGTAGCCGGAGCCGGTACCCACTTCCAGCACCTTTTCCGGCTGACCGCCATCGAGGATAGCTTCCGTCATACGGGCAACTATCCACGGTTGTGAAATGGTTTGGCTTTGCCCTATCGGCAAGGCAGTGTTTTCATAAGCCCTGCTGGAGAGTGCCTCATCGACAAATTTATGGCGAGGTACCTGGGTGATGGCCGTCAAAACCCTTTCATCACCGATGCCTTCCTTCCTTAATGTCTGTACAAGGCGATCACGTGTACCCTGGGATGTCATACCGATACCACGGTCTTCGCTATGGAGCTTACGTTTATGAATCATGAAATGTCTGTTTCCTGCTCTGAACCAGTGCCGATTGCGGTCACCCAGCCTGCGACCTTATCCAGCGCCTGGTAGCGGGTCAGGTCAACATGGATTGGTGTCACCGAAATGAACTTACGCCTGATGGCGTCAAAATCAGTGCCCGGTCCAGCATCCTGCTCCGCTCCGGCCGGCCCGATCCAGTACATTTCACGACCACGGGGGTCCATGGTCTTAACGACCGGTTCCGCCCGGTGACGGTGTCCAAGGCGCGTCACTTCAAACCCCCTGATTTCCGACCATGGACAATCAGGTACATTAACGTTGAGGATGGTATCTGCTGGCAAAGGGTCGCGCTGTAACTGTATGACCAGCCGCCTGGCCGCCTCACCTGCCGTATCATAATAGTGTGCTTGAGTATCCTCGCCAAGCACCAGTGAAACCGCCAGTGCGGGAAAGCCGAGAAAACGGCCTTCCATCGCTGCTGCGACCGTACCGGAATAAATAACATCATCACCGAGATTTGCACCGGCGTTGATACCGGAAACAACAATATCGGGATCCTCGGCCAGCAAGCCGGTCAATGCAACGTGCACACAATCCGTGGGCGTGCCGGAAACACGGTAGACCCCGGTTTCCATTTCCGTGATCCTGATCGGCGCATCCAGTGTCAGCGAATTACTCGCTCCACTGCAGTTTTTGTCCGGAGCAACAATCGTCATACCACCCAGACCACGCATACTGTCAGCCAGAATACGAATTCCAATGGCTTCAATGCCATCATCATTACTAATTAGAAATTCCATTGGGGATATTTAATCCGATCCTTGTTGAAAATCCTGCCCGCCATCCGCACGTATATCTGTTATGGCCTGACAAGTATAAAGGAACCTCTGATTTACTCATTCGCGATTTTAACGTTCAGAGTAAATCACAGGCTCCTTCCCTGCTTAATGGATGATATTGTACGGACTTCAGACAGCTTCCGAAATGTGGAATTGAGTGAAACGTGGTTAAAAAACTAAAACAACAGCATTTGTATGACAAGTTGTTCCGTCAGGAGATGGCCGGTGTCGTGCCTCTCAGGACTGTAGCCAAGACAGATTCGAAGAAGCCCCGCACTAAAATCCACACACATCAAACAGAAGGCTTTTCCGCGACGTCCGGTTCGTCAAGCCTGACGGTCGCAGATGATCTGAACGATGTAAATTCAGAAGATGGTTCATCGCACCGGAAGAACGGCATTCAAAAAAGAACGATGCAAAAACTGCGAAAAGGTCGTTTCACCCTCGGCGCGGAGCTGGACCTGCATAACATGACCCTCGAAACAGCTCACCCGGTTTTGCTTCAATTCATTGCAGATGCAACATCAAGGTCGCTGGAGTCAATCAGGGTCATTCATGGCAAGGGTTTGCGCTCTGAGAACGGACCACGTTTGAAGATCATGACACGACAGGTATTGCGGGATCACCCCCGGGTGCTGGCTTACACACAATGCAAACCTGGCGATGGTGGAAGCGGTGCTGTTGATGTGTTGTTGAAGTCATCGTGATTGAATTATTCATCTTCCTGCTTGTGACGGCTTGTGTTGTCGCATGGTGGCAATTGATGCAAGGCAGGCAGAAAGCCCGCAGGGCTGCCGGCCAGGTTTGTGGCAATCACGGTTTACAGTTGCTCGATGATACCGTTTCACTCAGCTCGGTCACCTGGAATCGTGACAATTCTAACTCACGAATTGAGGTCAACTACGGGTTTGAATTTGCCATCAACGGTGCCAAACGCAGAAGCGGTGTGACGACCATTGGTTTTCCTGCATCGCTCAGCGTAACACTGGACCTTGAAGACGGGCGGTTAATTGAAAACCTGGGCAACAGACAGGGGTAGACAGCCCAATCAAACTGGCAAATTATCCGGGTTAGTGGTCTTACTTGACGACTTTCAGGTGTGACCGGGGTGGTGGATCATCTGAGCCGCCCACCGGTGGAGGTGGTGAATCTTCCTGGGCAAACATCATACCCTGGCCATTTTCGCGGGCGTATATGGCAATGACTGCTGCCATAGGCACAGAAATATTGTAGGGCTTGCCTGAGAACCTGGCTTTGAAGAAGATGGTTTCGTTCTCTAACTTCAAATTCTCAGTCGCACCCGTTGCAATATTCAGAACGACCTTGCCTTTCTGAATCGCATGATGGGGTACATCCACACCGTCACACTCAGCATCAATCAACACATGTGGAGTGAGTCCGTTATCGTTAATCCACTCGTACAGGGCACGCAGCAGATATGGTCTGTTGGAGGACATACCTTCCGGTACAGAACTCATCAGACCACCTCAACGTTCGAAATACATCCTTCAGGTCGCATTCAGAACCATTTCACGTTCGGCACGTGTCAGGCTGACCTTGAAAGACTTGCGTGAAATCAGGCGTTGGATATAACCCTGAACTGTTGCCCCCGGCTTGCCAAGGTTGATTCGATAGACCGGAAGACGCCAGAACAATGGTGCCAGGGTGCAATCAACAAGACTCAGCTCATCGCCAAGCACAAAATCAGAATGTTTGAACAAATCGTTTGCCGCGACAATGCTTTCGGTCAGCTGCTGGCGGACTTTGTCTGCCTCAGCGGCTTCGGCGTTCTCAATTTTATCTGCCATTGGATACCAGTCCCGGATAACGCGATGATGGATCAGACGCAAACGGGCACGCGACACTGGATCTACCGGCATCAATGGCGGGTGTGGATAACGCTCATCAAGGTAGTCATTGATCACACCGGCGTTATGCAAAAGCAGGTCCCTGTCCACCAATGTGGGTGTTTCATTGTATGGATTCAATTCCGCCAGGTCCGCGGCAGCAGACTCATCATTACTGATGTTAATGATGTCGACATTGATACCTTTTTCGGCCAATACGAATCGTACCCGGTGACAGTGAATGCTGCGGTCGGATGAGTAAAGCGCCATGGTGGAACGACCTTTTATTGCTGCTGTCACCAAATTTCTCCTGTTGGCTTGATTATCAGACACTGCGGTGTCTTCGGTATGCTATTAATGAACATCGCGCCAGTACTCTGCTTTTAACAGGTAGGCAACAAAGGTAAACAATACCAGGAACAATATCACCCAAACACCAACACCTTTGCGTTTGAGTTCGGCTGGCTCACCTGCATATTCAAGAAATGCTGCGATGTCCCGGGCTGTCTCTTCAAATTCCACCGGGGACTGAGAGCCCGGCGTAGTCAGTTCAAAGTGGTCAATGACCTCATGGGTAAACCCACTGCCATCGGTCTCCTGCCGGTAGATCGGTGTCTGGATGCCCTGCAAATTCCATAATACGTGAGGCATGGATGCATTTGCCAACATGGTGTTGTTCCATGCGCCATTTTCATCCCGGTAAAAACCTCGAAGATAAGAGTACAACCAGTCCGCACCACGTGATCGTCCGATCAGTGACAGATCCGGCGGAGTTTTACCAAACCAGGCCTTGGCCTGTTCAGGCTGCATTGCAATATCCATGGTCTCAGCAAACTTGGCATTTGAAAAAACCAGGTTTTCCATGACCATTTCCTCAGTCAAATCGAGGTCTTCAGCCATGCGGTTATAACGCATGTAGCTTATTGAATGACAGCCCAAACAGTAATTGACATACCACTTGGCACCGCGCTGCAGTGAGGCAGTATCATTAATGTTGGCACCTGAGTGTTCAACTCCCGCAGCGCCAGATGCTAAAACCGTGACGCTCGATAAGGGCAGCAGAAAAACTGCGAAGAGCAGGATTGTGGCTAGTTTTTTCATCAGTGGGTCACCCGATCCGGTTCCGGTTTTGTTTTACCACCCGGACTCATGAAAAACAGCAGGACAAAAAACATGAAATAAACCAGCGTCCAGATCCTCATCTCCCAGGTTTGTGCAGGTGTTCCTTCCGCCATTCCAAGCAGACCAAGCCGTACAAACGCAATGGTGAACAAAGTCAGAAGCACTTTGTACCAGGTTCCCTTGTAGCGGATGGATTTGACCGGTGAGCGGTCGAGCCAGGGCAGGAAAAATAGAATCCCAACTGACGCACCCATCAGTAACACACCCATCAGTTTGTCCGGTACTGCTTTCAAAATCGCGTAAAACGGTGTGAAATACCAAACCGGCTTGATATGTTCCGGGGTCACCAGGGGATTGGCCGGTATAAAATTATCGTGTTCAAGAAACAGCCCATTTGCTTCCGGCCACAGAAACAGGACAAAGGAGAACAAGATAAGGAACAAACCGACTCCAAAAATATCCTTAACCGTGTAATAGGGGTGGAATGGAATGCCATCCAGCGGCTTCCCGTCAGCGTCCTTGTTCTTCTTGATTTCGATACCGTCGGGGTTATTGGATCCATTCTCACGCAATGCCACCAGGTGCAACAGCACCAGACCAAACAGGGCCAGTGGTACGGCAATCACATGTAATGCAAAAAACCTGTTCAGGGTCGCATCGGATATAAAATAATCACCACGTATCCATTGTGTCAACGGTTCACCGATTTTCGGAATCGCTCCGAAGAGGTTGATAATTACCTGTGCGCCCCAGTACGACATTTGTCCCCATGGCAGAATGTAACCAAGGAATGCTTCAGCCATCAGTGCCACATAGATGAACATACCGAAAACCCACAATAACTCACGCGGTGCCTTGTGAGAACCGTACAGCAGGCTGCGAAACATGTGCAGATAGATCAGGATAAAAAAGAACGAGGCACCGGTTGTATGCATATATCGAATCAACCAGCCCCACTCCACATCACGCATGATGTACTCAACCGAGGCGAAAGCTTCAAGTGCTGATGGTTTGTAATGCATCGCCAGCAGGATGCCGGAAAATACCTGAATAACCAGCACCAGCAGGGCCAAAGACCCCATGTAGTACCAGAAATTGAAATTCTTGGGGGCCATATAGCCCACCATCACGTTATTCCAGAAACTGCTTACCGGCAAACGGTCATCAAACCAGTTCAGAAGTGCGCCAGCTTGCTTGGAAAGGCTGCTTGCAACTTTGGCCATTACACTGCTCCCTTCGGACTAACGCCGATAATCAAGGTGTTTTCATCAAGAAAGCTATAGGGTGGAATTCGCAAATTGGTTGGTGCCGGCACCCCCTTGTATACACGCCCCGATAAATCGAACTTTGATTTGTGGCAAGGACAGTAAAACCCGCCATTCCAGTTCGCATCAAATGGCTGAGGACCGACCTGTGGGATCATTTGGGGAACACAGCCCAAATGGGTGCAATGCATATTGACCACCAGGTACTCGGGGTTCAATGCACGTGGTTCGCCATGTATATATTCCGGTTGCTCGGCATTAAGTGATTCCGGATCGGCCAGGGAGTCATCCACCTTGGAAAGACCGGTAACCATTTGGTCCGTGCGGTGTAAGACACCAATTGTTTGACCGCGCCACTGTACCTTGAGCAACTGACCCTCTTTCAGTTTTTGTACGTTGACCTCTACCGGCACACCGATTGCCTGCGCTTTCGCACTTGGCATCCATGATTTGATAAACGGTACCGCAGCAAAACCAACACCAACACCGCCTACGACAGAAGTGGTAGCGACCAGGAATCTGCGCCGCCCTTTGTTTACGTCATCAGATGACATTTAGCTCTCCAGCAGAAAAAGGCCCCATGCAAGGACTACTATTCAATTTCGGGAAATACAAAATCCTGTGATTCAAGCCAGCACAGAAGAACAGGCGGCTTATAACATTCGAAGCAATCATCCTGTTCCTCACCTGAATTAATCCCTTATTTTACCGAAACCAACCATGCGAGACAAACGATTTGCCGATAGAATTACCGCTATGGCACTGGTTTTTTCGAGAAAACCGGTATTGAAATTGATTTGACGTAAAATGACCGGGATGAATCAACCTGAAACCAAGGCTTCTGGCAGAAAAACAAGCGCAGGATCACTGCTGGGCTTTTTAATCCGTTCGGTGATTGCGGGACTGGCGCTGGCGTTTGTCATTTTGTATTTATGGCCCAGTATCAGTGAACGATTCATCCATCAAGCGGACGTTTTGAATAACGCGCCCCCGGCACTGGTTTCCTTTGCCGATGCCGTTGATCGAACCGCACCTTCGGTTGTCAGCATTTACACCCGCACGGTAGAGCTACAGCAGGTCAGTCCGCGTCTGCAAAAACTTCTGGGCAGTTCCTATGTATCCCGTTCACGCCAGGACATGGGGTCTGGTGTGCTGGTCAGCGAGGACGGCTACATCCTTACAAATAATCACGTGATCAGCCGGGTGCAAAACATCAGCGTCGGTCTTTGGGATGGCCGATTTGCAACGGCACAGGTCGTCGGTAGTGACCCGGAAACAGACCTCGCAGTACTCAAGATTGAACTTAGCGGGTTACCCGCGGCGCAATTGGCAGAGGATGCCAATGTTCGGGTGGGTGATGTAGTTCTCGCCATCGGAAATGCATTTGGACTGAGCCATACCGTCACCATGGGTATTGTCAGTGCAACCGGCCGAAATGACCTGCGATCGGTTCTGTACGAGGATTTCATCCAGACCGATGCCGCCATCAATGCCGGTAACAGCGGCGGTGCATTGATCAATTACCGTGGTGAGGTGATTGGCATCAACACACGTAACCTCGGTCAGATGCAGGGCGCACAAAATATCGGCTTTGCCATTCCCATCGTCATGGCCAAAGATGTGATGCAGCAAATTGTTGAGAACGGAACGGTCAGAAGAGGGTCAATCGGCGCCCTGTTCAGTGATCTGCCCCTGTCCCTGCAAACTGACGGCAGTTCAGTACGGCGCGGCATACAGGTCCGGGATGTCACCCTCAACGGCCCTGCCTGGAATGCGGGAATCAGACCCGGCGATATACTATTGAGTATCGATGGTGCCGACGTCGATGACGCCAGGGCACTCCTGTTGATGATAGCCCAACGCCAACCGGGCGAACGGGTCGAATTCCAGGTATCACGTGATACAGAGATATTCGAAACCTATGCCACGCTGATCCAGCAACCGCCGCTACGTTAAGGGCTTGGGGCGGTCGTTATAACCGCCCCCTAACTGCAAATCTTACTTACCGCGCAACTTGTAGGACTCTTTTAACCTGGGTTCGTAATCTTTGGGTGCTTTTATCTTCAACTCAGTGCTGTCACTGTTTTCCCCCACAGTAACCTGGATAGTGTAATCACCCGGGATTGCATACAGCGCGTGACCCAGCCTGACTGACTCGGCGTATGGCATTTCAGCCAGGTTTTCAGTTTTTACCTCTTCGGTGCCTGCCGCTTGATCAGCCGCCTGCTCAAGATCTGAGGTTTCTGCTACGAGGGCCAGTTCCTCATCAACCAGCAAATCCCAGTCGAAGCTATTCATACCTTTCGTCGCTTCACCACTCAAACGTCGGACGACGGAACCATTTTTGTCTGTTATCTCGATACCGATTGCACCGGCCTGATCACTCCAGTACTGAATGGTTGAACGCGGTGCTTCATCGGGCCTGAAGTACCAACGGGAACGCTCACTGCGCCAACCGCGATCAGCCTGTACCTCGTCAACAAAAAATACCTTGAGCGCGGTGTCACTTCCAGCCTCTACCAGATCCTGCAACGGCAGCACATCCACGATCCAGATACTGCGGCCATGGGTACCCGCCACCAGTTCACGTTCACGGGGGTGCACTACCAGGTCGTGAACCGGCACGTTGGGTAAACCGCCCTGCAGGGCGCTCCACGAGTCACCACGGTCAGTAGAGACATAAACACCACGGTCGGTGCCGACATAAAGAACGTTCTCCATCAACGGGTCTTCCCGAATGACGTTAACCGCTTCAGCCGGTAAGCCCTTGCTGATATCTTTGAAGTTCTTGCCGAGGTTATCGGTGCGATAAACATAGGCGCGAATGTCGTCATCGCGATAACCATTGAGTGTTACGTAGGCACGATCCCGTTTATGACTGGATGCCTCAACCCGGCTGACCCAACGGTCTGCCGGCAGCTTGCCGGACACATTCTGCCAACTCACACCACTGCTTTCGGTTACCCAAACCTCTCCATCATCGGTACCGGCCCAGATCAGACCGAATTGCAGACTGGACTCAGACAATGTCGTCAGGCTGGCGAATGGTACGTCACCCCGGTTTTCCGAACGGGTCAGATCACCACTGATTGCCGTCCATGTATCACCCTGGTCCATCGAGCGGTACAAAATATTTGTTCCAAAATACACCACGTCTGCATTGTGCGGTGAAAGGATCACCGGTGCATTCCAGTTGTAACGCAGTGCGGGATCACCAAAAGCACGGCGTGGCCGAACCTCATCACGTCCACCGTTGGCCCCCAATCTGGCGTAGTAACCGAACTGGGAACCCGTGTAGGTTGTTTTGTTATCACGCGGATCCACCGCCACGTACATGCCGTCTCCGCCATTGATACGTTTGCAATTGGCCCCGGTCTGCCAGAGATTGGTTGATGAACAACGAATGGTGCCATTGTCCTGTAACCCACCGTAGACATTATAGGGCTCGGCCATATCAACATTGACGGTATAGAATTGCCCGAGCGGCTGGGCATCAAGCTTGACCCAGGTACGGCCGCCGTCATAGCTCACATCCGCACCACCATCATTACCGATCACCAGGTGATCGGGCTGATCCGGATTGATCCACATTGATTGGTGGTCGCTGTGCACATTCCGGCCCTGGACGGCAAACCAGATTTTACCCCCGTCATCCGATTTGACCATGGGCACACCAAGCACATAGACCTGGTCCACATTTTTTGGTGAGACACGAATCTCACCAAAGTAATAACCATAGGAATAAACCACCTGATCCAGGGGTCCATCATGTGTCAATTTCCAGCTGGCACCGGCATCGTCTGAGCGCCATACCTGTAAACCGACGATATCGGTATTAAAAAGATTGGCATTGGCATCACCCAGCTCATCAACGATGTCCTGGATGCTGACTTTATCGGTTTTAACCCACTCGATGAGTTTATCGGCATCAATATTGACATCAAAATCCGAACTGCGAATGAATCGTTCTATCTCGTTCTTATCCTGAGCGAGGAACTCCTCCTTGCTCATATTTCTCAATCGTTTGGCATTGACCGGACGGTCACCCAGGTTCCACTGGTCTTCGGGCAATGGCTGCTGGTTATCAATACTGGCATAAAGGGTATCCGGGCTGGCTGCACTGACCGCCAGGCCAATTCTGCCAACGAATTCCCCACCTGGTAATCCCCCTTTCAAAGGTGACCAGGTGTCACCACCGTCCACTGACTTGTAAATGGCAGAGCCGCTACCGCCCTCGGTAAAATCCCATGGCCTGCGTTGACGATCCCAGGACGCGGCATACAGGGTTTTTGAATCGTCCGGTTTGAATACCAGGTCGATCACGCCTGTCCAGTCACCACCCCTGAGGACCTGCTGCCAGGTTTTGCCGCCGTCGTTGCTACGGAAGATGCCGCGTTGCCCGCCAGGGGTATATAACTTGCCAAGCGCGGCCACGTAAATTGTGTTTGAATCATTCGGGTCGATCAATATACGGCCAATGCGGTCAGTATCACCCAGGCCCATGTACCGCCAGCTCTGGCCACCGTCATCTGAGCGATAAACGCCCATGCCACCGTATGATGAGCGTGAGGAGTTATTCTCACCCGTGCCCACCCAAACGGTCTCAGGATTGTTGGGGTCAACCGCGATATCGCCCATGATCATACTTGACTGATCATCGAACAGTGGCTCGAACGTATGTCCGTTATTGATGGTCTTCCAAAGACCACCGGAGGCGTATGCCGCATAGAAGGTATAAGGTTGACCGGGCACCACTTCCATATCCACCAGCCGTCCACCCTGCACAACGGGTCCGACGCTGCGCCACTTCAAACCGGCATAGGGTGAGCTTGCTTCCAGTTGCTGATGTTTCTCCCATGCGGCCTGCTTTTCCGCATAATCAGCCGCTGGATCCGGTGTTGGCCGGGCCTGTGCAGTCATTGTCATCAGCAGGGTTGAGATTAAAACAAAGAACAAATTCAATTTTTCGTGTTTCATTGGTATTTCCGGGGTTTCCAATTAAATTCGGTGCGTAATGAATTACGCACCCTACTTGCCAAAAATCTCATTGTAAACGCCACACGGCGTACGAACGGGGAATCCAGGTATCCCATCAACTGCATGATCTATCCTCGGCTCAGGCTTTGGGCAAGGTTACACCCCGTTGACCCTGGTACTTACCTTTTCGATCGGCATAAGTGGTTTCGCATTGCTCATCCGATTCAAAAAACAGGAACTGCGCCACGCCTTCATTGGCATAAATCCGGGCAGGTAATGGTGAGGTATTGGAAAACTCCAGTGTCACATGACCTTCCCATTCCGGTTCCAGTGGAGTGACATTGACGATAATGCCGCAACGTGCATAAGTGGATTTACCGAGGCAGATCGTCAGTACATTTTTGGGAATACGCAGGTACTCGACCGTATGTGCCAAGGCAAACGAATTGGGCGGGATAATGCATACATCGCCCGAGACATCGACAAAACTGTTTTCATCAAAGTTTTTCGGGTCAACTACCGCAGAGTTGATATTGGTAAAAATCTTGAATTGATTTGCACAACGGACATCATAGCCATAGCTGGAAGTACCATAGGAAATCAGGCGGTTGCCATCTGCCGCCACGTTTACCTGACCGGATTCAAATGGCTCAATCATGCCGTGTTCCTGTGCCATACGACGAATCCAGCGATCGGATTTAATACTCACCTGGTCCGACCGCCTTAGTTCTGAACGACAATCTGGGGCATTTGCACCGTCATACTGCGGGGCATCACCGACAACACACCCACTGTACGCAAGGCCAGACTGCGGTAACTTCTTGCAATGGGCGAATCCAGGTTCTGCATCATCGTGGGTTGACCCGCATCCAGTGATGAACGGATTTCCATTGTTAACGGCAACTGGCCCAGTAAAGGAATATCGAAATCCTTCGCCATCAACTCTCCGCCACCGTGGCCGAAAATCGCTTCTTCATGACCACAAGCCGTGCAAATATGGGTACTCATATTTTCAACCACGCCCAGGATCGGCACGTCGACCTTGCGGAACATATGAACTGCACGACGTGCGTCCAGCAATGCAATGTCCTGCGGGGTGGTTACAATCACCGCACCCGCGACCGGAATCTTCTGCGCAAGTGTTAACTGGATATCACCGGTTCCCGGTGGCAAATCGATGATCAGGTAATCCAGCGGTCCCCACAGCGTGTCTCCCAGCAACTGCTGCAAGGCAGAGGTCACCATCGGCCCACGCCAGATCATGGCCGTGTCTTCTGCGACCAGGAACCCGATGGACATCACTTTCAGACCATGGGCCTCTTTGGGAATGATGTGTTCCCCATCAGTACTCGGTTGGCCCTTTACACCCAACATCGACGGAATGCTGGGGCCATATATATCCGCATCCAGCAAGCCCACGCGCGCGCCCTCACGTTGAAGCGCCAGCGCCAGGTTGACCGCCGTGGTGGATTTGCCCACACCGCCCTTGCCCGAACCCACGGCAATAATATTCGCGATGGAGTCCAGCGGTTTGAGGTCTTCCTGCACTTTGTGAGGCATCACCTTGCAACCCATATTCACGCTCGCACTGGCAATATCAGGATCGCTTTCAAGGCGTGTTTTGATGATGGCTGCTAAACCCGCACCATTATCAGCCAGTGGATAACCCAGGCGGACATCCACGCTGACCTTGTTATCGTGTATGCCTACTTCACGTATGCTGCCTGCCGAGACCAGGTCACGGCCTGAATTTTCATCGTTTACTTCGGCCAGTAAGGCCATCACAGATTCTTTGTTCATGAATATGTTCTCTCTTGGTAATACGTTGTAATCTCATCAAGCGTGACATTGTACCCGCTTAATAAGCCCGATTGGCAACCGCGGAGGCATATTGAGATTCAATCAGTAAATCGCGCACCTGACGCTACAGCTTGGCCGGTCAGCATGCCATAATTGCGCATTCCACTATTTGCCCGAAAACTGGCAGCAAAAACAAAACTATGAGCAAACCGAAAAGAAGAATACTGGTCACCAGCGCCCTGCCCTACGCCAACGGGGCGATCCATATTGGTCACATGCTGGAATTCGTCCAGACCGATATCTGGGCACGTTTTCAGCGGGCACAGGGACATGAATGCTATTTTGCCTGGGCGGACGACGCACATGGCACTCCCATCATGCTACGGGCACAGGCTGAAAACATCACGCCGGATGAACTCATCGACCGGATGAACGCCGAGCACCAGAGCGACTTCAGAGATTTCGGACTGAGCTTTGATAACTACTCAACCACGCACAGTGAAGTCAACCGAGAGTGTGTAGAAACAATCTACGAGCAACTCGAAGAGAGCGGCTATATTGAGCGGCGTACCATCTCCCAGTTTTATGATGAGCAAAAAGGCATGTTTCTGCCGGACCGTTTCATCAAGGGTACCTGCCCCAAATGTAAAACCCCTGACCAGTACGGCGACAGTTGCGAATCATGTGGTAGCCATTATGGCCCGACCGACCTGATCGAGCCGCGTTCGGCCGTTAGCGGCACCGCACCCGTCATGCGCGATTCGGAACATTTCTTTGTACGTTTGTCCGAGTTCGAAAATCGCCTGCAAAACTGGATGACATCCGGCGCCCTGCAACCGGAAGTGGTCAACAAGATGCAGGAGTGGTTCGAAGACGGCCTGCGTGATTGGGACATATCCCGCGATGAACCCTATTTCGGATTCAAGATTCCCGGCACCGAGGACAAGTACTTTTACGTCTGGGTAGACGCACCCATTGGCTACATGGCCAGTTTCAAGGAGTTATGTGAACGTAAGAACCTCGATTTTGACGAGTGGTGGAGACCGGAAACTGAAACCGAACTGTATAACTTTGTTGGCAAGGACATTATCTACTTCCATACCCTGTTCTGGCCGGCGATGCTGATGGGCTCCGGTTTCCGTTCACCCACAGCAGTGTTTGCACATGGCTTTTTGACCGTTGATGGCGCAAAAATGTCCAAGTCACGTGGTACGTTTATCCAGGCCCGGACCTATCTCGATCATCTGAACCCGGATTATCTGCGTTATTACTTTTGTGCCCGGCTGGGCTCCGGTCTCGGGGATATCGATCTTAGCCTGGATGATTTTGTCGCCCGGGTTAATTCGGACATGGTAGGTAAAGTTGTCAATATCGCCAGCCGTTGTGCCGGTTTTATCCAGCGTGGATCAGACGGCCAACTGGCCGACGAATTGCCAGAACCGGACCTGTATCAGCAATTCCTGGATCAACGTGAACAGATTGCCGACGATTTTGAACAACGAAACTACCAATCCGCCATTCGCCGCATCATGGCTTTGGCAGATGAAGGCAACCGCTATATCGATGAACACAAACCCTGGACGCTGAACAAACAGGAGGGCCAGCAGGCACGGGTGCAGGCCATTTGTACGCAGGGCCTGAATATGTTTCGTGTTCTGATGACCTACCTGGCGCCGGTGGTTCCATTCACGGCCGCCACGGCTGCCGAATTCCTGGGTGTCTCGCTGGATCAATGGTCCGACCTGGACGAGCCAATGCTGGGTGTTGCCATCCATCCCTTCAAGCCATTAATGACACGTGTCGACCCATTGCAGGTGGAAGCCATGATAGAGGACTCAAAAGAAAACCTGCAATCCACCGAGGCACCTGCCGTGCCGGAACTGGACCTGGCCGATGAGATCGAAATCGGAGACTTCCTTAAGGTTGATCTGCGCATCGCAAAAATCATCGATGCCAGCGTCGTACCTGAAGCGGACAAGTTGATCCGGCTTACACTCGATATCGGTGGTGAAACCCGTCATGTTTTTGCCGGCATCAAGTCCGCCTATGATCCAGCAGACCTGGTCGGCCGTTTCACTGTGATGGTGGCAAACCTGAAGCCGCGAAAGATGCGTTTTGGTGTATCAGAGGGCATGGTCCTCGCCGCCGGACCCGGTGGCAGCGACCTGTTCATACTGAGCCCGGATGAAGGTGCGGTGCCAGGTATGCGTGTGACCTGATTTTGCTTTTACGATTATTTTTGACCCATGGGTGAGCACTTACTGATTCTCGTAAGCACTGTACTTGCGAATAATTTTGTGCTGGTGCGCTTTCTCGGGCTGTGCCCGTTCATGGGGGTCTCCAACAAGCTGGAAGGGGCAATGGGCATGGCGGTCGCAACCGCCTTTGTGCTGACCCTGTCATCTGTTTCAAGTTACCTGTTACACCAGTATCTGCTCAGGCCGCTTCATCTCGAATATCTCTCCACCCTGGGTTTTATCCTTGTGATCGCGGTGACCGTGCAACTGACCGAAATGTTCATGCGCAAAAGCAGTCCGGTACTCTACCGGGTACTGGGGATATTTCTGCCGCTGATCACCAGCAATTGTGCGGTACTGGGTGTCGCCTTACTTAATGTTCAGGAACAGCACAACCTGCTGCAGTCAGCCTTGTACGGTTTTGGCGCCGCGGCGGGTTTTGGTATTGTCCTGGTGCTGTTTGCTGCCATGCGTGAACGTATCGCCCTGGCAGATGTACCACTGCCGTTTAAAGGCGCCCCGATCGGCCTGATCACGGCCGGAATGATGGCCCTCGCATTCATGGGATTCAAGGGGTTAGCCAATCTATGACTAACCGGTCCGGCATCACGATATGATGCTATCAATCTTAATATTAACTGCACTGGGCCTGGTGTTCGGACTTGGCCTCGGCTGGGCAGCGCTGCGCTTTCATGTAGATTCGGATCCGGTTGTTGAGCGGATTGATGCCCTGCTGCCGCAAACCCAGTGTGGTCAGTGCGGCTACCCCGGTTGCCGGCCATATGCCGAAGCCATATCCGCTGAGGAAGCTGATATCAACCAGTGCCCACCGGGTGGCGAAGCAGGCATCCGGGCGTTGGCTGATTTGCTCGGACGTGAACCCAAGCCGCTTAACCCTGAAAATGGTGAAGAGACATCTAAAACCGTGGTATTGATTGACGAATCACGTTGTATTGGTTGTACCTTGTGTATCCAGGCCTGTCCCGTGGACGCCATTGTTGGGGCAGCAAAGCTGATGCATACCGTGATCAAATCAGAATGCACTGGTTGCGACCTTTGTTTACCACCCTGCCCGGTGGATTGCATCGACATTGTTGAAGTTGATACCCGATTACCGCGTTGGCACAGACCCCGTCCGCAAGCCATCCCGCTGAGGGTGTTATGACAATGGCTTCATCCAGACAAATAGAACTTGCACGTGAGGCCGGCAAACGAATTCATCATTTTCATGGTGGTTTACGCCTCCGGCATAACAAAAAAATCTCCTGTCTGGATCCGGTCGAGCGACCACCCTTGCCTGAAGTACTGGTAGTACCTCTATTGCAACATGCGGGAGATATTGCCGAACCCCTGGTTCATGTCGGTGATACGGTGCTAAAGGGTCAGCCCATCGGTCTGTGCCAGCCTTGTGCAGCGGTCCATTCCCCCGTTTCCGGAATGGTTGAAGCGATAGAAGACCGGCCCATGTCTCACCCGTCAGGCCAAAAGGGGCCATGCGTTGTTATCAGTCCCGATGGCAAGGAACAATGGATCGAACTCAAGCCGTTAAGCAACTGGCTTGACGCAGACCCGGATAGCCTTATCACGCAGATTCAGAGCTGTGGACTGGCCGGGCTCGGAGGTGCGGTTTTCCCGACCCATGCAAAGATGCGCGAGGGACGCAACAGAAAAACCCATACCCTGATATTGAACGGTGTGGAGTGCGAACCCTATATCAGCTGTGATGAAATGCTGATGCGTGAACAACCCGACAAGATCATCCTCGGGGCGCGTGTTTTGCGCAGGGTGCTTGGTGCAGAGCACGTGGTCATCGCGATCGAAGACCAGATGGGATCCGTACAAAGGTCTCTTACAGGTTCTGCAGAGTTTGCCGACAGTGAAAACATATCGGTGGTCAAGGTACCTAAAATCTACCCCGAAGGTGGCGAAAGACAACTGGTGCAGGTATTGACCGGGCTCGAAGTTCCCGCCGGCGGCCGACCGTCCGACCTCGGATTAATGTGCCAGAACGTGGCAACCGCAGCCGCTGTCGCCGAGGCTATAACAGAGGGCAAGCCCTTAATAGAACGCTACATCACCGTAACCGGTAACGGCATCTCGCACCCACGTAATTACCTGGCCCTGTTTGGAACCCCTGTTTCCCACCTCGTAGAATGCTGCGGCGGTTACACCGGGGATGTTGCCAGGCTGGTCGTGGGCGGGCCCATGATGGGATATCCACTTGAGAGTGACAGTGCGCCGGTGGTCAAAGCGAGTAATTGCGTACTGGCGCTTAGCGATCAGGATATCGCTGCACCGCAACCGGAAATGCCCTGTATCCGTTGTGGCGAATGCGCCAGGGTGTGTCCGGCAATGCTGTTACCACAGCAATTACACCTGCAAATACGGAATGAACTCTGGAAACCACTGGAAGAGTACGGTCTATCCGAATGCATCGAGTGCGGTTGCTGTGATTTTGTCTGTCCGAGTCATATCCCACTGGTGGACTGGTTCCGATATGGTAAGGGCGAATTGCGCAAACAGGCGCTTGAAAGCGAGGCGGTCGAGGTGGCCCGTAAACGTTTTGAAGACCGTGAAGCCAGGCTGTTGAGAATAAAGCAGGAACGGGCTCAGAAGATGGCTCGCCGCAAGCAGGTACTGAAAGACAAAACGGCGCAACAGGAACGTATCCAGGCATCCATCCAACGCGCCGAAAACAGGAGCCGGTCAAAGCCCGAAGGACAAAGCAAGGGAGCAAGGGATGACACGTAGCTTCCAAACGGGTGGTGCACCCCATATGCCGCCGCAAACCACTGTGGCAAAAGTGATGTTGCAGGTTTTGATGGCGCTCATACCCGGGGTGCTCGCCTATACCTGGTTTTTCGGGCCGGGCATCCTGGTGCAAATCACACTGGCCACGATATTTGCACTGCTGTTTGAGTCTCTCATGCTGCGCTGGCGTCGCAGACCGTTAAAACCCTTTATAAATGACTACAGTGCGGTAGTGACTGCCGTTCTTTTCGCCCTGTGTATACCACCGTTGGCACCGTGGTGGATAAGTTGTATCGCGATGCTGTTTGCCATTGTCTTTGCCAAGCACCTCTATGGTGGTCTTGGCCAGAATGTTTTCAACCCGGCGATGGTGGCTTATGTAGTGGTTCTGATCAGCTTTCCGCAAGCGATGACGAGTTGGCTGCCGCCAGTGGCCCTTGCGGAACACAGCCTTGGACTGGCAGATAGCCTCGCGACAATCTTTACTGGAAACATACCCGTCCCGGGCGGTTGGGATGTCGTAACACAGGCAACACCGCTGGATACCCTGAAGACCGGTGTTGAGGCCGGCCGTATGGTGCCCGAAATCCGCAACTCGCCCTTATTCGGTGATTATGGCGGCAGGGGTTGGGAGTGGATTGCGAACTGGTTTGCCTTAGGCGGGTTATTTCTTCTCTATAAGCGGGTTATCAGCTGGCAGGTGCCGGTCGCCGTGATCGGCACCGTGCTGTTAATAAGCCTGCCTTTCTGGCTGCTTGACCCGGACAGCAACCCGTTTCCGTTACAGCACGTATTTTCAGGCGCCATCGTACTTGCTGCATTTTTCATCGCCACCGATCCGGTCAGTGGCTGCGTGAGTGACAGGGGGCGTCTCATTTTTGGTGCCGGTGTCGGTATCATCACATTGCTCATACGACGCTGGGGCGGCTATCCCGATGGTGTTGCCTTTGCGGTACTGTTAATGAACATGGCGGCCCCCTTAATCGACCGCTATACCCGGCCACGGATATACGGCGAATGAACGGTACCACACATCCGGTTTTACGCAGCGGACTGCTGCTGGGGCTCATCGCCCTGCTTGGCACCGCCTTGCTGGCCGGTGTCAACGCACTGACATATGACCGTATTGCCGAACAGGAGAAACGCCGGGTGCTGCAACAGCTCAATGCAATTCTTCCGGCAGCTTCATACAATAATAACTTGCTGGAAGACGTGGTAGAAATCACCAATGAAGCCTTATTTAACCATCCGGCGCCCGTGACTGTTTACCGGGCACGCATGAATGATCAACCGGTTGCAGTGCTGATGACCGTTACCGCACCCGACGGATACAATGGCGACATCCGTCTTTTAGCCGGGTTTGACAACTCCGGCACAGTTCTTGGTGTCAGGGTCGTGTCCCATCGCGAAACACCCGGTCTTGGCGATCCGATCGAGATCGAAAAAAGCGACTGGATACTGAGCTTCATGAACAAATCCCTGCTCAACCCCCAGGCAGGGGGTTGGGCAGTTAAACGGGATGGTGGAGAGTTCGACCAATTCACCGGCGCCACCATTTCACCAAGAGCAGTGGTGAAGGCCGTGCATAACGCGTTGGTATACTTTGACACGAACCGGCAATCACTGTTTGAAACCGATGCAAAAAGACCAAACCGGGATAATGGCTGAGCAATTGAAACAAATTCTGCTGGACGGTGCCTGGAGGCAAAATACCGGGCTGGTCGTTCTGTTGGGATTGTGTCCGTTGCTGGCTGTCACCAATACGCTGATCAACGGTCTCGCCCTGGGTCTCGCTACCATGCTGACACTGATGGTTTCCAATCTGTCGGTTTCGGTACTTCGCGGATTATTGCGGCCCGAGATACGTATTCCCGCGTTTGTGCTGATCATTGCTTCGGTGGTGACAGTAATCGAATTGTTGATGCATGCTTATTTCTACGACCTTTTCAGGATACTGGGTATTTTCATTCCATTGATTGTGACCAATTGCGCCATCATTGGACGGGCCGAGGCCTTCGCTTCCAGGCATGGCCCCCTGCCCTCGCTAGTGGATGGCTTTGCTACCGGACTGGGGTTCTGCATCACGCTGGTTTTGCTCGGTGCACTGAGGGAACTGACCGGTCACGGCACCTTGTTAGCTGGCGCAGAAATGCTGCTGGGAGAATGGGGCAGCTACCTGACACTGACCATCATTCCTGAGCATCCCGGTTTTCTACTGGCCATGTTGCCACCCGGTGCTTTTTTCGGCCTGGCCTTACTGATTGCAGCCCGAAACGCCTGGCAAACTGACGAGGCCAGCAGGCCGGCACGACCCGTCAGCAACCTGAGTGGGGACAACCTTATTGTGGACAATCGTGAAACTTGAAGACAGACAAGAGTTCTTTCGCCGCTTACAGGCCATCGACCCAAACCCGACCACCGAGCTTGAATATCAGTCGACCTTCGAACTGCTGATCGCTGTCATTCTGTCGGCCCAGGCCACCGATGTCAGTGTCAACCTCGCCACCCGGCGTTTATATAAAAAAGCCAAAACACCCAAAGCGATCATGGATCTCGGTGAGGACAGACTAAAGGACTACATCAAGACCATCGGTCTGTTTAACTCCAAGGCCAGGAACGTTATCGCCGCCTGCGAAATCCTGCTGGAAAAACACGCGGGCGTTGTACCATCAGACCGTTCTGAACTGGAATCCCTGCCGGGTGTTGGACGTAAAACTGCCAATGTCATCCTCAACACCGCCTTCGGCCAGCCTACGATGGCCGTCGATACGCATATTTTTCGCGTTGCCAATCGAACCGGACTGGCCCTGGGCAAAACACCCCTGATAATCGAACGCAAACTGCTGAAGAGCGTTCCGGAGCAATTCTTGCTCAATGCGCACCACTGGTTGATTCTGCATGGCCGCTACACCTGTAAAGCGCGCAACCCGAACTGCCCAGAATGCATTGTCCGTGACCTTTGCAGAACTGGAAAGCAAAAGGGTTTTTGATAAACCCGCACTCACTCCAGCACAGAATTCAATCGTTTTAACGCGTCTTTAGGCCGATTTGAATATCCAGTGTAATAATCCTCATCGCATGCCGGTCTATTGACCCGAATGCAGAATATTCCTTCCAAAATCCTGCATCTATTGCTAGTCTTCAAGGGTGACCCGATAAATCGTCGCCCCTGAAGTCAAGCTGAAGGAAGACGAGAATAACTCTTAAACGGGTTGTTTATGATGACGCTAACAGCGTTTTGATTAATCTTTCCGGTCGATTTTTGACCGGTATTTTTTAACTGTGGAGACTCTACCAAATGGCTAATAAATCAAAGTTCGTTAATCCTGTCGCTGCTGCTGTCGGCGTAGCTTTTGTATCATCACTGGCTGCATCTACAACTGCGGTCGCAGATGACAACCCTTTCTCAACCGCTGACCTGGATACCGGTTATCAACTGGCTGGTGAAAAGGGTAAAGAAGGCAAGTGCGGCGAAGGTAAATGCGGCGCTGACAAGGGCAAGGAAGGATCTTGCGGTGAGAAAGGCGCTGAAGGCTCCTGGGGTGAGAAAGGCGCTGAAGGCTCCTGTGGTGAGAAAGGCGCCGAGGGCTCCTGTGGTGAGAAAGGCACCGAAGGCTCTTGCGGCGAAAAAGGTAAGGAAGGTTCCTGTGGTGAGAAAGCCTGAGACCTGATCTGATGAGTCACCGCAGACACCCGGTCTCGGGTGCGGGACTTGGTTTGCGGCGGGCCCTTTTGGGTCCGCTTCAGGCTTATGACTCCGAAAAAGTTTCGGAGCTTGTCAGTTTTATGGAGGTCGCTCCTGAGAACTGGATCAACGTGGGTGGCCAGAGAAAGAAATTTTTCAACTATTTCACCGAACGCTTTCCGTTTGTCTGTCATGGTCTTTCACTTTCCATCGGCGGTCCATCACCATTGGACCGGACCTTTATCCGTAAATTACGACAGTTTATGGATGAACATAATATCCGTGCCTACAGTGAACACTTGAGCTACTGTACCGATGATGGTCATCTGTATGACCTGATGCCCATTCCATTCACCGAAGAAGCGGTCAGTTATGTTGCCGGGCGAATAGGACAGGTACAGGACATGCTGGGCAGACGCATGGCAATTGAAAATGTTTCATATTATGCGGCACCCGGTGCCGAACTCAGTGAAATAGACTTCATCAATGCGGTGATTACCGAGGCGGATTGTGACCTGCTTCTGGACGTAAACAATATCTACGTCAACAGTGTTAATCACCATTACGACCCGCTTGAATTTTTACAGGCACTACCCGGAGACCGGATCGCATACGGTCACATCGCTGGGCACTACAATGAGGCAGAAGACCTTATTGTCGACACACATGGCGCCAATATAATCGATGGTGTCTGGGATTTGCTGAATAAGGCCTACGAATTGTTCGGCGTATTCCCTACCCTGCTTGAACGGGATTTCAATCTGCCACCTGTTGCAGAGCTTCTAACCGAAGTACAACAAATCAAACACATCCAGGCCAGGTGGAAACCAAAGGGCCGTTCCAATGAAGAACAGGCACAGGAGCAAACAGATGGCCGACGACTCAGCGCCTGAAGCACTGGCACGGTTGCAAACCGGTTTTGCGGCTCATATCCGCGACCCGGAAACCGTAGCTGCACCCAAAGGTATCGAAGACCGGCGCATGGCCATCTATCGTGATCTGTTTTTCAACAATATTTGCAATTTTTTATCGTCCAATTTTCCAGTGATGAGAACCCTGTACAAAGAGTCCGGCTGGCTCACGTTGTGTCGTGATTTTTACAGAGACTACCGCTGTCACACACCGTTGTTTCCGGAACTGCCGCGGGAGTTCCTGCAATACGTCCAGGATCACCGCCAAGATCATAAAGGTGATCCACCGTTTATGTTGGAACTGGCCCATTATGAATGGATAGAACTGGCGCTGGCCCTTGATGAGACGGATACCGATGATATTGAAGTTAATCCGGCGGGTGACCTTCTAAACGGAGTCCCTGTGTTATCACCGCTGGCCCGGCTACTTAGTTACCGGTATCCCGTTCACCGGATAAGCAGGGATTTTCAGCCCCAAACCGCACCGGTTGAGCCGACCCACCTGCTGGTCTGGCGGCAACAGGATTTCAAGATAAAGTTTATGCTACTGAATGAAACATCAATGCTCTTGATACAAAAAATGAAAGAAGAAACCGCCATGTCGGGTCTTGAATTACTGAGTGATGTTGCAGGCACCATCAACCATCCCAAACCGAAGGTGGTTCTTGAGGCGGGTCATGCTTTACTGAACGAACTGAAGGAAAAGCAGATCATACTCGGAACCCGGTCCTGACAGCAAAACCATGTAACTTAGACCGGGCACATACACTATGCCAGTGATCAAGCTTTACGACGACACCACATCCCGCTTACGTGCAGCCGGTGATTACCTGTGGCCGCTGGCCCTCAGACTCATCCTGGCATGGGAATTCTGGGAAGCCGGCCAGACCAAACTGCATGGCAACAACTGGTTTGCCGATATCCCATGGGCGGACTGGCAAAAGGGTTTTCCATTTCCGTTCGACCTGATCTCTATTGATTTGAACTGGTTGCTGGCCACCTGGGCCGAGTTGATTTTTGCCGTGATGTTGTTGCTGGGTCTGTTCACGCGATTCGCAGCGATCTCACTGGTTGTGGTCACCATGGTAGCAACTGCCGCCGTCCACTGGCCCGCCGAATGGAGCAGTCTTGCCCAGCTATGGGATGGTTATGTCATCACTGCCAATGGAGGCGGTAATTTCAAGCTGCCGCTGTTATTCGTGATCATGCTGCTGCCGCTGGTTTTTCACGGTGGCGGAAAGCTTTCCGCTGATCATCTGCTGATCATGATATCGGGACGAAACCATCAAATGGAAAACCACAGCAATGGCCTGCAATCTGCCGGTCTGGTTCTGCTGGTGTTGGGTCTGGCGAGCGTTTGGGTCGAACCAGCATGGGGTATACCTCTACTGCTTGCATCTGCATTGGCGATATTGATACCTGCGGTCAGAGGTCAAGGGTGGGGTGCGTAACTCGTTACGCACCATTTAGATTCAACCGGGAAAACGCGTGGGTAACAAGTTACCCACCCTACGTACAAGCCGTGCAAAACTGACACAATCGCGCCGCACATACCCCAGGCACCCTCTCGACCGCTTCGCGGCCTCACCTTGTCCATGTGCTCTATCGCGATATACCGTTCATACCCCAGGGCACCCTCTCGACCAGTCCCTGGCAGCCCAGGCTGGCTTCTCGACGGGTTCCCCGTCTCACCTTCTCT
>JASJFX010000055.1:0-7490 GCA_033791845.1 Lysobacterales bacterium | reverse complement strand
TGGTTCAATAACAACTCTGTCGAGTCGATATCCTTGAGGAACGGGACGTTTTCGAAGCTGTGTTCACCTTCCGCAAGCAGCGTTGCGAACAACAACGGCAAGGCGGCATTTTTGGCACCACTGGTTGCCACGCTGCCGGTCAGCGGTATTCCGCCCTTGATGATCATAACGTCCATTTTCTATCCTCTAGCGGTATCCAACAGCTCAATCCAGTGCAGGACCGGCACGTTTGAATCCTTGCGTAAGTGAAGTTGACAACCCACATTTGCAGTTGCAATGACTTCGGGTGAGTGAGCCTGTAATTTCTCCAGTTTATCCGCTTTCAAACGCCCTGATAAGTCCGGTTGCAGTACCGCGTAAGTACCTGCAGAACCGCAACAAAGGTGACTGTCGGCGACAGGTAGCAGTGTAAACCCGTATTTCTCCAGGACCGCTTCAATCTTGCCGGTGATCTTTTGCCCATGCTGCAGTGTGCAGGGGATATGGACTGCGACTTTAAGATTCTGCTGAAGTTCCGGCCCCGGTGGTAATTTTTCTGCCTCGCTATGAATGACCTCCGAAATATCAACGGCCAGCTTTGCTACCCGTTTCGCTTTATCTGCATATTCGGGGTCGTCCTTTAACAACTCACCATAGTCTTTTACGGTAACCCCGCAGCCGCTTGCGGTGGAAATGATGGCTTCGATTCCGGCTTCTACCGACGGCCACCAGCTATCGATTCTTTGCCTGATATCCTGCAATCCCTTTTCGCGTTCTGACGTGTGCAGACGCAGTGCGCCACAACACCCGGGTTTTGTTTCGGGTAACAGCTCAATTCCAAACCGGTTCATTACCCTGGCGGCGGCAGCATTGGTTTCCGGTGTCAGGCTCGACTGGGCGCAGCCATCCAACAGCAACATTTTGCGGGGGAGGGTGTTTCCCGGTCGAACCAGGTTCTTTCCCGGTAACGGCAATTGACTTGAAAGACCTGCAGGCAGTAGCGGGCGTAGCGGCCTGGCCAGCCTGACACCGGTTTGCATCAGGCGGTTATTGGGGATCAGTGTGGTCATGAGCTTGCGCTTTAATTTATCAAGACCGGAGCGGGGCTGCTGTTGCTCCAGCATATGCCGTCCTGTCTCCAGCAAGCGGCCATATGAAACACCGGAGGGGCAGGTGGTCTCACAGGCCCGGCATAGCAGACAACGGTCCAGGTGAGCGCGTGTGACCTCGTCAGCTGGCTGGCCTTCCAGCAATTGTGTGATCAGGTAGATTCGCCCACGTGGGCCATCGGATTCATGCCCCAGTTGCTGGTAAGTGGGGCAGGTGGCATTGCAAAAACCGCAGTGCACACATTTGCGCACGATGTCCTTTGCTTCTTTTGCCCATGGCTCATCCGCGATCTTTTTATCGAGGTGGATTTCCATACTTTAAAGCTCGGGATGCAACCGTCCGGGATTTAGAATTCCCATCGGATCAAGTGCGGCTTTGAAGCGTTTATTCAAGGTCAGCAGATTTCCTTCCAACGGTTGAAAGGTGGCCACTGATTGATCATCGCTAAAGCACGTTGCATGACCGCCCAGGTGTGTTGCCCGCGAGCGGATGGTTTCAGGAGATTCATCGCTTTTCAGCCAACGTTGCGCGCCACCCCAGTCGATTAACTGGGGTGAGTTTTCACTGACAGGACCGCTCATAGCGGCAACGCAAATACGCCATAATCGACCTTTTTGTTCAAAAAATTCCAGTTTGAGATTATTGAGATCCTGCCAGTAAGTTTCATCCGTGAGAATCTCCCCACCGATTTGCGCATGTCCGTGTTGAATACCTGCAGTTGAGCCCGATAGCCTGATGCGGATCATTTGACCGTCCCAGGTGGCGCCGCTGATGGCCTGTGTTTTGCCTCTCCAGTGGTTTATTTTCTCCAGGGCGGATGTTTCGTCGCTCTCTTCCTGGATGAGGCTTAGTTCCGCCTCGGGCCGGGGTATTGTTCTTATCGCAATTTTTAACAAAACACCCAGGGTACCCATTGAGCCTGCCATGGGGCGGAACAGGTCAAAGCCCGCAACATTTTTCATCACTTTGCCACCTGTAGTGATGATCTCTCCCTTACCGTTAACAAAGCCCGCGCCCAGAATGAAATCACGCACGGAGCCAGCGTAAGCCCGTGCCGGTCCGGCAAGTCCCGATGCGATGGCACCACCCAGGGTGGCCCCGCTGTCAACAAAGGGAGGTTCAAACCCCAGTACCTGCTGGTTGTCTGCGAGCAGGTCCTCGATTTCCTGCAATGGCGTACCGGCACGGGCAACCAGTACCAGTTCTGCGGGATCATACTCGATGATGCCGCTATGGCCCTTTACATCAAGCCTTGTGGCATCAGGTGATGCCTGGCCCAGAAAAGACTTGGTTCCCGCACCGGTGATATTGAGCGGTGTATTCGCCTGGTAAGCGGTCTGCACACGTGAGGTGATGTCGTTGGCCATATCCGTCATCAGAAGCGCTCCAGTTCCGGGTGAGGAAGTTCACCGTGGTGCACATGCATTGCATTGAATTCTGCGCAACGTGCCAGCGTTGGCACGGCTTTGTCCGGGTTCAGCAGGCCGTCAGGATCAAAAGCATCGCGGACCGCCTGGAATTGCGCCAGGGATGCACGATCAAATTGCACACACATACGGTCGATTTTCTCCACACCCACACCATGTTCGCCCGTGATCGTTCCGCCGACCGCGACGCACAGGTCAAGGATTTCGCCGCCGAACTCCTCCGCCTTATCAAATTCACCGGGCTGATTGGCGTCGTACAGAATCAGCGGATGCAAATTGCCGTCTCCGGCGTGAAAGACGTTGGCAACCCTCAAGCCGTATTTCTCTGAAAGCCGGGAAATCCGGGTCAGCACATTGCCGAGTTCCTTACGAGGAATGGTGCCGTCCATACAATAATAATCCGGTGAAATCCGGCCCATTGCGGGGAAGGCATTCTTGCGCCCGGACCAGAACCGTATCCGCTCGTTTTCGTCATGTGCGAGACTGATTTCGGTTGCACCGGCGGATGCCAGTAACGCGTCTACCTTGCCGATCTGCGTGTTCACTTCCTCTTCTGTGCCATCAAGCTCACATAGCAATATGGCCGCAGCCCCGGTCGGATAACCTGCATTTACAAAGTCTTCAGCAGCCTGGATGGCCGCCTGGTCCATCATCTCAAAACCAGCGGGTATAACACCCGCAGCGATGACCCCTGCCACCGCGTTTCCAGCTTTTTCGATATCATCGAAAGCCGCCATCAATACACGGGCCACCCTCGGCTTGGTCAGCAGACGTACGACGACTTCAACGACCAGCCCCAGCATGCCCTCAGAGCCCATCATCAGGGCCAGCAGATCATAGCCCGGCGTATCGAGCGCCGTGCTGCCGAAGGTGACCAGTTCACCATCGAGGCCAACCATTTTGACCTGCAGGATGTTGTGCACGGTAAGACCGTATTTCAGGCAATGCACACCACCGGCGTTTTCCGCGACGTTGCCGCCAATGGTGCAGGCGATCTGTGATGACGGGTCGGGTGCGTAATACAGACCGAGGTGTTGCACGGCATCTGAAATTTGCAGGTTGCGTACACCTGGCTGCAGGGTTGCTGTGCGGTTTTGCGCATCGATATGCAAAATCCTGTTAAGCCTGGCCAAAGAGAGAACAACACCGTCCTTGTGCGGCATTGCCCCGCCGGAAAGGCTGGTGCCGGCACCACGCGGTACAATCGGTGTGCCGGTTTCCTGACAGACTTTCATCACCGCCTGCACCTGCTCGACCGATTCCGGCAGGACAACCACTCTTGGCATTTGACGGTACCCGCTGAGGCCGTCACATTCATAGGGTTTCATGGAAACGGGGTCGGAAACGATGCATGATTCCGGCAGAATGGACCGGAGTTGTTCAATAAGCGGATCACTGGCGGATTTTGGTCGGGACATTGAGGTCTCTGATGAACCGTGTGAAAATTGGTGAAATAGGTAGTAACTCAAAGTATTTTACTTGAAAAAATACTTTGAAGCGCGTTGACTGTAGCGAAAGATGTTCAGGAAACCATCGGTATTCATGACAATTCAAGGGTTTCCGCTGGAGTATCTGATTCAGGCTTTGTATGCTAG
Organism: Lysobacterales bacterium; assembly: GCA_033791845.1. Classification (GTDB taxonomy): domain Bacteria; phylum Pseudomonadota; class Gammaproteobacteria; order Xanthomonadales; family SZUA-36; genus SZUA-36. The sequence goes on along the minus strand of JASJFX010000055.1, from coordinate 3,379 downwards.
TGCCGGTGACCAAGGCTCACCAGTTAAAACGGTTGTTAAAAAAAAGCGAGGAGCACCCATGATGAACCCAGTCGCGAGGAAGCCACGTAAGCGTGGTGACAACTACACCTCAAGGGGAACCATCAAGAAGATGGTCTATGAACGTGAACTTGCCCGCTTGCAGGTTGAATTGGTCAAGTTGCAAATGTGGATCAAGCACAAGGGTCTGAAAATTGTAGTCATATTTGAAGGCCGTGATGCCGCGGGGAAGGGTGGCACCATCAAGAGAATCTCCGAGCCCCTTAATCCGAGAACCTGCAGGGTGGAGGCGTTACCTGCGCCCACTGAAAGACAAAAAACACAATGGTATTTCCAACGTTATGCCGCGCATCTTCCTGCTGCCGGTGAGATGGTGATCCTTGACCGTAGCTGGTACAACCGTGCCGGTGTGGAAAAGGTCATGGGTTTTTGCACACCGGAAGAATATGAAGAGTTTTTACGCTCCTGTCCGGAGTTTGAACGTATGCTGGTGCGCAGCGGTATCATATTGATCAAATATTGGTTTTCAGTCAGTGACCAGGAACAGGAAAGACGCTTCCAGGCCCGTCTCGCTGATTTGACCAAGAGGTGGAAACTGAGCCCGATGGACCTTGAATCCAGGAATAAATGGCAGGAATATTCCAGGGCCAAGGATGTCATGTTCGCTCATACCGACATCAAGCAGGCACCCTGGTACGTGGTCAATTCTGATATCAAAAAACACGCGCGGCTGAACTGTATTTCACACCTGCTCAGCATGGTGGATTACCAGGATCTCACACCACGGCATATCGAGTTGAATGAGCGGCCCAAGCCGTCGGTGGGCTATATACGGCCACCGATGGAAGACCAGGAGTTTGTACCGGAAGTTTTCTGATGCAGCGAGTGTTGGTGGTACGCATCGGCCGTCTTGGCGATACCATCATGGCAACACCGGTTATCGAAGCGCTGACCCAGACCTATGGGGCAGGTGTATCCATTGACTTTGCGGCCAGTCCTGGCGCGTCTGCTCGCATCCTGGAACTGGACCAACGTATCAATCGGGTCTTTTCTATTGCTCATCGAAGTACGCCATGGCGATTTCATCGTGTAAAGCGGGAAATTGAACAACATTCCCGCGAGAGTCCCTATGACCTGGTGATTAACCTGGAATGCGGCAGGGAGTGTGACGACTTTATCAATTTCGTTCACCACCACAACTTCTGCGGGCGGCCGCTGGCAGACCCGCAGCATCATCCTGACCGGCATTGTGTGGATACTGAGAAATCTATTTATGCAGAGCTATTGGGAAAGGACGTCACGTATGCATCTGAGACCTCGCTCCAGTTGCAACCGGATTCACAGGATCTGCCGTTTTTACCGGGTTCAGAGTATGTTGTGATCAACCCCGGTTTTTCTGGTGTACAAAGACCGGGGTACCGGAGTCACCGTGGCTGGCCGGAAACACACTGGCAAAAGTTGATCGAACATCTCAATGGCTCAGCCGGATTATCAGTACTCATCAACGGCACCTCCGATGAGCAGCCACATTTTGAGCCCCTTTTACAGTTGCCCGGTGTCCATTCCCTGTTTGGCAGTTCGATTCCGGGTTTGGCCACCGCACTGTCAAATGCGAAAGGTCTGATTACCGTGGATACAGGCACCATGCACCTGGCCATGGCGCTTGGTACTCCCGTGCTTGCGTTATTCGGGCCCAGTAATCCTGAGCTGACCGGTCCGTACTCTAAAAAAGTGCCCCATCGCGTGCTCGTTAGTGGTGTGGATTGCCAGCCTTGTATAAAAACGCCGGTTCAAAAACAATGTTCATTCAACCGTTGCATGTTTGAACTAGAGCCCCAACAGGTGTTTGATTCTTGCCGGCAGGTACTAAAGTGCTAACACTATAAAGTTTATTAGATATATATCATATAATTACCACTTGTTTCTAGTAAAATACTTTATGTTATCTTCGGGCTTCAATTGTCTTTTTATCGCCCTGTTTTGATTCCTGCCCATAAGTATTTTTATTTGGTAATAACTTTCTTTGGCAAGCATTATCCACTCGGCCCTGAACCAGTTTTGTTGATAGAGTTTTTTGACGGCCGCTACGGCATCGGGTGACCGTTCTGTAATTTGCCCAACCAACTGCTGTGCCTGTTCAAGGGGGTCTTCACATAGCATTGTAATCAAACCGTATTCCAGTGCCTTCTGCGCCGATATGACTTCGGCGGTCATGGTGAGCTTCAGGGCGATGTCCTTGCTGACAATTTCCCGCAGCGCCAGGTTGCCGCCCATATCAGGGATCAAACCCCATTTGCCTTCCATGATGGAAAATGTTGCATCATCTGAAGCAAATCGGAAATCGGCACCGAGTGCAATTTGTAAACCACCACCCCAGCAACGACCGTGGATTACCATGATGACCGGCACCGGGATCTTACGCCAGTTGTAGGAAACCCGTTGTGCCAGGTTGGCCTGGCCGGGGAACCATTTAGCCAATAATGACATGGCGGAAGATTTCTGGCTCAGTACGGACTTGATATCCAGGCCGCTGCAAAAATCCTCGCCATTGGCCTGTACGATGACTGCCCTGATTTCCCTGTTTTTCTTCAGTTGGCGGCTGACTTTATCGATGCTTCTGAACATCGTCATATCAAGGGCGTTGCGCTTATCGGGCCGGTTAAGCGTAACAAAAGCGATATTGTCTTCAATTTTCAGGGTAAGGCATTCTTCATTCATTGATCGGGTGCTCACGCCATGTGGGGAATTTTTTCATAACATCCAAAAACGAATCCGAGTCGAGAAACAATTGCAGCCAGGCTTGCAGCTTTGGGTAGGGTGCCTGGTCGAACCAGGCTTTATCCACAAAGGCAAACTGTCGTATAAACGGGAATATCGCTACATCTGCGAAGCTGAGGTCTGCATCCATCAGGAAGCGTCTTCGCACAAGTCTTTGCTCCAGTTTCTGCAGAAACATCTCTGCCGCTGCGCGATAAAAAATGGCTGGCTGTTCGGGGTGCCGGTCAGCGTATTTATAGTGATCCAGGTGCTTTTTAAAGACGAAATCATTCTCTTCCACCAGGGTGTTTGTTTCGTGTGCGAGGTCGTTTCGCCACCACTGGTCGGAGTCCTGTTGATCAAGCGCCCACATCATCACATCTGCACTTTCATCGATGACCCTGTCACCGGGTAAAACAAGGACCGGGACCGTACCTTTTGCCGATGCTTGCAGCATGGAGAGGGGCTTATCCCTGAGCAGTATTTCGCGCAATTCCACCGCTATACCGGCATAGCTCAGAGCCATTCTGGCTCGTATCGCGTAGGGACAACGGCGGAAGGAATAAAGTATTGGTATCATCAGGTGAAATTTTACAGCATAGCG
>JASJFX010000054.1:0-11720 GCA_033791845.1 Lysobacterales bacterium | reverse complement strand
GTAGCGGTCGGAACATAACAACGGGTATTCGCCGAGCATCCTGGACTGACTCCACACCAGAGGAACCACAAACTCATCCCAGATCAACTGGCTGGCATCCACCAGGTGGTGCTTGACCGCGCCCAGGGAAAGCGCTCGCTCTTCAATCCATTTGACTTCTTCCGCACTCAGCCCACCTGTATCAACAAAAACCGTATGTACGTCATAACCCTGTGCTTTTAGCTCAAGTACGCAGTAACTGGTGTCCAATCCGCCGGAGAATGCCAGTACGATGGGTTCTTTTTTATCTGTGTTCATTGATCTGCTCCCAGCAAATTCATCATCAGGGCCTTTTGTACATGCAAACGGTTCTCCGCCTCATCCATCGCCAGGCAGTACGGTGCATCCATCACGCCATCGGTGGCTTTAACGTTACGTCTTAATGGCAGGCAGTGGCTGAAAAGGCCGTTATTGGTCAATGCCATCTTCTCTTCATTGACGATGAAGTGGCGGTATTTCTTACGCAACTCATACTCATCCGTCGGCTTTCCATAATAGGGAAGCGCACCCCAGCTTTTGGCGTAGACAAAGTCTGCACCCGCATAGGCCGATTCGATATCGTGACTGACCTGCAGGGAACCACCACTGGCAGTTGCATTCGCTTTTGCCTGGTCCATGAATTGAGAATCCAGGATGTAATCGGGCTCGGGGCATAACAGGGTTACATCCATGCCGAACTTGGTGCCCATTAACAGGGCCGAGTTTGCCACGGCGGTATTCAGCGGACGCGGATGCCAGGTCCAGGTCAATACCATCTTGCGTTTGGCGACGTTACCGATTCTTTCTTTCAGCGCCAGCATCATGGCCAGTTCCTGGCAGGGATGCACGATGGTTTCCATGTTGATCACCGGTACCGATGAATACCTGGCCAGTGATTTGATCACATTATCCTCGCGGTCTTTTGACCAGTCCACGAAAGAGGGAAAAGCCCGCAAACCGATCAGGTCACAATAACGCGACAATACACCGGCTGCTTCCGCGATATGCTCCTCGGCTTCACCTTCCATGATCGCACCGGTGTCAAACTCAAGCCCCCAGGCATCTTTACCCGGTTGCAGAACAATCGCGATGCCACCCATCTGCTGCATACCCAGGTCGAAAGAAGTCCTTGTGCGCATTGACGGGTTGAGAAATAACAGGGCTATAGAGCGACCCTTGAGACTCGAATTGATGGGGTTTTTCTTCAAGGCCTCAGCCGATAGCAGCAGGGACTCCAGCTCTTCTCGTGACCAGTCACTGGTGGATAAAAAATGTTTCACTTCAAAATCTCCATTTACTCACCGGGTTTTACCCGGCCCCAAACCAAAAAAACCCAGCTTTTAGCCAGGTTTATTACATACATTCGTTTTTTTCTTAGTGGAATATGGCAACCCGGCCGGCATGCTGAAACCCAGGACGTCGCAGTCGTCGGAATAATCTGCCGGTGGATGGTGTGTTAGCTATGAACATCAGGCTCTCAGATTCGCTTTAAGTACGGTCTCAATACCGAGGATTGAATCTACGGGTTTCCCTTTTAATTTGCAATCACTTATTTGATATTTTCCGGACTGACCAGCGCTGGAATGTTTTTGAGATAGGCAGCAATGGCTGCGCGGTCCTCTGCGGGCAGCTGTGCCATATTTTCCTGGACTTCGACCATGGAGCTACCCACGGTATCAAAATCAGGTGTGAAACCTGACTCCAGGTAGTATGCAATATCATCCTGCGACCAGTCTGCGAGCTCCTTCGCACCCGGGGTGATGTTGGGCACTTTGCCTTCACCGTCGGGGTTCGGTGCACCCGCGAGCCAACGGTCATTATTCAGACCACCGCTCAAGTTACGCGGCGTATGACATTCGCCGCAATGCCCCGGGCCTTCTACCAGGTAACGGCCACGCGTCAACAGGCTGTTATCCGGTGGCATCGAAATCACGGCAGAGGGATCAAGATTAAGTAGCTTCCATAGGCCGATCCCGGCACGAATATTCCATGGAAACTTCAACTCATGCGCTTCATTGCGGTTCTGCGCCCGGGGCAATGTATCAAGATAGGACTTAAGATCCATCAGGTCTTCAAAACTCATACGTGAATAGGAGGCGTAAGGAAATGCAGGATAATAATGACGGCCATCCGGGGATGAGCCCAGGCGCATGGCAGTAATGAAATCGGTCCTGGTCCATTCACCAATGCCGTGATCGGGGTCTGGCGAAATATTCGGCACCCGGAAGGTGCCGAATGGTGTTTCCATTGCTAGCCCGCCGCCAAGGACGGGGGGTTCTGAATCAGCATCCGCAGAGGAATGACAGGAAGCACAACCACCCGCGTGAAACAGGAGCTCTCCGTTTGAGACATCCTGAACATGCGCCGGAAGGCTGTTCGAAGGCAATCCGGACGGACGGGTGAGGAACAGCAATAAAACTGCTGCCAGGGCCATCAGGCCAAGTGCAATCGCCAGCCGTTTCAATTGACTATATCTTTATTCTTCTTCCTCTACGCGATAACCTTCATGACAACCTTTACAGGCCTTGAATACCGGGCCCGCCGCTGCTTTCAATGCATCAAGACTTTCCGGATTGGCCGCAATCGCCGCGTCCACCGCCGTACTGAATTTCTCCATCGCAGCATTGAAACCATCACGATCTGTCCAGATCGTTGCTTTGGCTTCTGTGTCATGACCGGTCTCGGAACCCTCTGGAAACAGGTCCGGGGCCTCTGTTGCGGTTATCTTCCATGTCTTGAGGGCAGCCATGGCAGCATCGGCATCAAATGGTTTTTCATCCTTGAGCATGCCGCCGACCACCTTGGCCGCATCGCGGGTATCCTCCATTAAATGCTGCCGGGCCTTGATTGGATCTGAGCCGGCAAGGGCCGAGCCTGCGATAAAAACTGAGGATAGAAGAATAGATACAAAAATTCGTGACATAATAATTTCCTGTTTCGGGTTGATTTGACCGTGCTTCAGTATAGCCAAAGTATAAGTGAAAAAAACACCCGCGCGCTTAAATTAATGCTGCGCGGGTGCTGTAGTTAAACTGGTAAGCACACTGTTTAACGCCAGCTTGGTGCTCCTGCTGCCGAAAGATCAGCTTCAAGTTGGACCAGTTGATTGGTCAAAAGTGCATTCAGATCGGCGGCAAAGGCAGCGAACTCCTTCTTTGCAATTTCAAAGTCGGCTTTTTGAGTTGCCGTTGCAGCCCGGGTTGTACCCTGGGTGTTGGCCGCATTGTAGGCGCGCCCGCTAATGGAGGGTGCGGATGTTTCATTCAAACGCCCTCGAATACTGTCCCCTGAAAGACGAATTTCGAGTTTGCCGAGATCAACGCCAAAGGCATCCAGTCGGGCAAACAACGATGGAGCAGCCTGTGGCGCCCTGACTGCCGCGGCTTTCATGTGTGCCAGCAAATCCTTTGTCCGGTTCAATTCTTCACGGACATTTGCAACCTCCCTTAACAGGGCCGAGGTTTTCTTTTTGTAGTCGGCAACTGCTGCATAGTCGGTACCATCGGGTGCCGCGCGCACGGGCTTCACATTGAAACCCTGTGCTTCACCCAGCGGCGACACCTCGCCACCGCTCAAGGCATAAAGCCGGGCCGAATACGTACCGGGGGCCACCAGCGGACCCAGTGATGTACCCGCCCACGGCGGTACAAATTCGGGTGTTGTCAGATCAATGGCGTCCGGCGCCGGCAAACGCAAATCCCAGCTGACCCGGTGGGTTCCCTTTTTAGCAGAGGCCTCGATCCAGCGAACCGGGTTGTCCTGGCTGTCGCTCACCAGGATCATCACCCGCGGTTCGGTATCCAACGATTCTGCAAGCAGGCGGTTCCAGCCCGGGAAGGGGATATCCTTGCCCGCTTCGCGTTGCGATTCCTCTTCAGCCTGTCGTGCCAGCTTGCTGGTTTCAAGACTTTTATCCAGGTAATAGGTAAAGCTCGCCCCGAATTCCGGGTTGGCAGTGGCAAAGCTGTCACTACCCAGCGTTGGCATACCCGTTGCCTGCGAGGGGGCCGAGGGTATATACCACCACGCATCACGGACAGGGAACAGCGTGGCGCCACTACCAAAGCGCTCACCGGCCATTATCCGCAGTGCCGAATAGTCATCCAGGATATAAATACCGCGGCCGAAAGTGGCGCCGACAATATCGTTATCACGGCGCTGCAGTTTCAGGTCGCGGAAGGCAACCGTCGGCGCACCGGCCATTTTGTGCCAGTTGCCACCGCCATTCACGCTGAAATATACGCCATATTCCGTGCCTAAAAATAGCAGGTTTTCGTTTTCATGGTCCTGCTGGATGGCCCAGACAATGGTGCCGTCGGGTAAGTCGCCTGAAATCGAACGCCACTTGCGCCCCTGGTTGGTGCTGACAAAGACATAAGGCGAAAAATCCGCGAGCTTGTGCGCATCCGCGATAGCAAAGACGGTATTTGCGTCATAAAGCGATGCTTCAAGGTCATTGATAAACACACGTTCGGGTAAACCCGGCAGGGCCTCAACCCGCTGCCAATTGACGCCGCCATCGGACGTAGCGTAAATGAGTCCATCATCCGAGCCGGTATAAAGAATGCCCTCGGTGACAGGTGACTCCGAAATAGCCGTGATGGTGGAATACTTCGACATGGCACCATTGTCGTGCATGTCATCCACGCTCCAGACCCGGCCACGGTAGCCAAGCTCATAACGATTCTTGTCGGTGGTCAAATCACCGCTGACGGCCCGCCAGGAATCACCGCGGTCATCGCTGCGCCATACACGCTGGGAACCAACGTAAATCCTTGAGGAATCATGGGGGCTAATGAAAATAGGTGTGTCCCAGTTCCAGCGCTCCGGTGCATCGCCGGGTGCCGGTTGCGGCTGTATGTGAACCAGTTCTTCGGTATCACGATGATGGCGGAACATATAACCCTGCTGATATTCCATGTAGCCGATATTGTTGTCATCCGGGTCAAAGGCCACACCGTATCCATCTGCGCCGAGCGGGACATACCAGTCCTGGTTGCGAACACCTTCGGTGATCATGGTGCGGGACGGGCCGAACAATGTACCGAGATCCTGGGTACCACCCAGCACGTTGTAAAACGGCAGGGTATTATCGACCGCAACTTTATAGAACTGCGAAATGGGGAGATTCGGGAAATGACGCCAGCTTTCACCCTGATCAAAACTTTCATATAAACCGGCATCGGTACCTGCCAGCAAATGGAGATCGTCCTGCGGGTCAACCCAGAAGGCATGATTGTCGCTGTGTTTCTCGCGACCGGTACCCAGGATGCCAATATGATCACCCCCATCACGGGTGATCCGCATGAACACATCCATCTGGTAAACAAGATCAGCCGTCTGCGGTGAAGCCGTCAGTTCCTGGTAATAATGGGGCCCCGTACCACCTGAAATATACGGGTTCTTCTTGCTCCAGCTTTCACCCTGGTCCGCAGAACGGTAGAAACCCTTGTTCTCTTCATCTGCCTCGATAGTTGCATAAACCAGGTCCGGATCGGCCGCAGTAACGGCCAATCCAATTTTGCCGACATCGCCGGCAGGGAGGCCTACTTCTTTCTTTTGCCAGCTGGCACCTGCATCAACTGACTTATAAATGCCGCCATTTGGCCCACCCGCCATCAGGCCCCAGACGTGACGACGGCGTTCATATGCCGCTGCATAGATGACATCGGGGTTTTCCGGGTTAAATTCGATATCGGTAATACCGGTATTTTCATCAATCTCGAGAACAGGTGTCCAACTGACACCGCCATTCGTCGATTTGTATAGACCGCGGTCACCCCCCGGGGCCCACAGGGGGCCTTCCGCTGCAACGTAAACCACGTTGCTGTCGCGCGGATCAATCAATATTTTGCCAATATGCTCGGACTTTTTCAGACCCATATTGGTCCAGTCTTTTCCGGCATTGGTGCTTTTATAAACACCGTCACCCCAGCCAACATGACGGCCGCTGACATTTTCCCCGGTACCCACCCAAACCACATCGGGGTTATTGGGATCGATCGTCACGTCACCAATGGAGTAAGAAGCCTCCTTGTCAAACACCGGTGTCCAGGTGATCCCGGCATTCGTGGTTTTCCACACACCGCCGGAAGCCGAGGCTACGTACCAGGTGCTTTTCTGGTCGGCATGTATAGCAATGTCGGCAATACGCCCACCCATCAAAGCCGGGCCGATGCTGCGCATTTTCAGGCCGCTTGCGGCTTCGGCGATGGTTTCCTGCTCTGCGGCGACTGCGGATTGGAGGTTGATGGCTAACAACGACAAGGCAAGCAGAGCCATGCTGCTGATTTTAAGTTTGATCATCTTAATGAACCTGTATGGTTAATCTATTTACGTTTGGGAATATAGAGATCGGTAATTGTGCCCTCAAAAACCTCCGCCGACATCGCGACGGTTTCAGAAAGTGTCGGGTGCGGGTGGATTGACAGACCAATGTCTGCCGCCTCGGCACCCATTTCGATGGCCAACACACATTCCGCGATCAGGTCTCCGGCATGCGTGCCTACGATACCGGCTCCTATGACTCTCTGGGTTTCCGGATCAAACAATAGCTTGGTTGAACCCTCCGTGCGGCCGGTGCCTATTGCCCTGCCGCTGGCAGCCCACGGGAATTTGCCCACCTTGTAATCAATACCCTGATCTTTGGCTTCTGTTTCTGTCAGACCAGCCCATGCAATTTCGGGGTCAGTATAGGCAACAGACGGGATAACCCGCGCCTCGAACGCCACCTTCATCCCGGCACAAACTTCAGCCGCGACCTTGGCTTCGTGGGTGGCCTTGTGTGCCAGCATCGGCTGGCCGACGATATCACCGATGGCAAATATATGCGGCACGTTGGTGCGCATCTGTTTATCGACGGGTATAAATCCACGATCGGTGACTTCAACACCTGCAATATCGGCACCGATACGGTTTCCATTTGGAACACGGCCGGTGGAAACAAGCACCCGGTCGAAAACGGTATTTTCCGGTATTTTTGCACCTTCAAACGTCGCGTGCATACCATCGGTCCGGGGTTCGATTGCGGTCACCTTGGTATTCACAAAAATTCCGGCGTAACGGCTTGTGATTCTTTTCTGTAACGGCCTGACCAGATCCTTATCGCAGCCGGGCATCAATTGGCCGGTTAACTCAACGACCGTAACCTCGCTGCCAAGACCCTGGTAAACGCTGGCCATTTCCAGGCCAATGATTCCACCGCCGATGACCAGCAGGCGGGCGGGAACTTCCTCCAACTCCAGCGCATCGGTGGAATCCATGACACGTGGATCATCCCATGGCAAACCGGGTAATTTAAACGCCTGTGAACCCGCGGCGATGATGGCCTTTGCAAAGCTGACGACCTCGCTGCCATTATCTGTCTCTACGGTCATTTCATGTGCATCACTGAAAACACCATGACCCTGTATCACGGTCACTTTCCTTGATTTGGCCATGGAAGCCAATCCGCCGGTCAGCTGCCCGACCACCTTCTCTTTCCAGCCACGCAATTTATCAATTTCAATCTCAGGTTTTCCGAAAACCACACCGTGATCGGCCATTGCAGCGGCCTCATCGATCACAACGGCGGCATGCAGCAGGGCTTTGGAGGGAATACAACCCACATTCAGGCAAACACCGCCAAGCGCCGAGTAGCGCTCGATCAGAACGACCTTCAGCCCCAGGTCTGAAGCCCGAAACGCTGCGGTGTACCCGCCCGGACCGGCACCCAACACCAGTACATCAAAATCGTATTTGACTGCCGGCGTGGTTTCTTCCTCTGCTGCGATCGCTGCCGATGGTGTTTCTTCCGGTGTTTCAACCGGCTTCGCAGGTTCTTTAGGCGTGTCCTCTGGCGGGCTTGCCGCCGGCATTTCATCCGCTTCCATGGTGGCCACCAGCCAACCCTCCGAAACAAAATCACCTTCAGCGACATCTACCGAACGTATAACACCTGCAACCGGTGCCGGAATTTCCATGACAGCCTTGTCGCTTTCGAGGGTAATCAAGGACTGGTCTGCGTCCACATGGTCACCGGCTTGCACCAGCACCTCGACGACCGGGACATCGATAAAGTCGCCAATATCAGGAACGCTGATTTGTATTGTATTACTCATGTCTTTTTGCTCATTTAATCTTTGGCAAACGTATCCCTGATGACCAGCCTGCCGTCCTGTTGCTGCAGGTTGTAGTGCTTCAGAAAACTCATACCAAGTAATATTCCGTTAAATTCTCCAGCGATGATGGTTGCACGCACATCTTTACGGTATATCCCACCCACGGCCACCTCATCCAGCCGGGTCACCCAGGCGCTGGAGGGGCCCGCGGCAGTCATCACCTGTACCCTCGGCCCAAACGCCAGTCCCAGGGCACGGGCAGTCGATTCCGGTAGCGCAACATCGGTTGCACCGGTATCAACCAGGAAAGTAACTGGCCGGCCGTTGATCTGCCCTTCCGCCTCGTAATGACCGTTGCGATCCTGCTCCAGTACGACCATGGCCGCACCATTGGAGTCGACCGAACTGACCGTTCCACTACCGCCGTTTTCCAGCATGGAGAACAGCAGGTACAAGCCACCTAACAAACCAATTGCCGCGATCCATAACATTCGCCGGCCCAACTGCGAATTCGGATTGCTGCCGTGTTCAGACATCAGGCTTTTCCAATTACAAATCCATGTTCCGGAAATCTTCCAGCTGACTGGCAAGAAAGCGTGTGAAGCGTGCACCATTCGCACCATCGATCACCCGGTGGTCATAGGACAGGCACAATGGCAACATCATTCTCGGCTGAAAGCCCTCACCATCCCATTGGGGCTGCATGCTGGAACGGGAAACACCCAGTATGGCCACTTCGGGTGCATTGATAATCGGCGTGAACGAGGTTCCGCCGATACCACCCAGGCTGGATATTGAAAAACAGCCACCCTGCATTTCGATCGGTTTGAGTTTTCCGGCCCGTGCGCGCGCACTCATTTCACCGAGTTCCGCAGCCAGTTGAAAGATATCTTTCTGATCACAGTCGCGTATGACGGGCACCACCAGTCCGTCCGGTGTATCCACTGCAATGCCGACATGGAAAAATTTCTTCAGCACCAGGTTTTCACGTGTGGCATCCAGAGAAGCATTAAATGTCGGGAACTCTTTAAGTGCGGCCACGCTGGCCTTTATCAGGAATACCAGCGGTGTGAGCTTAACACCCTGCTCCTTTACCGTGGCTTTCCGGTAGACCTCCATATCAGTGATATCGGCCAGATCATTCTGAGTGACGTGGGGAATACTGACCCAGTTGCGATGAAGGTACGCGCCGGAAACTTTCTGGATCTTCGAAAGAGGCTGTACTTCAATGTCGCCATAACGGCTGAAGTTGACTTTTGGCTGCGGCGGCAGATCAAAACCCAGCCCGCCGGCGGCCGGTCTGACTGCACCTGTCATGATGGATTTGACAAAACCGGTGACATCTTCGCGAGTGATTCTCCCACCGCGACCACTGCCGGCTACCTGTAGCAAATCTGCTCCCAACTCACGCGCAAACCGGCGAACTGCCGGGCTGGCATAGGGAATGTTGGCAGGCAGTGTTGTATTGCCATCCATTGGAACAGGCGGTGATTGCCGGCTGCCGGTAGATGGCGGGGTCGGTTTGGATCCCCTTGCAACAGGCTGTGGTGCAGTTGGTGCCACTGCGGCCGGTGGAGCAGCAGACTGCGCTGCCTCAACCGGTGGCGGTGCAATTTCTGCTGCAGACGGCTCAGTTTCAGTCACTTCTGCGGCTTCAAGTACAGCCACGACCTGGTCTTCCGAAACCGTGTCCCCCACCTCTACCCGCAGTTCGGTAATCACACCGGCAACGGAGGCAGGAACCTCCATCATTGCCTTGTCGCTTTCCAGCGTCAACAGGGATTGTTCAGCCTCCACGGCATCACCAACGGCGACTAATAATTCGATCACCGGTATGTCGGAAAAATCACCAATATCCGGTACTTTAATTTCAACCTGAGTAGTCACAGTCTGCCACCAATTCGGCTTTTTAACTTAATTTTCATAGGTTACACCGTCATTGGGTTTGGTTTTTCAGGATCAAGGCCGAGATTCTTACGGGCCTTGAGCAGATCGCCAACCGTCAGGCTGCCCTGCTCATACAGCGAGTGCAATGTGGCATACACGATATTTTTGCTATCGACCTCGAAGAAGCGCCGCAAGTTCTGACGCGTATCGGAACGACCAAAACCGTCTGTGCCCAATGCAGTGTAGTTCGACTGTGGCAGGTAGGGCCGGATCTGCTCGGCAAACGCCCGAACGTAGTCCGTCGCTGCCACAACAGGCCCTTCATAACCTTCAAGACATTGCCTCACCCACGGAACAAGCTGATCCGCGTCCGGGTTCAGGCGGTTATGGCGTGCCGTGGCAATACCGTCACGTTGTAACTCGGTGAAACTGGTGGCACTCCATACGGTGGAACTGACCGAATAATCACGTTCCAGTATATCGGCCGCAGCAATCACTTCACGCAGAATGGCGCCTGAGCCGAGCAACTGCACTTTGTGCTTACCCGAACGTCCGCGCCGGAACAGGTACATACCCTTGCGAATACCCTCTTCAGCGCCTGCAGGCATACCCGGATGTGTGTAGTTTTCATTCATCACGGTGATGTAGTAATAGACGTCTTCCTGTTCCTGGTACATGCGCCGTAGACCATCCTGCAGAATGACGGCGAGTTCGTAACCAAAGGTTGGATCATAGGAGACACAGTTGGGTACCATGCTCGAAATAACATGGCTGTTACCGTCTTCATGCTGCAGACCTTCACCATTGAGCGTGGTGCGGCCCGATGTACCACCGATCAGAAAGCCACGGGCACGCATATCACCAGCGGCCCAGGCGAGGTCACCAATACGTTGAAAACCGAACATGGAATAGAAAATAAAGAACGGGATCATCGGTACGTGGTTGTTCGCATAACTGGTCGCTGCCGCGATCCACGAAGACATGGCACCGGCCTCGGTAATACCTTCCTGCAGAATCTGACCGCGTGTCTCTTCCTTGTAGAACATCAGCTGATCAGAATCGACCGGTGTGTAAAGCTGGCCCTTGGATGAATAAATACCCAGTTGGCGGAACATGCCTTCCATACCAAAAGTACGTGCTTCATCTGCCACGATGGGTACGATATTGTTCGTGATATTCTTGTCCCGAAGCATGATGGCCAATGCCCTGACGTAGGTCATCGTGGTGCTGATTTCACGTTCACCGGTATCTTTGAGAAGCGTCTCAAAGGCATCCAGTCCAGGAACCTGTAGCGACTCGGAGCCGGCCCGGCGTTGCGGCAGGTAGCCACCCAATGCTTCCCGGCGTTCCTGCATATATTTGATTTCCTGGCTGTCTTCACCCGGGTGGTAATACGGCATTTCAGTCATATCACTATCGGGGACAGGAATTTTAAAGCGGTCACGGAACAAGCGTATGGATTCGTCACCCATTTTCTTTTGCTGATGAGAGATATTCAGTGCTTCGCCCGAATCTCCCATACCGTAACCCTTGACCGTCTTGGCCAGCACCACGGACGGTTGACCGGTATGGGCGGTAGCAGCGGCGTAGGCTGCATAAATCTTGTGTGAGTCATGACCGCCACGGTTGAGGCGCCAGATATCATCATCGGTCATATTTGAGACCATATCCAAAAGTTCAGGATAGGCGCCGAAAAAGTGTTCTCGTGTGTACTTG
>JASJFX010000053.1:0-20509 GCA_033791845.1 Lysobacterales bacterium | reverse complement strand
TTGATGGCCTGTTCAAATTCCGCGACGTTAACACGGTAGGTGCCGGTATCCGGGTCACGGCTGAAAGCCCCTGCATCACTGAAATAGTTAAACCGGATCATGTTGGCACGGCCGTGGGCGCTACTGGCGCCAAATCGAATCGACCGGAATATGCCGGCGAGGAAGGTAACGTAGTTGTCCATCAACTCACCTTCGGTAATTTCTCCATTTTCCCGCAGCTTCTGCACCATGTACAAACCGAGGATATCGGCTTTACCTTCTTCAAGCGCCGAGGCGTGTTCCTTCAGGGCCTGACGTACCGTGCCGGCGCCATCCAGCGTGGTTTTAATACCCAGTCCGTGAGCAACTTCGTGAAACATGGTGTTGCTGAAAAACGCGTCAAAGGTGACGTGCCCGCGCTGGTCTTCAGCGATCAGCTCATTGGTGATCGGCATCAGAATCTGGTTGAACTTGGCCAGCATCGAGTTCTTGATTTGCAGACGGCGTGTGCCCTTGGCGAGTTGCACTTCCTCATCATTGGGCAGGTTGATCGCAATGGTTTTAGAACCGGAGTTGCAATCGCCCGCACAATAGGCGAGGTCATAGGCGTTCAAATCAGCATCCGAGCCGGGGATTTCCGCCTTGTAGACCTCATCCACGGGTAAGCCCTGTTGCAGTTCCGGCATGAACTTTGCAAAACGTGCCAGGCGTTCACTCCAGGCCATGTCCTTGATCAGCACGAAGGTCTCGAAGGCCGAACGGTATCCGTACAACGCATCCTGGTAGTTTTCTATGGGGCCTATGACCAACTCAATTGGATTGTTTTTCATATCCATCCAGGCCATGTCCGAAGCCTGGTAGTCGTCAGTTTTCAAGGCCACGGCACGTAACTTCAAGTAGGCTGCAAACTCTTCATCGTCAGCCAAAGCAGATGCCTGCATGAGTAAATCGGCTATTGCGCTGATCTGGGACTCAAATGCTTTGCTATAGGGCACCAATACCAGGCCACCATCCGTATTGCGTTTTACAATCGAATATTGTTCGTCTTTGCCTTCCTGTTGCCAGGCTTCAAATTCTGTCTTGGTCATATCTTCCGGATAAAACCGGGCGCCGGGCGGGCGTGGGCCATAGCTTTCAATAAACGGCTGGTCTGCCGCCAGTCGATCCCAGGGTCCGTAGTTATACAAAGCGAAACGCCTCATTTTGTCGTCATCAATGCTATCGAGCAGTTCGTCCTTATCGCCCCAGACTTGTTGCCAGAAGATATCGTCTGTGATCTTGGCAGCATCAATCAGCAAACCGATCATTTGCCTTTGATTGTCGCTCAACTGGCTGAGGTCTGCGGTCAGCCCGACTTCGGCATAGATATCAAATCGGGAAGGTGTTTCGGTTTCAACCAGCGCTGTAACAGCTGTCTCAGCGGGTGCTGTTTCAACCGGTGGTGCACTAACCACCGGGGTGTCTTTTTCACATGCGGTAAGCAGGCCTGCCAGCAGGATTGCAGAAACAAAAATCTTGGTTTTCATGGGTGTCTCATGCTGTATTGGGATAGGGTGCTCACTATACCAAACCACGCCCCGTTAAAAAACGTGCAGGGTGCGTTACTTGTAACGCACCCTACGTAGCACGGGTTGCTAATGAACGTAGGGTGGGTAACTCGTTACCCACGCGTTCCCCCCGTGTCGGGACAAAATGATGTTGGCTTCACGGTGCGTTACAGGTAACGCACCCTGCATGGCATCAAAAGTTGCGGACCTGAGGGGGGTGAAAATTTTCTGGTTCTACTGTAAAAAGTGATTAACAACCCCCATCTAATGCCATCCAGAGTCATCAGCGTTTATAATTGCCGACCCGTGGTTGAACCCGGGTATTTAGATTTCAGGAGTGATAGCAGTGCCGATTTACGAGTATCGATGCGAGTCGTGTGAACACAGACTGGAAAAGCTTCAGAAGATGAGTGAAGGGGATCTGGTTGATTGCCCGGAGTGTAAGAGACCGGAACTGAAGCGCCTGGTGTCTGCTGCCGCGTTTCGTTTAAAAGGCGCTGGCTGGTATGAGACTGATTTTAAAAAGGATAATAAACGAAACCTGGCAGACTCAACCGAAAAAGGAACTTCCTCCAACGGCTCGCCAGCTAAGAAATCTGCCGATGCAGGCAGCACGAAACCCGACAAGCCCGAAACCAAATCAACGGCTAAATCAGCCAGTAAGGAATAGACCAATGCGTAGTCATTTATGCGGTGAAATCAATGAAGAACTCGAAGGTCAGGCCGTCACGCTGTGTGGCTGGGTGGACCGCAGACGCGATCTCGGTGGATTGATATTTATCGGTCTCAGGGATAATGCCGGTATCGTTCAGGTCGTTGTCGAGCCTGAAAGTGCAGCGTTTGCCGATGCCGAACGTCTTCGTAATGAATATTGTGTACGTATAAAAGGCAAAGTCCGTTTGCGGCCTGAGAGTCAATGGAACGAAACCATGGCCACCGGCAAAATTGAACTGGTTGCAGAAGAGGTCGAATTACTGAATGCCTCCGACCCGCTGCCCCTGATGATGACGGATGATGACGGCGAAGAAATCCGCTTGCGCTACCGTTACCTGGATTTACGCAGACCGCGTATGCAACATAATATGCGTATCCGCTCGAAGCTCAACCAGGCCATTCACAAACACCTGGACGGACATGGGTTTTCAGAGTTCGAGACACCCATTCTGACCAAGGCTACACCGGAGGGCGCGCGTGATTACCTGGTGCCCAGCCGTGTGCAGGCCGGGCAGTTTTACGCCCTGCCGCAGTCACCCCAGTTATTCAAACAATTACTGATGATGGCCGGTATGGACCGCTACTACCAGATTGCCCGTTGTTTCCGTGACGAGGATCTGCGCGCCGATCGTCAGCCGGAATTTACCCAGCTGGATATGGAAATGTCCTTTGTTGATGAATCCGGTGTGCAGTCGGCGGCGGAGAATCTTGTCCGGGCAGTCTTCAGAGATGTACTGGAAGTTGAACTGTCTCAACCATTCCCGCGTATGACCTGGCGTGATGCGATGGAGAAATTCGGCTCAGACAAACCGGATTTGCGCTACCCGATGTCCCTTCATAGCGTTGACGAGCATGTCCGGCATTTGGACTTCAAGGTATTTTCCGGTCCGGCCAATAATGATGAGCAACGGGTCGCGGTACTCAGGGTGCCTGGCGGCGCACAATTTTCACGTAAGCAAATCGATGAATACACGGCGTTTGTCGCACGCTATGGTGCCAGGGGCCTGGCCTGGATAAAGGTCAATGATCTGGATGCCGGTATTGCCGGTCTGCAGTCACCGGTTGCCAAGTTCCTTGATGACACGGCCTGGAGCGGCATTGCAGAAGTGACGGGTGTACAAAGCGGCGACCTGCTGTTTTTCGGGGCGGGTGACTGGTTGATGACCAGTTCCTTTATGGGTCATTTGCTGGTTCGCTGCGGCGAGAATCTGGAACTGGCAGTAGACGGCTGGGAGCCACTCTGGATCACCGATTTTCCGATGTTTGAATGGGATGAAGACAGCGGTCGTTTCATGGCCATGCATCACCCGTTTACCGCACCACAATCAGACTCGGCCGACGAGTTAAAGAGCAATGCTGCCAGTGCCTTGTCCCGTGGTTATGACATCGTTCTCAATGGTGCGGAAATCGGTGGTGGATCCATTCGTATCCACAAACCTGAAATGCAACAGGCGGTATTCGAGCTGCTCGGTATTGGCAAGGAAGAAGCGGAGGCCAAGTTTGGTTTCCTGCTCGACGCGCTCAAATACGGTTGTCCGCCTCACGGTGGTATCGCATTTGGTCTGGACCGCGTTGCCGCGCTAATGGCGGGTGAGCCATCCATACGTGATGTTATCGCTTTTCCGAAGACCACGACTGCGCAGTGTCCATTAACCGATGCACCGTCGCCGATTGCGGACAGCCAGTTGAAAGAGTTACATATTGCTGTTGTGGCCAAAACGGAAAGCGGGTCTACAGGGTCGGGTGCGTAACTTTTGGTGCCACGTAGGCTGCGTTACAAGTAACGCAGCCTACGAATAATGAATACGACAGAACAAAAATTGGACCGCAGCGGGGTTATCGCGGCGCTGGCTGCTTTCACGTTCTGGGGCCTCGTGCCGATATACTACAAGAGTTTGCAGACTGTCGATGCCTGGGAGATTTTGGCGCACCGGGTGATCTGGTCGGTACCTCTCCTGGTGATCTTTCTCGGCATACGCGACGGCAGGCAGTTTCTGAGCAAGTTGCGCCTGCCGCTGAGCAGTATTGCCTGGCTGGTTTTGTCCGGCCTGACAATCTCACTTAACTGGGTGGTTTTTGTCTGGGCGGTGGCGAATGATCATATCCTTGATACCAGCCTGGGTTACTTCGGCACACCGCTGGTCAATGTGCTGCTGGGTTACGTGATATTGAAAGAGCGCCTGAGTGTAGCGCAGGTCGTTGCGGTCACCGTGGCGGCTATGGGTACTTTTTATCTTGCCTGGTACCTGGGCAGGCCACCCTGGATAGCCATGACACTGGCCGTATCGTTTGGTGTTTATGGCTTGTTGCGTAAACGCCTGAAGGTTGGACCGATGCTGGGTCTATTGTGGGAAACGGCACTCATGTTTCTACCGGCGCTGGCTTACCTGTTGTGGCTATCATCGCGGTCTGAATTGCAGTTCCTGAGCGTCTCTACAGGTATTGATGCACTGCTGATCGGCTCCGCGATAGTCACCGTGCTGCCCTTGATTTGGTTCAACATGGCGGCTCAGAAGTTGCCATTGAGCATTCTCGGCTTTTTCCAGTATATTGGTCCAAGTATGAGTTTCCTGATTGCAGTATTTTTGTACGGCGAACAATTTACCACCGGGCATGCGGTGGCTTTCAGTTGTATCTGGCTGGCACTGGCACTGGTTTCAATTGAACCGTTCCGCCGGGCAAGGAGACGAATGCGTGGCTGATATCACACTTGTACATGGTTTGTGGAACCGGGGCTGGATGATGGCGTCAATGGCAAAACGTCTTCGCGCCCGGGGCCACCAGGTGAGAGTTTTCAGCTATCCCACACGTTCTGCAAGCCTCGATGGTCACGCAGATGGATTGCACGAATTCCTGCATCAGCATGAGACCGGCGAGCTACACCTGGTTGGCCATAGTATGGGTGGCCTGGTTATTTTAAATTTGCTGAGCCGCTACGATGATCTTCCGCCGGGAAGGGTTGTCCTGATGGGAACGCCCGTTAAAGGCAGCAATGTCGTCAAGCGACTGGCTAAACTCCCCGGCCAGAGATTTATATTTGGTGAGGCTCGGGAACACCTGATGCAAGGCTTCGAGTACTCACCCCCGGGGCGCGAAACAGGCATGATACGCGGTACGCGTGAATTCGGGCTTGGGCAAATCACCGGTAGACAATCCGAGCCAAATGACGGCAGTATTTGTGTCAGTGAGACAGTACTGGAAGGTTTGAAAGATACGGTTGAGCTGGAAG
Organism: Lysobacterales bacterium; assembly: GCA_033791845.1. Taxonomy (GTDB): domain Bacteria; phylum Pseudomonadota; class Gammaproteobacteria; order Xanthomonadales; family SZUA-36; genus SZUA-36. The sequence goes on along the minus strand of JASJFX010000053.1, from coordinate 15,040 downwards.
TTTCACATTCAGAAATGCTGTACTCAACTGAAGTTGTGGAGCAGGTAGAACAATTTCTTTTGTCCGGCGGGTTCAATAAGAACACTTAAGCGCCCTTTTTTTGCCCCCGGTTTGGCAGGGTTTCATGATAAAATCCCGAGAATTCCTATTCTGATTTTTAAGGTGCAGGCTTTATGGCAGGTCATTCCAAGTGGGCAAATATTCAACATCGCAAAAAAGCGGTTGATGCCAAGCGCGGCAAGATATTCACACAGATCAACAGGGTGTTATCGGTTGCGGCGCGTGAAGGAGGCGGGGATCCTGCTACCAATCCGTCACTGAGGCTCGCAATTGAAAAAGCCAATGCGGTCAATATGCCCAAGGACAATATTGAGCGGGCCATTAAAAAAGCCACCGGTGATCTTGAAGGCGTCACCTACGAATCGCTTACCTATGAGGGTTACGCTCCGAACGGTGTTGCGGTGCTGGTGGAGTGTCTCACCGATAACCGTAACCGGACCGTGGCCGAAGTTCGTCATGCATTTAGCAAGTTTGGCGGTAACCTCGGTACCGATGGTTCGGTGGCCTACCTTTTCTCAAAAATCGGTGTGCTGAATTTCGCACCCGGCACATCTGAAGAAGAGGTGATGGAAGCCGCACTGGATGCGGGTGCCGATGATGTTGTCAGCGAAGACGACGGTTCCATTGAGGTGATCACCACACCCGAGACCTACAGCGCTGTAAAAGATGCCATGGAAGCGGCCGATTTTGCCGCCGAGAATGCCGAAATAACCATGCGCGCGAGCCTCGAAGTTGAGCTGGACGTTGAAAGCGGTGAGAAGGTGTTACGACTGCTGGATGCGCTTGAAGACCTGGATGATACCCAGGACGTCTACTCAAATGCCGATATCCCCGAAGAGGCCTACAGCTGAAAAATTTAAAAATACTTGGTGTTGATCCCGGTTCACGTATGACCGGAGTAGGGATCATCGAGGTTAATGGTGACCGTGTTATCCCGGTTTATTTTGATGCCATCAAGGCAGGCACTGGTGAGTTTACCGAACGCCTGGGAATCATATTTTCAGAGCTTCAGCAACTGATCAAGGAGTTTCAGCCGGATCAGGCCGCCATTGAGACGGTATTTGTAGCGCACAACGCCGCTTCTGCCATCAAACTGGGCCAGGCTCGCGGTGCCGCTGTTTGTGCGGCGATTTCATGTGGTTTGCCGGTATCTGAATACAGTCCCCGCTCCATTAAACAGGCTATCGTGGGCCGTGGCGGGGCCGATAAAGGGCAGGTTCAACACATGGTGGGTCTGCTGCTTGGTATCAAGGAGCCGATTCAGAACGACGCGGCAGATGCTTTGGCCGTGGCCCTGTGTCATCAACACACGTCGCAAACGCTCGCCCGTATGGCGATGATGCAGAAGGCATAGGCTTATGATTGCACGTTTATCAGGGATCTTACTGGTCAAGAATCCGCCTTATATGGTCATTGACGTCAATGGTGTCGGTTATGAGGTTGAGGCCCCCCTGGGTGTGTTTTCCGATTTACCGGAGAACGGCAAGCCGGTGGCGATTGTGATCCATCATCATTTTTCCCAGGATAGCCAGACCTTGTACGGGTTTGCTTCGCTGGAAGAGCGGGAGGTATTTCGCAAACTGCTTAAAATCAGTGGTATCGGGGCCAAAATGGCGCTGGCTATTTTATCGGGAGCCAGTGGTGAAGAATTGGCTCATTATGTTGCCAGTGGCGATGTGGCTTCTTTGACACGCGTGCCTGGCATCGGTAAGAAAACGGCGGAACGTATCATCATGGAATTGCGCGACAAGTTGACGGATATAGGCATCGGTTCCGGAGCCATGCCGCGTGGTGCGCCGGTCAGTACAGATCCCCTCGCCGAGGCGGGTCATGCATTGACGTCATTGGGTTACAAACCTGCCGAGGTCAGCCGCATGGTCAGCGCAGTGGCCGAGGTCGGTATGGATGCCGAGACGATCATTCGCAAGGCACTGCAAACCAGGGTGAAGCCGCATGGTTGAGTCAAACGATCGCATTGTGAACCCGCTGGACACGCCATCGGACAAGGCCATGGATATCAGCCTGCGGCCCAAAACCATGGATGAATATATCGGTCAGGAGGTAATGCGTGAAAAACTGAGTATTTTTCTTGAGGCCGCACGCCGCCGGCAGGAAGCACTGGATCACGTATTGATTTTTGGCCCGCCAGGGCTGGGCAAAACTACGCTGGCACACGTCATTGCGAATGAAATGGGTGTTAACATGCGTCAGACGTCCGGGCCCGTGCTGGAACGTGCCGGTGACCTGGCTGCGTTGCTAACCAATCTACAGCCTGGTGACGTCTTATTTGTAGATGAAATTCACCGTCTGTCACCCGTCGTTGAAGAGGTGCTGTATCCGGCGCTGGAAGATTTCCAACTGGATATCATGATTGGCGAAGGACCGGCGGCACGTTCCATCAAGATTGATCTGCCGCGGTTTACGCTGGTGGGTGCAACCACTCGTGCCGGTTTGCTGACCTCACCGTTGCGCGACCGTTTTGGTATTGTTGAGCGTCTTGAATTCTATAGTCCAAAGGAATTGCAGCAAATAGTGACACGCTCATCCGGTATTTTGAATATCCCTTGCGATGAAGAAGGCTCCATGGGTATCGCAAGCCGTGCACGCGGCACACCCCGTATCGCAAACCGCCTGTTGCGGCGGGTACGCGATTTTGCCGAGGTCAAGGGAGACGGCAAGATCAACGCCGAGATTGCAATGCGTGCGATGGAAATGCTGAAAGTGGATGCAAGTGGTTTTGACACCATGGACCGGCGCCTGTTGAGGTTGATCATTGATAATTTTGACGGCGGCCCGGTGGGTATCGAAAGCATCGCTGCGGCTTTGTCCGAGGAGCGTGGAACAGTGGAGGACGTGCTTGAACCTTTCCTGATTCAGCAGGGATATATCACGCGTACTTCAAGAGGACGGATGGTGACAGCCAAGGCCTACCTGCATTTCGGGTTGGAGCAGCCTGGCAGAGATAACAACAATGGCAATGCCGATTTGTTTTCAGGCAAGTAACCCCAATTTGAACTTAGAAACGTATTAACCACAGTATTTAGATGAATTATTCGGGCTTGAAGAACCAAATATGATTCCCTTTGTCTGGAAAGTAAGAGTGTATTGGGAAGATACCGATGCCGGCGGGGTGGTTTACCACTCGCAGTATCTGAATTTTTTTGAACGCGCACGCACCGAGTGGCTGCGGGCAAAAGGTGTTCACCAGGCAAAGATTGCCAGTGAGGACAATGTTCTTTTCGCTATCCGGCACATGGATATTAACTTTGTGCAGGCCGCGCGTCTGGATGATGAACTGGAGGTCACGGTGGACAACGTTGATGCCGGTGGCGTCAGGATGACTTTTAACCAGGAAATGACCCGTTGCTCTGACCGGCAACAGGTGGCGACAGCCAAATTGACCGCAGTTTGCCTGCGGGCAGACAACTTCAAACCAACACGTATGCCCAAATGGATCAGGGCGGAGATCAGGAGAGCCTCATAATGCAAAATGATTTACAGGTCTGGCAGTTAGTTCTTGATGCCAGTTGGATGGTGAAAGGCGTGATGCTGATTCTGTTGGCGGCATCGGTTTCTTCCTGGATGATAATTTTCCGCAAGCGCATGACGCTGGCGACAGCGGAAAAAGGTGCGAATGCCTTTGAAGAACGGTTCTGGTCGGGAACCGACCTGACGCAACTGTATGAAAATGTCTCACGTAATAATGCCGGTGACGGCCTGGAACAGATTTTCGAGTCCGGGTTTAAAGAATTTACCCGTATGCGTGAGCAGGGACGTATGACACCGGGTGTGCTTGTCGAAGCCGCTCAACGTGGTATGCGTATCGCCCTGGTTCGGGAAACCGACCGCTTGGAACGCAGTCTCAGTTACCTGGCAACCGTGGGTTCAACCAGCCCGTATATTGGTCTGTTTGGAACCGTCTGGGGCATCATGACTTCGTTCCATCAACTGGCCAATGTCAACCAGGCCACCATCGCGATGGTCGCCCCGGGTATCTCGGAGGCCCTGATTGCCACAGCGATGGGTTTGTTCGCGGCCATTCCTGCGGTGATTGCCTACAACCGCTACTCCAACCAGGTAGAGCGACTCGAGACACGTTATGACAATTTCGCCGAAGAGTTTTCCAGCATCCTGCAGCGCCAGGCACACGCGCTGATCGATAGCTGAGGGTTTACGGCAACATGCGAACGAAACGTAACAAACGCAAGCCGATGGCCGAGATCAATGTGGTTCCCTATATCGATGTCATGCTGGTATTGCTGGTTATCTTTATGATTACCGCACCGTTATTGAATCTCGGTGTTGAAGTCGACCTTCCAAAAGCCGATGCCGAACCACTGGACAGCCAGCAAAATGAAGAACCGATGGTGGTCACAGTGCTGACCAACGGTGATCTTTACCTGAACGCTGGCGGTGAGGCCGATGGTGTTTCCAGTGGTCTGATTGATCCGGAATCACTGGTGACCACGGTTTCAGCCATCGTGCGCCGTAATCCCGAAATCCAGGTGCTGGTGGCGGGTGATGAGGCGGTTGGTTACGGGCACATATATGGCGCAATGGTGTTGCTGCAAAAGGCCGGTGTGACGAAGGTGGGTTTGATGAGTGACCCGCTTGATTCCCTGGAAGGTCAGGGCGGGGGCTGATAGCGGCATGCGCGAACTTTGGGCACAAACCAAAGCCTTCACGCTGGCCATTGCGGTCCATTTATTGATGGCCGCCCTGGTTGTTGTAGGGACAATGACGTGGAAACCTTTCAAGCCGCCCGCGCTGACGGGTATGACCATTGAAGCCGTGATGGTGGATACCAGCGCGATCAAGGAGCGCCGCGAGCAGACAAAACGGGAAGCGGAAAAAGCGGTTGCCCAGAAAGTAGAGAAGGATCGCCGTGCAAAGGACCTCCAGGAACGCAAAGAGCGTCAGGAGCGCGAAAGACAGGAACAGGAAGCTGCGGAGAAGCAGCGCCAGAAAGACCAGGCAGTGAAAAAGCGTCAGGAAGATATGAGACTCCAGGAATTACGAAAAAAACAGGAGCAGGATCGCAAGGATCAGCTCAAGAGACAGAAAGACGAACTGGAGCAGATGCGTAACAAGCGCGAAGATGCCGCCCGCCAGCGTAAGATTGAAGAAGAACGGCTCAAGCAACTGGATGCGCGCAGGCAGGCCGACGCCGACGCCCAGCGCCAGGCTGTTAACGAGGCCGAAATGCGGCAAGAAATGGCTGCCGAACAGAGGGAGTTCCGGGCCGGTCAGCTAGCGACCAAGGGTGACGAATATTACGCGGCAATTCAGTCACAGGTGACCAATAACTGGCTCCGTCCACCGACTGCCCGCCCGGGTTTGCGGTGCAGATTGAAGATTGTGCAAATACCGGGTGGTGAGGTGATTTCGGCTGCGATTGCTGGAAAATGCAACGCAGATGAAGCCACCCGCCGATCACTGGAGGCCGCCGTAGAGCGTACCGGCTCTCTGCCTTACCGCGGATTTGAAGATGTGTTTGAACGTGAAATTGACTTTATATTTACCTATGACGATGACTAAACCTATGCGAAAAATAATTTACACCCTGCTATTTCTGCTCGTTTCACAATTGGCCCAGGCTAAGCTCGAAATTCAGATCATCCAGGGCAATGCCAGCGCACTTCCAATTGCGATCATTCCCATGCAATGGCAAGCCACGGATCCCCGTCCCCAGACCGGTGTGGCAGATGTCGTGTCGTCTGATCTGTATCGCTCCGGTTTGTTTGACCCGCTGGACGAGGAGGATATGGTTGACCGGCCGGTTGATGCGGAATCCATTCGCTACGGCACCTGGCGTCTGTTGAAGGTTGATTACATTGTCATTGGCCAGGTCAAGGATGCAGCCGGCGGCCCTGGCTACGATATTACCTACCAGTTAATTGACGTGCACACGCAGGAGGCACTGCTGTCGCAAATTACCACGGTTGGACTCGGTGATTTACGTTTTGGGGCGCACCGGGTAGCCGATGCCATTTACGAAAAACTGACCGGTGTGGCGGGAGCATTTTCCACGCGTATCGCCTATATCTCCGCGACAGGTTTGGGAAACGATCAGAATTACCAGTTGTTCGTCGCGGATGCAGACGGGTTCAACCCGCAGGCTGTTGTGGGTTCACCCGAGCCGCTTTTGTCGCCTAACTGGTCACCCGATGGCCAGCGCCTGGCTTATGTATCATTTGAAAAGGGTAACTCGGCTATTTATGTTCAGAATGTGGCCACCGGCCAGCGTGAACTGGTGTCTTCCGGTAAGGGTATCAATGGAGCACCAGCCTTTTCCCCGGACGGACGGTTCATGGCCATGACCCTGTCCTTTTCGGGAAATCCTGAAATTTATATCCGTGACCTGACCACCGGTCAGAAACGCCAACTAACCCAGCACTGGGCCATCGACACCGAGCCAGCCTGGTCGCCCGATAGTCAGTGGGTGTATTTCACGTCAGATCGGGGTGGAAAACCGCAGATTTATCGTGTTCCGGTAACGGGTGGGAACCCAAGCCGTATAACGCTGGAGGGGGACTACAATGCACGTGCGAATATTTCTCCGGATGGAACCCGGATTGCTATGGCACAAGGACGGGGAAACGAGTATCGTATAGCCGTGTTGGATACAGATACTGGGCGTATGCGTGTTTTGACACCCGGCGTACTGGACGAGTCACCCAGTTTCGCGCCGAATGGCAGCATGATTCTTTATGCGACCCGCGAAGGCCCCAGGGGGGTGCTTTCTGCGGTGTCTGTTGATGGAAATGTCCGGCAACGGTTAATCTTGACTGAAGGTGACGTAAGAGAACCGGCATGGTCTCCCGTAATCAGGTAAACTTGCTATAGAATTTGCTATATAGTTTTTAAAATAATCCCTGGAGGATAAAATGAATACCACATGGCGCTTTTTGCTTGCTCTTGTCTTTGCTGTTTCGATCTCAGCATGTAAAACAACAGAGCCGGAAACAGATACCACCGCTACAGACACGACAGACACCAAACCGGCAACAGATGTCACGACTGCCGCTGCACCTGATCCGCGTGATTACACGGATGCAAGAAACTTTGATAACAGTGAAAGCCTCCTGTCCAAGCGGGTCATTTACTTCGACTTCGACAAGTCCGAAGTTAAATCAGAGTACCGCGCTATTGTTGCCGCTCACGCAGCTTATATTTCCGCCCATGGCAGCGCCCGTGTGACCCTCGAAGGTCATGCAGACGAACGTGGAACACGTGAATACAACCTGGGTCTCGGCGAACGCCGCGGTAATGCGATTTCCGGTCTGCTTTCTGCTGCTGGTGCGATGGGCGGCCAGTTGGATTCGGTCAGTTACGGTGAAGAACGTCCCGTGTGCCGTGTCAGCGATGAAAACTGCTGGTGGCAGAATCGTCGTGTGGAGATCGTTTACACAGCGAGATAATGATGCGAGTTAAGAGATTTGCAAAAAGTCTGATGGCCAGCCTTGCGCTGGCCATCAGCGTTTCAGTTCCTGCTGTTGCCCAAATGGACGACAAACAGGCAATGGTTGACCTGGTAATACAGATTCAGCAGTTGCAGGATGAGGTCCGTATGTTAACGGGTATGCTGGAAGATCAAGCCATCCAGCTGGAGAACCTCAGCAACCGGCAGAGAGACCAGTACATGGATCTCGACAAGCGTATTACTGGAATGCGTGGTTCATCAACCGGGCGGGTGTTATCAGGCAGTCCCGTCAACACAACGGGTGCAAGAACTGCCCCCACCACGGTACAACCGGCGATGCGCGAAGACGTACCCGATGTGCGCCCCACGCTGGATACACCCTCCTCGGTAACCGCTATCGCGACACCGGATACCCAGGCCCGTGAGATGGCTGCATCGCCTGAAGCCGAGAAAGCGGCTTATGACCAGGGGTTTCAGTCCCTTAAAGATCTGAAGTATGCTGATTCGGCAGAACAGTTCTCGGCCTTTGTCATGCAGTATCCCAACAGCGACTATGCGGATAATGCCCAGTACTGGTTAGGTGAATCCTATTACGTAACCCGTAATTACGATATTGCGCTTGAAGCATTTCAAAAATTGCTAAGCAATTATCCGGACAGCCCCAAGGTCCCTGATGGCCTGTTGAAAATCGGCTATACCCATTACGAGTTAAAGCAATGGGACCAGGCGCGTGCCGCATTGGTGCAGGTACAGGAACAGTATCCGGATACCACCCTGGCCAGACTCGCCGGCAGTCGTCTCAGAAGCATGAAGCTAGAAGGTCACTACTAGTAGGGTGGGTAATTTATTACCCACGCGTATTGCCGAATTTCAATCCAAATGATGCGTAACGGGTTATTAATTCGTAGGGTGGGTAACTCGTTACCCACGCGTATTACCGAATTTCAATCCAAATGGTGCGTAACGGGTTATTAATTCATCGGAGGGTGCGTTACTGTAACGCACCTTTTGGGTTCAAACGGGAGAAACGCGTGGGTAACAAGTTACCCACCCTACGTCTGCTGTAAAATACCTATATGTCTGCGACCGAAACATCAAAAATATCCCGCGTTCCCGAATCCAGGGAAGGCTTGCTCAAAATTACGGAGGTCTTCTATTCCCTCCAGGGTGAAGCCCGTGATGCCGGCAGACCTACCGTCTTTATCCGCCTGACAGGCTGCCCGTTACGCTGTGTTTACTGTGACAGCGAATACGCATTTTTTGGTGGTGAATGGAAACAGATTGACCAAATAATGGAACAGGTCGCGGCTTACCGGACCTCGTATGTTTGCGTGACCGGCGGCGAACCACTGGCGCAAAAACGCTGCCAGGAATTATTGAACAGATTATGTGAAGCAGGCTACCAGGTTTCCCTGGAAACCAGTGGTGCGATGGATATCAGCAAGGTGGATAAAAGGGTCAGCCGTGTGCTTGATATCAAAACCCCTGATTCCGGCGAGGTTGGGCGAAACCTGTGGACAAACCTTGATGTACTCACGGCAAACGATCAAATTAAGTTTGTGTTGTGTTCACGTGAGGATTACGAATGGGCACGAACAGAAATACGCTCGCGTAGCCTGGATGAGAAAGTGGATATCCTGCTTTCGCCCGCCTGGCGACAGGTCAATCCAACAGAGCTTGCAGAGTGGGTCCTTGAGGACCAGTTGAATGTCAGGGTGCAGTTACAGCTTCACAAGCTGTTGTGGGGCGATGAGCCAGGCAAATGAAGGCCGTATTGGAAGGGCAAGACACTATGAATCAATCAACCGTTAGAAATGCTGTTGTTTTACTGTCCGGAGGACTGGATTCTGCCACTGTCCTGGCTATCGTCAATGAGCGCGGTTTCCATTGCCATGCCTTGTCGGTTGATTACGGCCAACGCCATCGTTCTGAATTGCAGGCTGCAAAGAACGTTGCAGACAAGATGTCCGCCACCTTGAAAACCATCAAGCTGGATTTACGTAAATTTGGTGGTTCGGCCTTAACAGATGATATTGATGTACCCGAAGAGGAAGGCGAAGGTATTCCCGTCACCTATGTGCCGGCACGAAATACCATCATGTTGTCACTGGCGCTGGCCTGGGCTGAAGTGCTGGGTGCCAACGATATATTTATTGGGGTCAACGCGGTGGACTATTCCGGTTATCCTGACTGCCGACCGGAGTTTATCAACGCCTATGAGGAAATGGCCAACCTCGCCACCAAGGCCGGCGTTGTAGGTAACCACCTGACAATTCACACACCGCTGATTGACCTGAGCAAAGCAGACATCATCCGCCTGGGCACAAAGCTTGGAGTGGATTACGCCATGACGATTTCCTGCTACCAGGCAGATGAGGAGGGCAGGGCATGTGGTGTGTGCGATTCCTGCCGGATTCGTGCCGCCGGGTTCGAAGCGGCAGGTGTAAGTGACCCGACCCGATATAAATCTTAATTGATTGTTCTATTTGTCTTGAGTAAAGCCGCGTTATCCAATAAAATGCCGCGCTCCTCGCAGTACTCTCAGCGGGCCGTTAGCTCAGTTGGTAGAGCACCGGACTTTTAATCCGATGGTCGTAGGTTCGAATCCTACACGGCCCACCATTTTTTTTTAAAATCTCATTTAGTTAAACCAGAATCCCAGGCAATCATTTTGAATTGGAGGGAGTTGACGTTTTCGCGCCCTGCGTTCCAAAAGTTATGGTGTCTCGACTTTTTTCTTGGCCGGGCAGATCAACCGATGCCGGGTGTATTGGGGCCGGTAAGCAGGCTCAGGGCTTTTGCACAGTCGGTTGGACGAAGTTTTATTAAAGCCAAATATTTTGCCACGCGACTCTGTCCGGAAAGGACTTAGCTATCATAATTTGGATCCTGTCTGAGTCTCAGGCTGTCCGCGCTCTCCTCGAGAGAGCTTAGGTAGTTTAAACACAATATTGCCAGAAACCCCAACCAAGAGTCAGGATAACTAATTCATCGTGTTGGCTTTGCCACCGGGCCGCCGGCCTGTTTCCAGGCATCGAAACCGCCATCGATATGGGCTACAGGGTTGAGCCCCATTTGCTGTGAAACCTGTGCTGCGAGCGCCGAGCGCCACCCAAGGTTGCAGTAGAAAAGAAACTTCTTCCCGTTGGCGAATATGTCCTTGAAGTAAATGCACCCGGGATCGATCCAGAATTCAAGCATGCCCCGTGGGCAGTGGAACGCTTCGGGGATAAATCCTTCGCGTGATAGCTCGCGAACATCACGAAGATCTACAAAGACCACATCCTCGTTGCCATGCAGTTGCAGTGCGTCATCTACACTGATGGTTTCAATCTCTTTTTCGGCTTCGGCAACTAGCTGCCGGTAGCCTTTGATGATGTTAAGGGCCATGACAATCTATCCTGTGTCGACAAAAGCCGGGATGACCTATATTGTACTTAGTTGATTCGGTTTATTGCCACATCACGTTGGCGCCTGCCTTATTTGCCGCTTCGAGAAGTTCGATAAGTGGCAATGCCCGGGTGTATAGGCAACATTAAAGCTATATTGCCTGAAATCTTCATATATTGAACATTGCTTTACGTCAACTTTACGTCAAAATTTCGGTTAATCCACCACAATCTTCCAGTTTACTCTGGCACTTGACTCTGACCCCAGAACTCGGGGGTCATTCCAGCGGTTCGATGTCCAGGGCAAGAAGGATGAATTGGGTGAACTGTCCGGGGCTGAAGTTGTTGTCACTGACAATGATCAGCGTATTCCGCCCGTCGGGCAGGGAAGGACCGAACGTCATCCCCTCAATGTTGTCGATCGGGATCCCAAGATCGTCGAAGGCAAATACTTCCGTCTGAAAGACCGGCACGAAGGGGACTGGAGTACCTCCTTCGTAGAGCGCTTCGTTGTCCAACACGTCTGTCGCTCCTTGTGTTGAGACCTCGTTAATCACGACAACGTTTCCAGTTCCGCCGCCGAGTACCCCGCCGACCGAGAACGATCGCTCCATCACCAGCATGGTTCCCACGTTATCTATCGGCAACACTTCTACGATCCCGTTCACGCCAAAGATCGGCGACGGCTCCGCCCAGGGCCCAACCTCGTATACGTACTCGCTGACTGGCCGGCGCTTCCTCAGGTCATAGAGGAGGATTCGCGCAAGGCTGCTGTTGGTGAAGGTAGACGCCGGACCGTCCTGGAACAGTGCCCCCTCGCCTGCTGTAGCCAGAACTCGTCCGTTGGGTGTGACGTTCAAGCTCTCGAACGAAAGGTTGAACCTAACGCCCTTGAAGGGCTCGTCCGGGATGTACTTGTCAGGTATAGGCAGGTCTGCAGTAACCTTTCCGTTACGGTTGTAGCGCCTGATAAACGGGTCGAGAACAGGGGTGGAGAAGATATTCCCCTCAGAGGACATAAAGAAGAATCCTTTGCGACCCAGTGTAAACCCTTCTGGATCGAGACCACCCGGCGGGAATGGTTTCTTGTGGATCTCGAACAGCTCCGTGACGTCGATGAACTCCACGTCTCCGTTATCCAGGGTCCCATCGCTCAGGTCGATGGCCACGGTGTAGTAGCGGACCGGATCCCCCGTGGGTCGATTGCCCTGATCGTCCGACAGCGCGTAATACACGTCCCGGGCAGCGTCGAAAGTGATGCTCGACAGGCCGCCGATCTCCGTGTTGCCGAAATCAGTACCGGTTGGTACGACGACTTCCCCGAGGAATTCAACATCGACGACAACCTGGGCGCCTGCGGCACCATTTGCAGACATCCCAACCGCCGGCACCGCTAGTAACGTCAAAGCTAACAGCACCGTCCCCAGGGAAAGATTTTTGTTTCGAGCCACCATTACACGATCTCCTTTAAAAATTTGCCCGAGTCAAAGCCTAAACACAGCCATGAGGGAGGGTTCATGAATAAATAATAGACTATTCCTGGTGTTTATTCTTCAATGGCCGATTGTGAACTTAATGGCACTGAAATATGAGCCTGGTGAAGTTCCGCTTTCCGGCCAGAACCGGAGATCAATTTACGAAGCCGTCTTGAGTTACAGGTGTTTAAAAGCCGAGAGACGGCGAAAACCGCGATATTCGACTTCATAGAAGTGTTCTACAATCGTCAGCGAGCTCACCAGACTCTGGACTATAAAACGCCGACGCAAATGGAACAGGAATATCGATTAGTGGCTTAATTAACGTGTCCGTTAAACTTGGGTTAGCTTACTCTGACCCAATTGCCGTGAGTTTCCTGATGTTCTGACACGAATACCCGGTTCACGGGCGACCCGGGTGACGGCCCCATCAGATTGTACCGTGAGCCATACCGCAAAATTTTTTTAATCTAACATTGACTTACATCAGTATGCCTCCCCCTGTGATAGGTAACCTACATGCTGGCATTCGTGTGAATCCACCAGAGGTGCCTTACAACCGGGGAGAATGAAATGCGCAAATCTAGGAGTGCAATAAAAACTTATAGTGTTTTACTGCTATTAATGGTGAGTATGCCAGCTTATTTAGAAGCGGCTCCTCGAAGTGCAGTCAAAACCAGTGATCTTATTGCGGCTGATTCTGTTGCGACTGAAGAACAGAAAGAAGCCTATCAAGATGTCGAAGCTATTACTGAGCTACGTGAGCAGATTAGAAATGACGAAAGATTTTACAAGCTTACTGGTAGTGCTCCCTATCTGGAATTTGAAAAGCATGAGGAATTTCTGAACAACATCATAGATGTTGAAGAAAATGTCATTCCCGACGCAAACCGTAAACTTGACGATTGGGCAGAGGTGTATGGCACGACAGCCGAAGAACAGAGTGCGGCCTTCGAAAAAATTTACACCGAGGGTTTGCCTCCGGAGGCAGCAGACCTCGATCTGTCTTGGGGTACAGGTGTTTTTGCAGAACATTATGCCTTTATTAAAGATAAATTCGCTGCTGTAAGCGCAACCCGTTTGGTCTGTGCTGATGAATTGCTGACCAGTGCAAACACCAGTATCTCCAATTTGGATGCCGTCTTGCCTGAATACAGAGCTCCTATCTATGAAGAAGCTCTCAAAGAGCTGAACCTGGCATTGAAGTACGACTCCGGGAACAGCCAGGCAGAAGAACTTATCGCCAAAATTGAGAAAGATAGTGGATCTGTCCTCGAGGAGAGAGACGAAAAGATAGATGCTGGAAAATGGCCGGGCCAGTTTGATAATTTTGCAGGACCGGGCGATGTTTATGATTTATCCGAAGCCGCATTAGATTGGTTTAAAAATGATACCGGGAGACAAGGATGGGCTGACTCCAATCCTCTTCTCGTTGCTGTAAAAGGAGATTGGGTCGTCGCCAAGAAGAATCTTCTTGGGGAAACCATACAGTGGGGGTTACCAATATACCTGGCGGTTCAACAGGAAGATGGCACCGACATCGTGCGGGTTTTTTCACTTACCATCATTACCCGTGAAGAATCCGAGATTAATAAAGAGCCACCTTTTACCGGTGCATGGGTCGGTGACAATTTTGATATGAGATTGGGCAATCTTCCCACTTCATCCGGCAGTTCCGGCGGGCCTTTTATTTTGTGGAAGGTTCTACTTTCTTTGTCTCTGCTTGCTCTCGGCACCGTTGCAGCAGGATCCGCATTAAGTTCATTGAACCCCAAGCTTAAAGAGCTTGTAGACAAACTGCTCCCACATCAGGCTATGATCGGGGCCATCGCCGCGACCCTCGGTGTTTTGTTTTTTGTTAAGAACCTGCTTGTTATGGCTCCTTTCTCTGATATTTTGCCGCAACTGCTTGCGGTAATTACCGGCCTTGTTTTTGGTGCGAAGTTTTTCCAGGAGAAAAGCAAAAGCATGCACACCCCTGAACAATTGAGTGGGGCGGTCGGCAAAGCCAACGAACTTCTCGACAAAAGCGAAGAAAAACTGGCTAAACTCCGGGTATATGAAGTGCCCTTGGGATATGCCTGTCTCGCTGCGGGTATTGTGCATCTGCTGTCCGGTGGTGCAACACTGCTCTAACCCGCATAACCGAAAGGACAGGCGAAACCGGGTTGAAAGGCGCCTCCTGAGTAATGGTCAGGAGGCGCCTTTCACCGAAGAACAGAAGATACGTTAAAAAAAGTTATGACTGACCCCTAACAAATGAAGTCAGACCAGGTGGAATTTGAAATAAATGCCATCTTGTCATTCATTGAGAACCTGCATTTGACTGAGAACCGAATTTCGAAAATCGAAGTTCGGATTTCTGGTGTGCCTAAATTGTGCCCCATCACTTGTAACTTACCAGTGTTTACTGGTGATTACGGGCACAACTTAAATTGACAAACACCGCAAGTGACTGATTAATAAAGACCTGATAAATCAGGCATGAATCTTTTAATCCGATGGTCGTAGGTTCGAATCCTACACGGCCCACCATTTTTCAAAGGGTGTATTCCGGTCACATGGTTAACACTGTACTCGGTACGAACTGCCAGCCATCAGGTTAATTCACCACAATCTTTCAGTTTACTCTGGCACTTTACTCTGACCCCAGAACTTCGGCTATGGCCTTCAGTCCAGCCCGGCGCCCAGTG
>JASJFX010000052.1:0-4495 GCA_033791845.1 Lysobacterales bacterium | reverse complement strand
AGAGAAGGTGAGACGGGGAACCCGTCGAGAAGCCAGCCTGGGCTGCCAGGGACTGGTCGAGAGGGTGCCCTGGGGTATGAACGGTATATCGCGATAGAGCACATGGACAAGGTGAGGCCGCGAAGCGGTCGAGAGGGTGCCCTGGGGTATGTGCGGCGCGATTGTTTCAGTTTTGCACAATCTACATTTGGATGAACGGTATATCGCGATAGAGCACAAATCCGTGTAATCCGGAAACTTACAGTATTTGATAAATCACCAAATTACTGATCATTTTTTAACCCTCAACCGCTATAATGCTGACTGTTAATATGGGAGTGATGCTTTGACGGGGTTTACCTGCCTGCGCGGTTGTCCGGCTTTTTCAGAATTCCACACGCAAAAACTCATTGATGAGTTGCGTCGGTACACGGGCCGGGAGATTTTGTTCTCCGCGCAATTCATCTATTTTGTTGAAAGTCCACAAGACCCCTCGCAAGAAGAAATTGAGCGGCTTGAAGCACTTCTGCAAGCAGAGTTGATGGCGCACCCTGATGCTCTCTCCGGGCCTGTGCAACCGGATACGGGTCATTCTGCAGACCCTGTTACGGCATCAGCTTCGGTCGAATCCCCAGGTGTGCTGCTGGTAGTCCCCCGTTTGGGGACGCAGTCACCCTGGTCCACCAAGGCAACTGATATAGCCCACAGGTGCGGTCTGTATACGATCAGTCGAATTGAGAGGGGTACCCTGTTTCATTTTCCCCCTGAAGCCGTTGAAGCACGAATGGCCGCAATCATCACACCCCTGATTCACGACCGCATGACGCAAACGGTGCTGAGTGATCTGGGATCAGCGAAGGCGCTTTTTGAACATCACGAAGCGAGACACCTGGGTATTGCTGATATTTCTGTAGATGCTCAGCAGGTCCTTGAGAAGACCAATCGCGAGCTGGGCCTGGCACTGTCCGCTTTTGAGGTTGAATATCTGATTTCTGCCTATGAGGAGCTTGGACGGAATCCGACCGACGCGGAACTGATGATGTTCGCACAGGCCAATTCCGAGCACTGTCGTCACAAGATATTCAATGCCAGCTGGACGCTGGATGGCAAACCCCAGGATCTCTCCCTGTTCGCCATGATCAGAAATACGCATGCTCAGAATCCGGCGGGCGTACTGTCCGCTTACCATGATAATTCTGCGGTTATCGAGGGGCGCCCTAACCGTCGCTTCTTTCCTGCGCCCGGAACCGGTGAATATGCCTGGTTGGATGAGGATGTGGGTATACAGATCAAGGTGGAAACCCATAATCATCCCACGGCGATTTCACCATTTCCGGGTGCGGCAACCGGTTCCGGTGGTGAAATCCGTGATGAAGCGGCAACCGGCCGCGGTGCACGGCCGAAAGTTGGTCTGGCCGGGTTTTCGGTTTCCAATTTACTGTTGCCAGACAGACCCCGTGACTGGGAGGAGAACTCCGGAAAACCTGATCGAATAGCAAGTGCATTGGATATCATGATAGAAGGGCCGGTAGGCGCTGCTTCCTTCAACAATGAATTTGGCCGACCGGCACTGACAGGCTATTTCCGTACTTTCGAACAGTCGATTGGCGGTCGGCTTTGGGGTTACCACAAGCCCATAATGCTCGCCGGCGGACTGGGGAATATTCGTCCCGGACACATCGAAA
The DNA here is from genome assembly GCA_033791845.1 of Lysobacterales bacterium. Lineage (GTDB taxonomy): Bacteria > Pseudomonadota > Gammaproteobacteria > Xanthomonadales > SZUA-36 > SZUA-36. Next base: position 2,831 of record JASJFX010000052.1, on the reverse strand, counting down.
AGTTGCGCTTGTCTGCAGGTTCTGCAGTGATCGTACTGGGCGGGCCGGCCATGTTGATTGGTCTCGGTGGCGGAGCAGCATCCTCGGTAGGCAGCGGCCAGGGAAACGAAGAACTGGATTTTGCTTCGGTTCAACGTGGTAACCCTGAAATGCAACGGCGATGCCAGGAAGTCATTGACCGCTGTTGTGCGTTGGGCGATGCCAACCCGATTGTTTCAATCCACGATTGCGGTGCGGGCGGACTGTCCAATGCGTTGCCTGAGTTGCTGAATGACAGCGCTCGCGGCGGCAGGCTGGAGCTGCGGGAGATACCCAGCGCAGATGGTGCGATGTCGCCCATGGAGATCTGGTGCAACGAATCACAGGAACGTTACGTGCTGGGAATAGAGCGCGATAACCTGGAAGAATTTGAGCTGCTTTGTCAACGCGAGCGCTGTCCTTATGCCGTGCTGGGAACAGTCACCGAAGACAGAAACCTGCATTTAAGTGATGCGTTATTGCATAAACCTCCTGTCGATCTCCCCTTGGAAGTGCTATTCGGCAAAACACCCAAATTACATCGGGACGCCGTCTCCGGAACGGTGAGCCCGTTAACAGGTTTGCCCACTCATACGCCCTTGGAGAAAGATCTTTTCAGCGTCTTGCGTTTCCCGGCTGTGGGCAGTAAGTCTTTTTTGATCACCATCGGCGACCGTTCGGTCGGGGGACTGGTGGCGCGGGATCAGATGGTAGGGCCATGGCAGGTGCCGGTGGCGGATTCAGCGGTGAGTCTGCATAGTTTTCATGGTTATGCAGGTGAAGCCATGGCAGTAGGTGAGCGCACGCCACTAGCGGTGGTTAATAGCCCGGCTGCAGCCAGGATGGCCGTCACCGAAGCGATCACCAATATCGTGAGTGCACCGATCGCCAGTCTCTCCGATGTGCGCTTGTCCGCTAACTGGATGGCGGCTGCCGGAGAAGAGGGTCAGGATGCAGCGCTGTACGCGGCAGTCAAGGCTGTCGGTATGGAATTATGCCCGGAGCTGGGTATTGCCATACCGGTAGGCAAGGACTCCCTGTCCCTCAAAACCGACTGGACAGACGACGACCAGCCAAGACATATGCTTGCACCGGTTTCACTGGTGGTGACTGCTTTCGCACCGGCCACGGATGCCCGCCTGGCGTTGACTCCTCAATTGAAAATCGGTGATGAGGCCAATTGTCTTTTGCTGATTGACCTGGGTCGTGGACAGGACCGTCTGGGTGGTTCCATCCTGGAGCAGGTCCATGGAGTATTCAGCGACCAGGTTCCTGACCTCGATAATGCCCGCGACCTGGCAGGGTTCTTTGCAGCTATCCAGGAGTTGATGGCGGCCGGGCAGATACTTGCCTACCATGATCGCTCTGATGGTGGTTTGATTACCACCCTTTGCGAGATGGCATTTGCGGCGCGTTGCGGGCTTGTACTCACATTCGAGGATGCTCTCGGGCATGACCCCGATAAACTGCGCGCACATTTATTTGCCGAAGAACCGGGTGCAGTTATCCAGGTGACCGAAGCAAATAAACAGGCTGTACTTGCGTGCTTTGAAAAGCATGGCGTGGGAAACCTGGTTGCCGATACCGGCAGAGCGGTTCCCGGCAAGGCACTCAACATAAATATCGGTGGATGTAGCAGTCTTCAAAGCGACTTGAGTCAGCTTCACCAGGCCTGGAATGAAACCAGTTTTGAAGTACAGAAGTTACGCGATCATCCGGTTTGTGCAGAAGAGGAATTCGCCCGGAGCCTGCATTGGGATCAGCCGTTTCTCAAACCAAGCTTGAGTTTTGACCCTTTACATAACCCGGTTGCCCCCGCTGTCGCCAGGCAATCGAAACCCACAATTGCCATTTTACGTGAGCAAGGTGTTAATGGGCAGGTTGAAATGGCCGCTGCCTTTGACCTCGCCGGCTTCAGCGCAATCGATGTGCACATGTCAGACCTGCTGGAGAAACGGACGGATTTGTCGTCGTTTCAAGGCCTGGTGGCCTGTGGCGGTTTTTCCTATGGCGATGTATTGGGCGCAGGCCGCGGATGGTCCTCTTCCATACTGTTCCAGGCGGAACTAAGAGACCAGTTTGCAGCTTTCTTTGAACGAACCGACCGTTTCTCCCTCGGGGTCTGTAATGGCTGTCAGATGCTTGCTTCGCTAAAGGACATCATTCCCGGTACCGAAAGCTGGCCGGATTTTGTGGCAAACCGTTCAGGGCAGTTTGAAGCCCGGTTGAGCCTGGTAAAAGTGCCCGAGTCGGCATCGTTGTTTTTCAACGGTATGGCAGGCAGCCTGTTGCCGGTGGCAACGGCCCATGGTGAAGGACGTGCCCAATTCCGTGGCCAGGAACTGCCGCAGAGCCAGGTTGTGCTGCAGTATGTCAACGCGGACGGATACTCAAAGGTTGAATATCCGCAAAACCCGAACGGTTCCCCGCTCGGAATTACTGGACTGTGTAATACCGATGGCCGGATTACAATTATGATGCCTCACCCGGAAAGAACATTGCGTACGGTTAACTTTTCCTGGGCACCGGAACACTGGCCGGAGGTTTCCCCCTGGCAGCGTATCTTTCTCAACGCACGCCAATGGGTAAAATGATGAAAGAACCGGCCGACAATCAGGATTTGCGCTTAGGCGAGTTAATAATCCTGGCTGTTTTGTGGATGGTGTTCGGCTTTATGCTCTGGTATTACCTGAGCGCTTTTCACGGTGTCCCGGTGCGTATTTTGTCCAGTGAAATTTTATCGGCTCTGTTGGGTAGTGACTTTCAGACCATCATACCCAACCCGGACCGGCACTATCTGTTCCAGGTGCAAA
>JASJFX010000051.1:0-3979 GCA_033791845.1 Lysobacterales bacterium | reverse complement strand
ATAGTATTCGGGTAATACATCCTCACCCACGGGTGTGTATAGGTCGGGATCTGCGTCATCGTGACAATCCATGCAGTCGAGTTCGCCGGCGTTTGTATGATGCTGACGCAAGCCCGCACCACTTCCGCTATTATTGCCGATGTCTTCCTGCCTGCCATGGCAGCCAGCACAGCTTATAGGTCTCAGCCCGTCCCCTCCATTGGAACTGTCCATAAAAACGGGGCTGAAATCGTTGTTGTGGCAGACATCGCAATCGCTGTTCAACATGGTGCGTCGATGGACGTCATGGAGGTCATCACCCCAACTGACACCATCCGAAAGCGAAATGTAGGGACTCGACCGAAAACCGCCGTGACAACCCTGGCAATCTGAGTAGTCCTCATACGCCAAAGCTTCAGAGGCCCCGATCATCAAGATCGAGATTGTGACTAGCAATACGAATAAGGGTTTTAAATTTTCCGCAGTCCAAAATGATAAACGTTTCATTTTTATTTCCTCGTGTTTTAACCAACGTTGTCATCCGCCGACGCAAACGGTTCGGAGAAATGACATTTTTGACTTCTCACCTCAAACGTTGCCCAAACTGCGCAACAGAGGGGGGTCAATGATCTAAATTTTGAAAAAGTTCTTAACCGAAGAATGTATTTAAAAATATGCAAGAAGTTCTCCGGTTAATCCCGAAGAACGCCATTTTGGCTTTTGATTTAATTTCCCGGTCTCTATTTATCTAGAAACCTTCGAGACTGACTGGCAGAATTGCCAGCTGGATTTTTATACTGTTTCAGCATCCTTGCCTTTTGCCAATAAACCTCATCAGCAAATTAAACGTTGTAAATAGCGTCCTGAGTGAAGGATATTGCATACGCGCGAATAATAAGTTGAACACAATTAAACCTAGTATTAGGGTTTCATATGAATTTCATTAAGTTAATCTAAACAGGACTGAAAAAACAAAAACAACGGCCCACCATAAAGTTATCACCATAAGTCGAGACACCCACATCGCTCAGACTTTCCTATATGAACCCATGTAATTTTCCGTACCAGCTTTGAAAAGCCTGGATGTCGTGGCTTTTGTAAAAATTTAACTCATTACTTACGATACGGGCATAGTGTTAGCCATGTCCCCGGTATAGACCCAATTACATTCGGTATTAACGCACTGCAACCTGTAAAACCAGGTTCTCTGGCGGCAAGCAGACCTTTTCATCGCATGCCTGCAGACGCAGTTTGATTCTCAATGGTGGCAAAACCGGCACACTTTGGTTTTGATGCAGGCGGGCGGTCAGGCGCACGTTGCCCTCGTACAAGGCCAACTTTTCGCTTTGAAAACCCAGTTTCCTGGTGATGGGTTGGGGGTAACTGATATCCGTCAGGCTCCATATTGATGGTTCAGTATCTTCAGTCAGTGACGTTGGAATCAGGTTTTTTGAAAGGGTTTCATGCGCATTGATATGCCATCCTGGCCGGATTTCAAGCTCAACGATCAGCTTTCCGGATGCTGCCCGTGCATTGATCTTCACACCACCATGCGCGGCATATTGCAGTGCGCCGGATTCACCGTTGGTTTTAACCTGGGCCGCGCGCAACAAGTAGGTAAATGCCAACGGACTCTGATTGATGGCTTGCGCAAACGCCGACAACAGGGCGCCGGCACGTGCATCGGTAATGAAGAAATCGTCTTTACTGCCGGGCCGTCGCGCCAGGCGGGCCAGCGCGTTGAGCGCTACGGCGTTACCCGAAGGCACAGCACCGTCATTGACATCCTTGGGCCTGCCCATGACCGGCGCGGCATTCGCATCTGTCGCACTTGATGCATTCATGAAAAACCCGCCGTTGGTCTCGTCCCAGAATTCGCGCTGCATGGTTTCGACAAGTCTACGGGCACGAGTGAGCCAGCGACTGTCCTGGTCCAGGTCATACAGGCTGATGAACGCGTCCGCCAGCCAGGCATAATCTTCCTGCACGCCCGGAATGGATGAGCGGCCATCGAGACTGGTCCGGTAAAGCTTACCCTCACTTTCAGCTGGGCGGTCACCCGGGCTGTCACTTGTCCTGTCACGATGGTTTTGCCACAGAAACTCACCGGCCCTGAGTGCCGCTTTTGCATACGCCTCACCTGCCGGTAAGTGACCTGCCTGTGACAATGCCATGATCATCATGCCATTCCAGGCCGTAATGATTTTTTCATCTCGTCCGGGGTGTTCACGCTGTTTTCGGGCGGTGTACAACTGCTGGCGAATTTGATCCACCTTTTGTAAGAACTCATCCGACGACAATCCCCGTTCAGCTGCCATTGCATCCGCAGCATTCGACAGGTGCGGTATGTTTGACCCCTCAAAATTGCCGCTCGCGGAAATGTTAAACAAGCTGATGGCGAGTTCGGCGTCCGCTTCCGACAACACCGCCCTCACCTGCGCAGGTGTCCATAGGAAAAACAAGCCTTCACCGCCCTCGCTGTCCGCGTCGGTGGCTGAATAAAAGCCACCGTCCGGAGAGGTCATGTCACGTAATACATAATCGAGTATCTGCCGTGCCACGCGGGTAAATTCCGCTTCCCCGGTCAGAACTGCGGCATCCATAAAAACACGTGCCAGTTGCGCCTGGTTGTAGAGCATTTTTTCAAAATGCGGTACCAGCCATTCATTGTCAGTGGAATAACGGTGAAAGCCGCCGCCAACCTGGTCGTATATACCGCCCCTGGCCATGGTTTGCAGGTCAAAGCGGATTAGCTCAATCAGTGCCTGATCATTATTACGCAGGGCATCATCGGCTAAAAACAGGTAATTGGCTTCATTGGGGAACTTGGGCGCCGGACTGAAACCACCCTGCAGCTCATCGTGGCGCTTAAGCAGTTGTTGTGCTGCCATGGTGGGTGCAGCCTTACTCAATGTTCCTGCGGCCTGCGCCTGGTCCAGGTAGCGGCGAACCCTGGTGGTTATATCTTCCGCCTGTTCGATGAGACCTGCGCGGTTTTCATTCCACGCCTTGATTGCCCGTTTCAGCAATTCCAGGAACTGGGCTTGCGGATAATAGGTGCCGCCAAAAAAAGTCTTACCATCGGCGGTCAGGAAACTCGACATCGGCCAGCCACCCCGTCCTGAAATGATCTGTACCCCGGTCATATAGATTTCGTCGATATCAGGGCGGCGCTCACGATCGACCTTGATGGAAATGAAATGCGTATTGAGATATTCAGCCACTTCGATGGATTCAAAACTCTCCCGCTCCATCACGTGACACCAGTGACAGGTGGAATAACCGATGGAAAGGAACACCGGTTTGCCCTCACGCCTGGCGATCTCAAATGCTTCGGCCCCCCATGGGTGCCAGTCCACCGGATTGTGGGCGTGCTGGCGAAGATAGGGTGAGTCTTCCAGGATCAGCCGGTTGGTGAACTTGGGCCGGCCGTCCTCGTAAAGGTGTTCTGTACGTGGTTGGTAAACCGCCCCAAGCAATTGCAAGCCGGTATCGAGTTGCTGACGTAATTCGGGTGTGTAGACTACGCCCGGCGGGTCTGCGTTTAGGTTAGCGGAAGCCAGTGCCATGATAAATAGAGTCTCCAATATACGATTGATATTCAAATTTTTATCCTTGCGCAACCCTTATAATAGTAGCTCAAACTCACTTAAACGTTCTGTGTGCACTCTCCGGCACGCATGAGTTACGTAGTAGATGGGACAGCTTAAATTTACTAGCCCGCATATTTCACCAGTATGGCCCAGGCCAGCCTCTCGACCGCTTGGCGGCAGCCCAGGCTGGCTTCTCGACGGGTTCCCCGTCTCACCTTCTCTCACCTTCTCTCACCTTCTCCCGGAATTTGGCGCTGGACAGATGTCACTGGGCGCCGGGCTGGACTGAAGGCCATAGCCGAAGTTCTGGGGTCAGAGTAAAGTGCCAGAGTAAACTGAAAGATTGTGGTGAATTAACCTGATGGCTGGCAGTTCGTACCGAGTACAGTGTTAACCATGTGACCGGA